>DATJMI010000170.1:0-23957 GCA_035508775.1 Methylacidiphilales bacterium
TGATGCGGTCAACGATGACCTGATCACGGTCATTCGTATGGGTCATGAACGTGGAAATATCGGTGGAGCCCTTTTCCGTGAGGCTCCAGGTGATCAGTCCTCCGCTCGCGGCGCCGATCAAAAAGACTCCTGCAAAAGCAATTCCAATCTTACCGGACGGAAGCATGGGCATGAAACTTCATATCATGAAACCTGGATATTTTCCACCTGGATAAACCTTCCTATACCCGGTTCCATATCATCTCCGCGATTGGAGTAATTGTGAACGCTGATCGTCACGCTGGCAGCCACCACCAATGCGCCCAGCGAAGCAAAGATTGCCCGCCAGCAAAGCCACCCCACCTGCCGGTCTTCCTGTTGTTCCTGGCGCAGCTGAGCCAATGTCCGGGTCATAAACCCGTACGGCGGGGCGCTCTCTCCGGCGAAAGTCGAGGCGCTTAAGGCGAGGAGTTCCTCCCATTTATTGTCTTGGTTTGTGCTCATGATCGTTGTTCCAGGGTTTGTATGGTTTTACGGAGTTGGCTGCGGATGCGGAAGAGCCGCATCTTGATCTTGGAAATGCCCCAGCCGGTCGTCTCGGAAATTTCCTCCAGGGAACGCCCTTCCAAATCGACCATCAAAATCAGGCTCCGGTCCTCCGGCTTGAGGGTCGCAAGCAGTTTGTCTACCAAATCGCGGGCGTGAATCGCGTCCGTCGCGGCGCGGGTGCTGCCGTCGAGCCAAGTCGCGTCGAAAACGTCCGCTTCCTCTGGCGTCAGATCGGTCCGGCGAATTTCCGGGCGAATTTTTTGCGCGCGAAGCTTGTCCAGGCAGGTCGTCAACGCCAAACGCGAGACCCAATGGGTCAGCGGCGCCGTGCCCTTATATTGATGCAGCCTGGAAAATGTCTTCATAAGAATTTCCTGGATCAGATCCTCCTCTTGCTCCCGGCGCGGCAGATGAAGCCGCACGATTTTCGAAATAAGCGGGTAAAGATAGGTGATAATTTCCTCGGCCGCGCTTTCGTCGCCTTGTTGCCACCGTTGCAAACATCGGGCAACATCAATTGATTGATCCATGCGATATTCATCTTAGCCTCTGGCACATTTGTGCAAATACGAGTTTTGAATTAATCCTTTCGGCCAAAAACCAAATCTTTAAACCATCAAATAAGCTTTTCGTTGCTTTGAAACCGTTTGGTTTTTTTCGAATTTCAAGAAATTTATGATTTATGTTATTTATTTAGTTTGGATGATAATCCTAGTTTCTTTTTAATCTCCCCTTAATGTAAGACGGGTAACCCTTTACAAGGGTCACCACGTAACGGAAAAGATCGAATAAACTTATGAGGTTCGATCCTGCCACGATTTCCGCTTTTGCCGCGCGATGCGCGGATCGGCGCGCAATTCATACCGCGAACCGCCAAGGAAATTTTCCATGCGTGTCTTAAATTCGGGCGACCAAGCCACGCCATAATGGTCCGCGGGCGCCAGTTCGATGCTGGAGCGTTCCCCGCCGGCGCCAGCCTTTGAGCAAACCAGCCTCAATTTGACCGGCCCCGGCGCATCCATCACCAGCTCACGCAGTTGCGTCCAGCGGGCCGGATCGAACCAATCTTCCAATGGCAAATGAAGCGCCAATTCACGCAAAAGCTGCTCGCAAGCCTCGGGCAGCCACAGCACCTGGGAAACGCGCAGCTTGGGCTGCTCGTCACGCCGGTCAAGTTGGCCCGAAATCACCACCACGTCGCCCAAACCAAAGGGACGGGGCAGCGCGGCGTAACTGTCGGGAAAAACCAGCGCTTCCATGGCGGCGGTCTGATCCTCGAACGTGACGCGCGCCCACGGCTTTTTGTCCTTCTGCGTCACACGGACTTCGACCTTCGTAATCAGCCCGCACACCCGGGTATCAATCTCCTCGGAAATTTCCTTCAATTGCCCCACGGTATGAATCTGGAATGCCCCCAATTCGGCGCGGAATTCGTCGAGCGGGTGTCCGGTGATATAAAAGCCGAGTAATTCTTTTTCATACCCCAGCCGCTCCCGCAAAGACCATTCCGGCAACGCGGTTGACAGGGCCGTTCCGTTGCTTTTCTTTGCCGCCGGCTCCATCGGCCCAAGCAGATCCAACAGCGACGACTGCCCGGCATCCCGGTCGCGCGCCTGCGCGTTTGCCTGCGCCAGCGCTCCGTCGATCTGCGCGGCCAGTTCGGCCCGGTTGGGCCCGAAATCATCGCAAGCGCCACACTTCACAAGGCTCTCCAACAATTTTTTATTGAAAGCGCGCGATTCGACCCGGCAACAAAGATCGTACAGATCACGGAAAGGTCCGCCTTTGCTCCGCGCTTCGATAATAAGTTTCACCGCCGCTTCGCCCACATTCTTGACCGCGGAAAGGCCAAACCGGATCGAGTTTCCCTTCACCGTGAAAATGCTCCCGCTCTCATTCACGCTCGGCGGCAGCACCGTAATCCCCATCGCTTTCGCTTCGGCCACGAATTGGGCGATTTTATCGGTGTTGTCGAGTTCATTGGAAAGCAGCGCCGCCATGAATTCCACCGGATGCCGCGCCTTCAGCCAGGCCGTCTGATAAGCCAGCACGCCGTAACAGGCGCTGTGGGCCTTGTTGAAACCGTACCCGGCGAATTTATCGAGTACGTCGAAAAGCTGGTTGGCTTTCTCCTCCGGAATGTTGTTTGTTTTGGCGCAGCCTTCGATAAAAATGGCCCTCTGCTTGGCCATTTCCTCCGGCTTTTTCTTCCCCATGGCGCGGCGCAGAATATCGGCGCCTCCGAGCGTGTACCCGGCCAGCACCTGGGCCGCCTGCATCACCTGCTCCTGATAAATCATGACTCCGTAGGTGTTTTTCAGGATCGGTTCGAGCAGCGGATGATCGTATTGAATCGCCACCGTGCCGAGCTTGCGATCCGAATAGGCCGGAATGTTTTCCATCGGGCCCGGCCGGTAAAGCGCCACCAGCGCGATGATGTCCTCGATATGCCGCGGCTTGAGCCGCCGGCACAAATCGCACATGCCTGGCGATTCCACCTGGAACACCCCCACATTTTGCGCGCGGCTGAGCAGCTCGAACGGCTTCGGGTCGTCGAGCGGAATTTCCATCGGATCGATCTTTTTGCCGGTGGTGATCTCGACCAACTTCAAGGCATCCTTGATGACGGTCAGCGTTTTCAGGCCGAGAAAATCCATCTTGAGCAGGCCCAACTCACCCAGCGGATCCATCGAATATTGCGTGACGATGCCGCCATGGTCGTCGAGCGTCAGCGGCACATAATCGGTCAAATCACGGTCCGAAATCACCACGCCAGCCGCATGCACGCCCGCCTGGCGCGAGACGCCCTCCAGCGTCATGGCCGAATCGATCAACTGGCGGCTCACCTCCTCCTCCTCGTAAGCGCGCTTGAAATCGGGACTTTCGGTGAACGCCTTTTCCAAGGTCATCTTCGGATCGAAGGGAATCATCTTCGCCAGACGGTCGGCCTCGCCATAACTAAGCCCCATCACGCGCCCCACATCCCGGATGGCCATCCTGGCGCCCAGCGTGCCGAACGTGATGATCTGCGCCACCGAACGCGCGCCATACTTTTTCCGGACATACTCAATCACCTCGCCCCGCCGGTTGTAGCAGAAATCGACGTCGATATCGGGAGGCGAAATGCGCTCCAGGTTGAGAAACCGCTCGAAGAAAAGGCCATACGCCAGCGGATCCAGGTCGGTGATGCCAAGCACGTAAGCGATGAGACTCCCCGCTGCGCTCCCGCGGCCCGGGCCGACCGGAATGCCGTTGCGCTTGGCGTAATCGATGAAGTCCCAAACAATGAGAAAATAACTCGTAAAGCCGGTCTTGCTCAAAACGCCCAATTCATAATCGAGCCGCTGGCGCAGTTCAGTATCTTCCGCCCGCTTGCCGAATCGCCGCTCCAGACCCTCCTCGCACAGGCGCCGCAGATAACCCTCACGCGTCTCTCCCTTCGGCGGCGTATAATCGGGAAACTTGTTTTTACCCAGCTCGATCTTGAGGTCGCACTTCTCGGCAATCTCGATGGTCGCGGCCAGCGCCTCCGGCGCTTCCCGGAACAGGGCCCCCATCTCCTCCGGCGTCTTGAGATAAAACTCGGCGGTGCTGTAGCGCATCCGGTTCTCATCCGCGATTTTCGCGCCGGTCTGAATGCACAGCAAAACGTCGTGCGCCTCGGCGTGTTCCTTGCGCAGGTAATGAACGTCGTTCGTCGCCACCATCTTCAACCCGAACTGGCGGCTATAGCGGAACAACTCCTCCGCCACCGTCTTCTGCTGCGGAATGCCATGGTCGGCGATCTCGAGGTAAAAATCGCCCGGCGCGAAAATATTCCGGAAATCGTCGATCGACTTTTCCGCCTCTTTCGGACGGCCCGCCAGAATATAACGCGCCACTTCGCCGGCCAAACAGGCGCTCGTGCCGATAAGACCCTCGGCGTGTTGCCGCAAAATTTCCTTATCGATCCGCGGTTTGTAGTACATCCCCTCCAGGTGCGCCGCCGAAACCAGTTTGACCAGATTTTTATAACCGGTTTCATTCTTCGCCAGGAGCAGAAGATGAGTCGCCGCTTCCTTCGGGCTGTTCGCCTTTCTTTCCAACCGGCTGCCCGGCGCCAGGTAAACTTCGCACCCGATGATCGGCTTCACGCCGTTGGCCAGGCATTCCTTGTAAAATTCGATGGCCCCGAAGAGATTACCGTGGTCGCTCAGCGCCAGCGCGGGCATCTTGAGTTCCGCCGCGCGCCGGGCCAGTTCCGGAATCCGGCAGGCGCCGTCCAGCAGACTGTATTCGGAATGGACATGCAGGTGAACAAAAGTTTGCGGCGCGGGCACAGCTCTTATTTTAATGCCGAATCGGTGACCGGCGAGAAGAACCTGTGCTCTTCCGATTTTTTTGTAAAAATTCAGTCTTTTTCAACCGTCACCGGCACGCCCTTGAGGCCAATGGCAAACACGATCATCTTCACCGGGACGGCTCCCTCATTGACGCCGTTGTGGAGCACCCCAACGCTTTCCAGCGATACCTCGCCCGCCTGCACGGTCCGCTTTTCGCCGCTCACCTGATAAATGGTGATTTGCCCTTCGAGAATATAACCGAGCAGCGGAACCGGGTGCTGGTGCCACCCCGTCTCCTCCCCCGGCGCCATCTTGGCCAGAAAAGCGGTGACTTCGGGCGTGCCGCCGCGCGGATACTCAATCGGCTGGCCGAGCGAATTGGCCGCCGTCTGCAAAAGCGTCGTCACCGATCCGGCATTCATGGCGGCACGGCTGGCGGTTATCCGAAAAAGCCCTTCTTCTTCGGCGCCGGCTTGGGAATACGGTTCGGGTCGCGCGCGTGCGAGAGCGCCTCCTGGTGGGTAATGAGGCCCTCCTCGCACAAACGGGCGAGGCTCTCGTCGAGCGTGTTCATTCCCTCCTGCGCGCCAATTTCGATCTGCCCCGTGATCATGTGGGGCTTGTGATCCCGGATACAGGCGCGAATACCCGGGTTGATAATCATCGTTTCCACGGCCAGCACCCGCCCCTGGCCGTCGGCCCGGGGCAACAGCCACTGGGAAATCACCGCCAGGAGACAGTTGGCCAGTTGCGTGACCACCTGATTTTGTTGATCGCCGGGAAAGACGTTGACGATCCGGTCGACCGTTTTAGAGGCATCGATGGTGTGGAGCGTGCCGATGACAAGATGCCCCGTCTCGGCGGCGGTTAATGCGGCCTGCATCGTCTCCGGGTCGCGCATCTCGCCAATGACGATCACATCCGGGTCCTGCCGCGCCGCATTCCGCAGACCCGACGCGAATGATTTTGTATCGGTGCCGACTTCGCGCTGTTTGACGATCCCCAGCGCCGGAGCAATGTTGTACTCGACCGGATCCTCGATGGTGATAATCACCCCGGAGCGGAAGCGGCTGATCCATTGCACCATCGCGGCCATCGTGGTCGTCTTCCCCATCCCGGAGTGGCCGGTGACCAAAATCAGCCCCTCCTTGCGCCGGCATAGTTCCGTGACAATGGGCCGGTGCCCCAGCGCCTCCAGATCGCCCACGGTGCCCCGGATGTGGCGATAGGCCGCCTCGACACAGCCTCGGGCGTAATGAGCATTGCAACGAAAGCGGCCGAGATCCGGAATATTGAGCACAAAATCGAGTTCCAAATCCTCCTGCAACCGGACCTGCTGAATTTCCGTCAGTCCGCTAAAAACAAGGTGATGGCACGCCTCGGCATCGAGCGGCTCTTCCAGGATCGGAACGATTTCCCCATGGACGCGCGCCAGCGGCGGGGTCCCCCAGTGGATGTGCAAATCGGACGCTTGGCGCTCAACCGCCATCGCCAGCAGACTGGTCAGGTCCGGATGTTCACTCATGGCCGGGAAATCATGGCATGCGCCCCACGCCTTGGCCACCGGAAAGCGCTGTCAGCGGCGGTCAAGCAGGCAGCGCGCGAAATTCAACGCATCGCGCCAGGGGACGATTTTCGATTTTTCGCCGCCATAGGTGGCGGCAATCGGCAGATTGACCACACGGCAGGAACGGCTTGCCGCCAGGAGCGCCATTTCCGTCTCAAATTGAAAATGCTGTCCCGCCGGCCGCCAGGAACCGAGCCAGCTTCGCCGCACCAGACGGTAGCCGCACTGGCTGTCGGCCACGCCGCTCTGCCGCAGCAAAGCCGACATGGCGCGATTGGTCCAGCGCCGCAACCAGGGCATGCGCGCCGCATCGGGCAGGCGATTGCCGACGACAAGATCGGCCCCGTGGCGGGCTTCCCAAAAACGCTCCAAATCGTCCGGATCATGCTGACCGTCGCCATCAAGAAAAAAAAGCCATTCCGCCTGATCCGGCAGTTGAGCAAGAGCATGGCGTAGCGCCGCCGTTTTACCATGGCACGATCCGGCCAGACTCACAACGTCCGCGCCCGCCTGCCTGGCCAGGAGAGCCGTGCCGTCACTGCTGGTATCATCGATAACCCGGACGGCAAAGCCGGCCCGGCAGCAACCGCGCACGACCCGGCCGATGGAAGCCGCTTCATTGCGAGCCGGAATGATTACCAGAACCGGCGATTTCGCCCCGTACGCTTTGGGTACGGAAACAAATGGCTCGGGCCGGTCAAACAGCCCAGAGCGTATAGACACGGTTGAGGGCGACGCTAACATCGGAAGGTATTTTCTTTCCGCCCATTGGCACAACTTTGGGTGGATGGGCAATCAACCGAAGCAGGCGCTGGCAACGCGCCGCCAGCACATGAGCCAGATGAAAGGAAAGCCGGGCGGCAAAAGGGTGCTCCTTTTTCAAAAGCATCTCGAATTCATCGTATTCAATCACAATAACCTTGACGCTGGTCAGCGCCACGGCGCTCGCGCTCCGTTTGGCGCCGGAAAGCATGGCCATCTCGCCCAAAAATTCGCCCGCAGTCACCTTGGCCAGCTGAATGTTTCCGCCCCGCTTTGCTTTTTTCGTAATCTGAACTTTGCCTTGGATGATAAGATAGCAACAGTCCGCCTTGGAACCTTCCTTGAAAATTGTGGTGCCCGGAGAATAAATAACTTCCTTGGAGCGGAAGAATTCCTTCATCAAGTCGTCGGACGTGATTGTCGCCATGGGACTAGTCCCTCTCCGCGTCCTTTTTACCACTGCCATTGGAATGTCATACCCGTCTTGGCCGCGTTTGGCAACATGGGTTTGTCAAATGGCGTCAATAACCCTGGAGACTGTCCGAAAAGTAGGCATGGGCCACACCGAAAGGCTTTTTGCCTTGGAGCAAGAAGCCGAGCGGTCCTGCGAACGGCAGTAACGCTTGCCCAAAAAGAATACTGCCGTGGGCAGTACCGAAACAATTCCCGAAAATTAAGTGGCGTTTTGCAACTCCTTGAAGATGAATATAATTGAGATGCTCAATTATTTCTGCTGAGCCTGCTGCCGGATCATCGCCTCCGCCTTGGCCAGATTATTTTTTGCCTCGATATCATCTGGCTTCAGCCGCAGGGCCTCTTGGAACTGAAATATTGCTTTGTCTACTTGTCCTTTTTGCAACAGAGCATTCCCCAGATTCTCATGAGCAAAGATGAGACTGGGGTTTATTTGCAGAGCCTTTTTATATTCGCTGATGGCTTGATCAATTTGTCTCTTTTGCAACAAAACAAAACCGAGATTGGTGTGGGTCTCAGCGAAATTGGGATTAATTTCCAGGGTTTTTTGATATTCGGCTATCGCCCGATCCAGTTGTCCTAATCGTAGAAAAATCCCACCGACATCATTGTGAGCATCGGCGCTTTGGGGATCAATTGCCAGCGCTTTTTGGAATTGGGCCATCGCCTCCTGCCATTGTCCTTTTTGCATAAGAGCATCGCCAAGATTGCAATATGCGCCGGTCTGATGCGGGTCGATCTCCAGGGACTTTGTGTATTGGGAGATCGCTTCGTCAATCTGTCCTGTTTGCAAAAAAAGCCCGCCCAAGTCGGCGTGGGCATTGGCATAATTGGGATTGATTTCCAAGGCCTTTTGGAATTGGGCCATCGCCTCCTGCCATTGTCCCTTTTGCATGAGCGCATTGCCAAGATTGCACCGAGTTGCGCAATGATTGGCGTTGATTTCCAAGGCTTTTTTAAACTGGACGATTGCTTCGTCCACCTGTCCCTTCTTTAAAAGGGCGACGCCGAGGTTCGTGTAAGCTACAAGGTAGCCGGGATCGATTTTTATATTTTCCCGGTATTGATCTATTGCTTTGTCGATTCGCCCTTCTTCCATGAACGCATCGCCGAGATCGTCGCGAGCTGCTCCAAAATTAGGATTTATACTGAGAGCCTCTTGAAACTCGGGGATCGCTTTGTCTGTCTCTCCCTTTTGCAGAAAGACTAAGCCAAGATTGTTGTAGCCGATACAACAACCCGGATTCTTGGCGAGGGTGTCAGCCCAGAGCGTTTCCGAATTTTCATAAGCCCAACTCCGTTGCCAGCTTGCCACGCCGAGAATTAGCAGTAGTCCGGCATAGAGACTCGATTGCAGCCACCGCCTTGCCGGAATCACAAAATCGGCGAGCCGGACCAAACCCGCTCCAACCAGAGTCAACGGCCCCATGGAGGCCAGATACTGAAGATGATCAGCCACCAGAGAATGAGCGCTGGAACTCATCGTAACGAATCCCAGCACAGGAAACAACGCCGCCACAAAATAGGCGAAAGGGAAAAACCAGGCACGGGACCAGTACCGGCGTTTACACCACAACATAATCAGAACAGCCACCACCGCCAGCAACGGCAGATACGAAATCCATTGTCCGGCATCAATCTCCCAAGACGGATAACTGTTGATCAGCGGATGAGGCCAAATCAGTTTGCCGAGATAGAACCAGATCACATCGCCGGACGCCGCCACACGCTCTGGCCAGCTCCGCACCCATTGCGCATCGTACTCTTGCCGCGAATATCGCGTCCACATTGAGACGGTGCTGGCGATAACGGACATGACAAAGACCGGCCCTATCACCCTTAGATTGCGCCATCGCCACCGCCCTTCCATCCACCAAGCGCATAAACCAAGGACTACAGGCAATACCACCGTTGACGACTTGCTCGCCATTGCCAGAGCAGCGAAAAGCAAAGTCAACGCATAATTCCAACTGACTCTGGTTTCCGTTTCGGGATTTCTTGCTCTTACATATTTTACAAAGAAAAGAACTGAGAGCAGATAAAACAGACAGGATTGCGTGTTTTTCGTTTCACTGACCCACGCCACGGTTTCCACCTGAAGAGGATGCAAGGCCCAAAGCGCCGCGCCCAGCCAAGCGCCCGGTATGTTCAAGCTCAGCAAGACTCGCCAGAGCAACACCGCGCACGCCGCGTGCAACAAAACGTTCACCAGATGATAGGGCAGCGGATTCAAGCCCCACAGTGCATGCTCCATCCAAAACGTGGTGAGCACCAAGGGACATATGTCAGCCGCGCTCGTTGTCCAAATTTCCTTAAACCCTAAGGGCCCCACGATGCATGAATTTGCTGTTACATTAACATCGTCGTCCCAAATAAATCCCGCCCACCAGACTGGGATGTAGGTCAAAATGACGGCTAGAACCAAGGCCAGCCCCCACAGCCAATCTCGGTTCAGCCACTCCGGCAGCGGCGGAACCGACACCATTTTTCTGGCTGCCGGCGTAGAAACTTCGCCATTGGCGATCTTCTTTCTCATGAATCGTTTCGCCATGGCTGCTCGAGCAATCAGAATGCGGCTTTTTCCACGCCGGTAGAAGCAGATTCTGCTCTGACCCGGTGGCCGGCAAAGGAACTCCAGATCACCTCAGTTATTGGCTACCCGTGCTTCGCATGAAATGCCAGATAGCCGAGACAAGGCTTAGGGATTCGTATAAGTCATTACTTTCTGGCCGAGTTACAGGGCCGAATATTCAAGTGGACAATTCCCAACAGACGCATGCGGGTATGCTCGTCGCTCGCGCCTCGATTCAGCCCAAATTCGACTCGTCATGTGACCCATGCCTACTTTTCGGACAGCCTCTTGGAAGCAAAAGCACCATGTACCGGAAAAATTACCAGCCCTCGGTTACCAGTTTGACGGTGTTTTGCGCAAGATCCTCCGCGGCCAAAGGAAGCGCCTGACGCTCGCCTTCCTGGATATCAGCCTGGGTAAAGAAAGACGTATCGCCGTTTACCGCCACGTTTTCGAAAATTTTGCGGCCAAGCTTGCGATTCACGAAAGTTGCCGTCGCATTGATCGTTACCTGATACTGGGCCGTGGTGTAAATATTGCTCGTGCTGCTACGGAGAGCGGTTTCCTGCACATTGGTGATCGTCAGATCAAGTTCCGAATCGGCATTGGGGTCTTGATTCACTTCCAGAGTGCCGTCATCGTTGAACCGCCGGATGATGGCATTCGTCACGGTGACTTGGAGATCCGGCTGCAAGCTGGTGTTCTTGACCACCGGCACGTAAACACTGCGCACACCCTGGACATTCCGGCCGGAGACATTGCCCACCCGGTAACCGGCGCATCCGGCGCAGGTCAGGGCCACCCCCGCCAAAAACAAACGCGTCCAGCGCCTGTAAGCGACTCCCCCGTTCATTGAGGTAACGGCGTGTGGTCAAGTGCCTCGCTGGAAGCCGCCGCGTCGGCCGGCGCCGCGTCAGAAGCGCCGCTGGTGCCGGCGGATGTGTTGGCCGGAGAATTGGAGCCATTGCCACCCGGCGTGGAGGCAGCCCCCGCCGCTGTGGCGCCGGGCGAAGAACTCGTCACCGGTGCATTTGGATCGGTCGGCAGCGTGCCCGCGCCCGGCGCCGTGTCGGGCGGCTCGGTATTGGGCGAAGAAGTGGACGGCCCTGGATCGGTTGCGGGCGCGCTTGAACTGCTCGTGGTGTTTTGCGCCTGGGCCACCAGCGGCGTGCCATCCGGCCCGACCCCGCCGGGCAGCGCGTCGAGCACCGGCTTGAGTTCCTGGATCCGCTTCTTGGCCAATTGCGCTTGCGGTCCATTGGGATCCTCGCGGATCACCTCATTGTAATAGATAAATGCCGCGCGAGGCTGATGCTGCGTTTCGTAAAATTTGGCCACGGCAAAGGCGCCTTGAGTCTGGTGCTGGCCCAGTTTTTGAATATTTTCCTGCGCCTGCACCGCCTTGTCACTGTCGGGATAGCGGACCAGAAAGTCCTGGAAAGCGTCAACTGCCTTTTTCGCTGCGCCCATGTCGTAATCGCCTGAAGTCGAGGCGCGCATCCAAGCGTAACCAATCTGGTACTGCGCGTTGGCCGCGACGGAACTCATGGGGTAATTGTCGATTACCAATTGATAGGCATCGACCGCGTCGGTGTACCTGCGCTGTTGCTCGCGGGCCAAACCAATGTTGAATTGGCACTGCGCGGCGTAGGTGCCGTAGGGCGCGTTTTTGATGACCTGCTGGTACAGCTCCACCGTATGGTCCATCGAAGGCCCCACCGGTATTTTCCAGATACGCTGCGGCTCGCCCGCCAGGTACAGGTTCGCGATCCGGTACTGCTCGCCCAGCGCCTGCTCGAAATAATCGCTGGAAGGATATTTCTGCACCATGATCTGAAAGGCCTTGAAGGCGCTGGCAAAATCGGCCTCGTCCTCGAGGAGCTTGCCCACGCGGAATTGCGCTTCCGGCGCGAAAAAGGAAAGAGGCCACCGGCGCAGCAGCGCCTTGTAGGCTTTGAGCGCATCGTCGCGGCGGCCTTCGGCTTCCGCCTTATGGGCCAATTCAAGCTGATCGCGGGAACTGCTCGCGGTGGCATCGGTGCCGCTGCTATCGTCCGACCAGCCTTCGCCTGGAATCCAGGTCAGAGTGGCCCTGGCGGGCAAGGCCAGCGCAACAGCCAGCAGACAATAGAGGAACGGACGAGGGCGGAACATGGAGTGGCAAGGATACCAGTTCAGCGGTGAGGGTCAAGCCGCTGTCCTTGGTAAAAGCGGCTGGCAAGGATGTAATCCCTTCCGGACCAAGCCGGAACTTAATTATTGCTCTCATTTTGCAAAGGGCAAACGCGAAGCATCTTCGCCACTCGTTCACCCTCCCGAAACAGGCGGGATGATGGCGATTTCGTCATGGGGATGGAGCAACTCGTCCGGCTGGAGATAGCTTTCCCCCCGCGCCAGCCGCGCGGTTTTGCGATGCGAAAGGAGAGCAGGATGCTCTTGGCCCAGTCTGTCCCAAAACTCGTCTTGGGTTATCGCCCGGTCCAACTGCAAGAGGCATTCCTCACACCCAGCGGCGAGACGGGTTTGCGCGAAGAAAAGAATTTTCACGATAGC
The DNA here is from genome assembly GCA_035508775.1 of Methylacidiphilales bacterium. Lineage (GTDB taxonomy): Bacteria > Verrucomicrobiota > Verrucomicrobiia > Methylacidiphilales > UBA1321 > JABDGH01. The sequence goes on from DATJMI010000170.1 coordinate 12,779, forward strand.
TGAAGGCTTGCTCTAAGCCAAAACCGGCTCCGCATACCAGGTGAAACCCGTCGATTCGGTCAGACGCACGCGGAGCATTTCGCCGCGCCACCGTTCATTCGCTTCGATGAGGACAAGCCGGTTGGCGCGGGTGCGCCCCTGAAAGCGCTTGGGGTTGGTCCGGCTTTCGCCCTCGACCAAAATTTCCTCCTCGCGGCCCAGCAATTCGCGCACGCGGCGCGCGGCCATTTCATCGAGCTGCCGCAAAAGCGCCTGGTTGCGCTCCATCTTCACTTCCTCGGACCATTGCTCCTCCATCGTCGCGGCGGGCGTGTCGCGCCGGGGCGAGTAGCGGAAAACAAAAGCGTTGTCGAAGTCAACCTCCCGCGCCAAATCGCAGGTCTGGCGGAAATCCTCCCCCGTCTCGCCGGGAAAGCCCACAATGATGTCGGTGGTGAAAGCGATACCGGGACGCGCGGCGCGCAGTTTTTCGACCAACCGCAAATAACCGGCACGGGTGTAGGCGCGATGCATCGCCTTGAGAATGCGGTCGCTGCCCGACTGGACGGGAAGATGCACATGCTCGCACAGATTCGGCAACTCGCGAAAACAGGCGATGAGGTCATCCTTGAAGCCAACCGGGTGGGGCGACGTGAAGCGCACGCGCGCGATCCCCGGCACCGCGCAGACAGCATGCAATAGTTGCGCGAACGGCGAACGGCCCGCCACCACGGGAAATTCGTGCCGCCCGTAGAGATTGACGATCTGGCCGAGCAGCGTCACCTCTTTCACGCCCTGCCGCGCCAGCGCCTCGGCCTCGGCGACAATCTCCGCGATGGGCCGCGACCGTTCCGCGCCCCGCGTGCTGGGCACGATGCAAAATGTGCAATGCATGTTGCATCCCTGCATGATCGAGATGAAGGCCGAGACCTGCCGCGGCGCCAACAGATGATCCCGGATCGTGTTCTGCGAGCCGGTCTCCTCGGCGATGTCCACAATCGGCGCCGGTTCTTTTTTTTCCCGGTGCCGCTGGAAAAGAGCATCAATGTGGCGGCCTACTTCATGAAATTTTTGCGTGCCGATCACTAAATCGACATGGGGCAGATCATCGAGAATCGCCGCGCCCCGGCTTTGCGCCATGCAACCGAGAAAGCCGATGATCTGGTGCTGGCGGTGCTTCTTGCGGCCTGCCACCGTCCCCATCCGGCCCATCGCCTTTTGCTCGGCCATGTCGCGCACCGAACAAGTATTAAGCAATACCACATCGGCGCCTTCCTCGCGCTCCGCCAAGTCGTAGCCGCGCCTGGCCAGGTCCCGGGCGACTTGTTCCGAGTCGCGCACGTTCATCTGGCAGCCGTAAGTTTTGATGAAGACCGAAGGCATAGGAAAACAACTTTACCGGAAGCCAGAAATGATTTCGAGCCTTTGCGTTGCGGGATAGCCCGCAGCTTTATTCCCACAAGATAGATGCCTGACGCGAATGGCACTAAGACAAGTGTTTCTTGAAATTCGATAAGAACGAAAATATATTGCATAAGATTTTTAATGCAAATGACTTATAATTTTTAGCGATGGCGTTCATAAAAGGTGTTATTACTCAAAATTCATCCCAAAGCCCGCTTATCTTAGTGCCTTCATGCCTGACGCCTTTATTCTTTTATGGAAGCAAGAGCAACGAAGCTGCGCAGACACGGATGTTCCCAAATGCAACTTGAGAACGAGGAAAATCAGCCACCAAGGTATCCGGGGTCCGGCGGGGTGCCGGTGGGTGAAGTCACCAGAACAATGCGAAATCCGCAGTCATCGCGGCGATAATTCGGATCTTGGTGCCACGTATCCGAAGAGAGCAGATCTTGAGACGTGTCTTTCGACCACGAAGCCCCTCGCAGCGCCCAGTCATCCTGACACCACTGGCACACGTTGCCTCCCATGTCATATAGTCCGTAGGCGTTGGGCTTAAAACTTCCCACCGGACTCGTGCGAGAATACCCGTCGCTATAATCTTCAATAGTCGGACGGTCGCGCCACCATTTTGCATCCCGGGCTTCGATACCCGCGTAATTACCCGCTCCAGGCGGCGGGGGCCATTCGTCACCCCATGGATAAAGAGTCGATGATCCAACCGCCTTGCTCCATTCCGCGTTCGTCGGCAGGCGGTACTCCTGGTTGGCCGTCAATTTCCCTTCCGCCCGTTCCTTCATGGTCAGCCAGAGACAGAACGCCTGCGCGTCGTTTCCGCTTATACCCACCACGGGATCATCTTCCGTTTGGCTAAAGCCGGGATTTTTCCAGGTATCGCCTATCACCCTCCAGCCCTCGCTCTGGATGGATTGCATATTTCCCGTAGCGTTGTAGCCGGTGGCATTAACAAATGCCTGGAAATCCTTCACCCGCACATCCCAGACGGAGAATAAAACGCCATCGGTTCCAGCCGGAACGAATTTCACCCCCAGACTATTCGTCCTGGATTGATTGGCGACATCATTCATCGCGGAATTCTCTTCGGTAACCTGTGTTGTAGTCTCGGGCGCAGGCGATTCGGTAACTTGGGGGTTGGCGCCAGGCGAAACCACCAGGACAATACGAAATCCAATATCGTCGGCACGAAGATTCGCCGTATGCCATATCGACTCCGATGAGGAAGCGAGCTCCTCGCGCAATTTACGGCTCCACGAAGCCCCTCGTAGCGCCCAGTTATTCGTACACAATTGCCACACATTACCTCCCATATCATATAATCCATAGACATTGGGCTTAAAACTCCCCACCGGGCTCGTGCGAGGATACCCATCATCATAATTTTCAAGGGTGGACCATTTTGGCCAGTTTTCATACTTGGCTTCGTCTCCTGCGTAATTGCCCGCTCGTGGCGGCGGCGGCCATTCATTACCCCACGGATAAAGAGTCGGCCCAATGGCACTGTCCCACTCCGCGTTCGTCGGCAGACGGTACTCCTGATTCGGCGCCAGTTTCCCTTCCGTCCGTTCTTTCTCGGTCAGCCATTGGCAGAAGGCTATGGCATCGTTTCCGCTTACACCCACTACAGGATCATTTTCCGTTTGGGTGAAGCCGGGATTTTTCCAGGTGTCACCTCTTTTTTTCCAACCATCGCTTCGCAATGAAGTCATATCCCCGGTGGCATCGTAACCGGTGGCATCAACAAATGCCCGGAAATCTTTCACCCGCACGTCCCAGACGGAGAATAAAACGCCATCGGTTCCAGCCGGAACGAATTTCATCCCCAGGCTATTCGTCCTGGATTGGTTGACGACATAGAAGTGCCAACACAACATCGTTAGCAAAACGGTCACCAAACCGGCGCCCGCCCAACATGCGCCGATGACGGTCTTGCGCGAAAAGCGCGGCGAAGAAACGGCTTCCTTCGTTCCCGACCTCTGTGGTGATTCGGGCGCAACCCGAGCCATGCCGGCTTCCGGCGTGCTCGCAATGGTCTCCACCTGCGTCTTCATCACGCTGGCCTGCTGGTAACGCAGTTCCGGTTTCTTCTCCATCGCGCGCAGCACCACTTCATCCAGGCGCACATCGATTTGAACCTTTTGCGACGGTGGTTCGAATTTGCCCGCCGGCAGCTCGCCTGTGAGCATCTCATAAAACACCACGCCCAGCGCATAGATATCGGCTCGATTGTCAACCTCCGGAGCATGGGAAAGCTGCTCGGGGGCCATGTACTGCGGCGTGCCGATCACTCTCCCCGCTTCCGTCGCGTTGTTCGGCGCTTTTGACGGCTCGCGCCCGACAATCTTGGCCACTCCGAAGTCGGCGATTTTCACCTGGCCCTCTTTATTGAGCAGAATATTCTCCGGCTTGATGTCCCGGTGAATAATTCCCCGGTCGTGCGCGAACTGGAGCGCATCGCAAATTTGTGGCACGATGGCCAAAGCCCGCGCAGGCGAAAGGAGGCCGGTATCGAGCGTCTGGCGCAAATTGACCCCGTCCACCAATTCCATGAAAAAGTAGAACAAGCCATCCGTCTGTCCGGAATCGTAAACGGTCACGATATTCGGATGATGCAGTTGGGCCAGGGCCTTGGCCTCCCGCTCAAAACGGTCGGCAAAGGAAGTATCCTGGCTCACGCCCGGCGGGAGGATTTTTAACGCCACGAGCCGTTCCAGCCGCTTTTGGCGCGCTTTGTAGACCGCTCCCATTCCCCCGCGGCCGATCAACTCGATAATCTCCAGTCCGGGAAAAAATCGGGCCAGTTCCTTCGGGGTTGGCGGTACAAAGGGCGGCTTTCCCGCCGCATCCGGCCCCGGATCAAGAGTGCCAAACCCAGCCTGCACCAGACAATCCGGGCAAAGTCCCATTAGGGCGGTTTCGATCACTGGCTTCCCACACGTCGGACATTTCTTTTCAGTAAGCATGAAGGGCTCCACTTACTATCAGAGGAATCATCTAAGCAATGTTACAGAAAAATCTGAGTCATGACGACCACCGAGCTTAACCAAGCTATGTGGAAAGAATCCTCCGCAAACAATTCAATTCCTCCACAATCTCCGCTTCGCCGGTCACCGTCTGGGCGATTTCCTCATGCAGCGCCCGGCGATAGCGTTGCCGGAGACGGTGCACCGCCACCCGGAGCGCCTCTTCCGTCATGCCGAGCCGCGAAGCCAACTCCTTGTAGGGCACCGCGTTCTTGTCGCCTGTAATGGCAAAGCGCGTTTCCAGGAAGAATGCGCCCTGGCCTGAAGCCTCGTATTCGCCACGAAGACGCTGGACGATATTTTCCAGCAGCGTGAGGGCCCATCGTCGCTCGAACACCCGCTCCGGCGTCAGTCGGTCGGCCGGTTCGCTTCGGTAACGGTTTTCCGCCATTTCCGCATCCAATGAAATCGTTCGCTGAGCGCCACGTTTTTGCGCGGAGGCCCGGGCCCATTCATCCGCGATAAAGTGGTTCATCGAGGCGAGCAAAAATGCCCGGAATTTTCCTTTTTCCCGGCCCACTTCCGCCAGGGAATCCAGTTTCAAGGTTCGCGCGAAAAATCCCTGAGTAAGATCCTCGGCGTCATGAGGACTGTAACCACGCCGGCGGACGTAAGCATAAAGCGGATACCAGTAGGCCTGGCACAAATCCTCCAAAGCGGCGCGCGCACGCACGGTATCGGAACGGGCGGCCCGCAGAACCATGGTCCACCGCGTAGTAACAAAAATATCCTGATTAAGCTTGGTCATCGATTCTCTCGCGCTTCATTTTGATGGCGTTTCAAACAAAGCGGCCTTAGCGTTTTAAGAGGGCCGACATGTTTTAGAATGTCAGATCAACTCTATTTTTAAACCGAAAAGATGCCTAAGTTTTACGAGAAGATGGGAATTAATCCCCCGGCGCTGCCACGAGGAATTTTTCGGATGACCTCTAGGCAGCCTTTGCCTGATTTTCTCGCACGGTCCCAAAGGGGCCAAAGCAACCTGGTTATTTAAGACGTTAATAAGACTACTTTTGCATTTGACGTAAGTGATTTATAGAGGAAATTTTCGGTGTATGGCATGTTTATTGCATGAATTTGTTAATGTCCGTTAATTTTGCCTAGCCTTAGTCTTGCCCCTGCAGAACACTTAATATGAATGTCGGGAAACAATCTCCCATTGTATGACTTTCAGACAAAACCCAGAACGACCATGGTGGTTCCCACGTCTCAGTGGTTGCGATCACATTCAATCCGCGAACGTTCCAACGTATCGCGGCGGGAAACCCGGTCTTGGACCGGTGTTACCATGCCTTTCGGGTTCATTTCAGAAAGGAGGTGAGTGGCATGAACCGAATCAAAAGGCGGGCAGTTCGTTTTTTACTCCAGGCCGGGGCCTGGATGCGGCACCCGAAATCAGACCGGGGTCAGACTCTCGTCGAATACGCTCTTATTCTTGCCGTTATCTCCATTGTGGCCATTGGAATTTTACTCAATATAGGCCAGCAACTTAAAGGGGTTTATTCAATGATTATCAATTCGCAGATCGCGCAAGCGGCGCAATCATCCTAATACTTTGCGCGCGTGGCTTCTCTTCAGCGGAGGCCACGCGCGCCGGCTTGGCCGCGATTCGCGGTGACAGAAGCGGGTGAGGGCTTCTATCTTGTCGGCCATGGCTGAGTCCCCAACGAAAATCGTTTGGTGGCTCCCGACTTTTGGTTTTTTTCTTTTTCTCGCCATTGAACTTTGGATTTTCACCGGCGGCGCGACGATGTTCCAGGATCCGGGCGTGGGCCGGCATCTGCGCACCGCCGAGTTTATCGTGGAAACGGGCCGGATTCCCCATGCCGATCCGCTAAGCTTTACCCAGGCAGGCCAGCCGTGGCTCGATTTCGAGTGGGCCTTCGAAACAACCCTGGGCGAACTCTATCGCGCCGGCGGCCTCGGCTTAGCCGGAGTCTTTTGCTCCACGATTTTTGCCGTAACTGTTCTTGGAATCTACCGCACCTTGCTCCAGGCCCATCTGCCGGCCGGAACGGTGCTGACCGTCACCGGCGTCGCTTTTCTGACCCTCCATCTTCATTACTCAGCGCGGCCCGTTCTTTTCACTTATCTTTTCATGACCCTCGTGGTCGAAGTCTGGCGGCGGCAAAATGTTCCCCGCAAGCTCGACTGGCTTCTCCTGCCGCCGGTCTTTATCGCATGGGCCAATCTCCATGCGGGGTGGGCGGCGGCGCTGGTCTTTTGGACTCTATCAATTTTCGGACGCGCGCTCGACCGGATCACGGACCGGATAGACCGGGCCAAGGCGCCGCTCCTGCCCTGGATCGGGCTAACCTCTCTTTGCGCGGTGGCCGTGATGGTCAATCCGTGGGGGGAGCGGCTGTTGCGGCAAGTCTTCCTCTTCGCCACCACCTACAAAAGCTTTGCGCTTTGGGATGAATATCGCCCGCCCAATTTTCTCGATGTCAATATGTCGGCCCTCACGGTGCTCTTCATTATCTTCGTGGTTTTCCTAGCGCGGCTCTGCCGCCCCGCGCCGGAATGGCGTTGGGAGATGGTACTGCCCGTGCTTTTCTTTCTCGATGAGGGACTCAAGGCGCAGCGGCACGTGCTGCTTCTGATGATCGTCGCCGCGGTCCCGGTGGCGAGGGATTTCGAGGCTTTGTGCCGCGGACCGTGGTTCCCCATTTTCCGGGAAAGGTATTCCCTGATCGCGGACTTGCTCGATGCGCTGGGCGAGCGGCTGCGGGAATTCCAGGCCATGCAGCGGCGGGCGGGCGCAGATGCGTGGCTGGCGCTGATCGCCGCCTTGCTCATCTCGTGGCTTTACGCGCAAACGCCTTTGCCGCGGAATATCTTTGTCGGCGCCAGCATCACACCTCAGTTAGCCGATTTCGTGCGCGCGCATCCGGACCGTTTTCAGCGTCCCCTCACCACCACCTGGAACGCGGGACCGTTGCTCTGGAACGCGCGGCCCGGTTTCCGGGTCAGCTTCGATGACCGGGGCGATTTTTACGGCGACAAGACCGTCTACGACTTTGTGGATCTCTACGGCTGCGCGCCGGGCTGGAGGGAGAAGCTCGCTCAGGGCCGTTACGACTCGGCGTTGCTGGACCGGCATCTCCTGCTCAACCAGTTCATCACCACCGTACCCGGCTGGAAGGAAGCCTATCGCGACGGCAAGACCATCGTCTATTGGAAGAATCCCGCTATGGGGAATTGATCCCATCCCTTGATCACAGCATCTCCGCTTCCGCCCGGTCCAATTGTTCCAGCGCGAAATCAATCTCCGCCTCGGTGATTACAAAGGGTGGCGTAAACGAAAGAACGTTCTGCCCAATGCCGCCGCTCAGCATGATAACGCCGCGCGCCAGCATCGCCTCCACCAGCCGTCCCGCCCGAGCCGCATCGGGCGCTCCGGCGGCATCGACCACTTCGATGCCGCGCATCAAGCCGAGACCCCGCGTCCAACCCCACCGTTTCGATCCACTTTTCAACTTGAGCAACCCCTCATGAAGATGCCGGCCCAGCGTCTCCGCCCGCCGGCCCCACGGTTCCGCTTCCAGCAGGGCCAGCGATTCGAGAGCCATGCGGCAACCGAGCGGATTGCCCAGGAAGGTGCTGGTATGGAGCGCTTCGCCGTTGGATTCCGGCCACGCGCCATCCATCAGTTCCGCGCGTCCCACGCACGCCGCCAGCGGAAATCCGCCAGTCAAAGCTTTGCCGAGGCAGATCAAATCGGGCTGGACATTCCAGCAGTCACAGGCGAACCGGCGGCCGGTGCGATGAAAACCGGTGTAAACTTCATCGAAAATCAGCACCGCGCCGAATTGATTCGCAAGCGAGCGGAGCAGCGGCAGGAACCAATCGGGCGGAACGATTTCCCCTCCCCTGCCCAGCACCGGCTCGGCCAGGATGGCGCCAATATCTCCTTTCCCAAGCGAAGTTTCGGCCTGACACATGAACGCGTTCATGCAATCGGGAGGGCATTCCGCCGGCTCGCGGGCTGCCGCGCCAAAAACACAATGTTGGCAATCCGGAAACGGAAGGAATGTGACAAAATCGGCCAGTTGCGCGGCGAATGGCTCCCGGAAATAGGAGCGGCCCGTGACAGTAAGAGCGCCGTAACCGAGACCGTGATAGCTGCCGGTGAAAGCCAGCACGCCGCGCCGCCGCGTCGCCAGCCAGGCCGTTTTCAGCGCGGCCTCAACCGCTTCGCTGCCTGAGTTGGTCAGAATCACCTTGCCCGTACCGCGATTCCACGACTCGAACGTGAGTTGGGAAAGCCGCCGGCAAAGCGCGGCCTTGGCGACGCCGGGATGGACATCCCCCATCGCGTGGTAGAGAAGCCCCGCCTGCTCGCGCATGCTCTCGACCAGCGGCGCCGGCGCATAACCGAGGCTGGCCACGCCAAAGCCGCTGGTCAGATCGAGAAAACGATTGCCGTCAACATCCCAGACATTCACGCCCTGCGCCCGCTCCCAGAAAACGGGGAAGCCGGAGGAGACATAGGTGACGTTGCGCGATTCGTGCGCCCGCAGCTCCGCCGCCAGTTCACGCGACCTTGGGCCGGGAATGGGAGTCACGGATTCGGGGAGCACACGATCACAATGCTCTTTCCCACCCGGAATTGTCGAGGGCGTGTCTTCAAAATGGGCGATCCACAACCAGCCTCACCCTTTGGATTCCATAATCCAACCACATGCGTCTGTGACCTGGCTGCCGGGCCAACCGGCCTCTATGTGATTTTGTCCGGGTTGAAGCCGGACCTTCTCCCAGCGGCAAATATGAAGGCCATCCGGCACAACCGTACCCAGGGAGCGCCCATTGAGCTTAAGCTCCACCCGCGGGCAATTGGAATAGACTTTGATTTCGGTGATTGGCTGCCGGCGCGGAGTCAATCGCCGCGAGGTGATGTAGACCATGGGCGTCTGAGACCAATTGGCCTGATAAAAGAAGTAAGCATCTTTTTTCGTTTGGCGGTCCGCCGTCACCAGCCCCTTGTCATTGAAACCCGGCATGCCGCCCTCGTTCCGCCTGGCGCTCGGAAGGTCAAACATCACCCAGATAAAACTGCCCCAGAGCTTCGGATTGTCTTTAATCTGGCCCCAGTATACTTCATGGAAATAAGACTGCCATTCCTCCGGATGAAATTGTCCTTTGGGATCGGGCCTCGTCAGCGGTTCTTCTTCGTGTTGAAAAGGATTGGCCCCGGCGCCGTATTCGCTCAAGGCGAAAGGCCGGCCGCCCAGCTCCTGATAGCGGTCATCGATAAATTTGGTCAAGTCGGTCGGTTGTCCCGAATACCAGCCCGGATAGGCATTAAAGCAGACCCAGTCGGGAACCTTATCAAATTGGGTTTTGGGACGGTTGGAGGCTGCGACCGTCAGGCGCTCCGGGTCAAGTTCCCGAGCGTCTTGCTTGAGTTGCTCCAGCATGGGCGTCTCGATCGGATCCAATTTTTTATCGAGCTCGTTAAATAGGCCCCAGAAAACGGCGGAGGGATGATTGTAACGCTGAAGAATCATTTCGCGCAGTTGCAGCCGGGCATTGTTTTTAAAAGCGGGCGTGCCCGTCACTTTGTTCACCAAGGGAATCTCGTTCCAGAGCAAAAGGCCGTTGCGGTCGCACAAATCGTGAACGCACTCGCTTTGCGGATAATGGGTGAAGCGGATGGCCGTCGCTCCCATATCACAGATGAATTTCATATCTTCGGCATGGTTCGCCGGGCTTAAAGCCCAGCCTTGATTCCACCGGTCCTGATGGCAATCGACTCCGTGAATGGGATACGGTTTCCCATTGAGCAGAAATCCCCCGGCATTGGCGATGGCGACGGTCCGTAATCCAAGAGGCTGGGTGACTTCATCCGCCTCATGTCCCGCGCCGGAAACGCGGACGATAACGGAATAGAGATAAGGATCGGCGCGCCCATTCCACCGGTGCGGATGCGGAATACGCAAAGTCTGCGCGACCGGTTTGGTTTCGTTGGCCGCCAGTTCCACCGCGCTCTTCTGGCTGGCCACGGGATGAAGACCAGCATCCAGAATCTCTGTTTCGACCTGCGCCGGAACCGGCGCGGAGGCGCCGTTCGTGGCGAGAGTCCTCACTTCCACCACAGCATCGGCATCTCCGATTTGCGTGGGCGTGATATAGACACCGGGCGAGGCGTAATCGAGAGGGGAAATCCCGATGGCCGGAGTCACGATAAGAGAGACCGGACGGTAAAGGCCGCCGTCCATGTTAAAATCGCCGGAGAGAGGCGGGACATCGTCGAAGCGGCTGTTATCGACGCGCACCCGCAGTTCATTGCTTCCGTTAAAATCGATATAAGGTGTCAACTCGTAGCAAAAGGCATTGAACGCTCCCCGGTGCTCTCCCAAAAAATGGCCATTAAAATAGACTTGAGCCACGATGGACGCCGCCTCGAACCGCACAAAGAGACGCTTGCCTTTTTCATCCGCCGGAAACGTCAAGGCGTGAGCATACCAACAGGCTCCCCGGTAATAGCCATCCGGAAGGCTCGGATTGCCAACTTTGCCCTTTTGCCCATCGAGCGCGTTCCAGGTATGGGGAACGGAGACGCTTTCCCAGGAATCGGTTGGCGCCGCAAGCCCGGCATCCTGCCGGATGAATTTCCAGCCGGCTGAAAGATCGGTCGAAATGCGCTCGCCAAAAACCGGAACGGAGGCAAGCCAAGCCGCGCTCAAAATGGCCAGGATTAATCGAAGCCTTTTCATAAAAGACGGAATCTTTGGCCTCGCGAAGTCCGCGGCATG
>DATJMI010000171.1:0-34455 GCA_035508775.1 Methylacidiphilales bacterium
ATCGAGGCGAATGACCACAAGCAGATCAAAATTGTCTACACGGAAGTGCTCAAGTCCGATTCCGGCCTGGTCAGTTACACCTATCCGCTGAATACCGAAAAATTTTCGTCCGCGCCGATTCATAGCGTGAGTATCAAAGTCGATCTTGCTTCCGATCAGCCGCTCCACTCGATCTACTCGCCGACCCATGAAGTCGAAATCACCCATGTTGACGCGAATCACGCCGTCATCGGCTATGAGGCGAATGACGTCCGCCCGGACACCGATTTCCAGCTCTTCTTCGCGCCGGAAAAAAGCGATGTGTCGCTCAAGATGCTGACTTACCAGACCGGCGATGACGACGGATACTTTCTGCTGCTCGCCTCGCCAAGCCTCGAGCTGAAATCGAAACCGGAACCGAAGGATGTCACCTTCGTGCTCGACACCTCCGGCTCGATGTCCGAAGACAACAAACTCAAGCAGGCGAAGAAAGCGCTGCAATTTTGCCTCGCCAACCTCAACGGCGATGACCGGTTCGAGGTCATTCGCTTCGCAACCGAGCCCGAATCCCTTTTTGGCGCGCTTACTCCCGCCGATGACAAAGCCGTCAGCCAGGCGGAAAAATTTGTCTCGGGCCTTACTCCGGAGGGCGGCACGGCGATTTATGACGCGCTCAACCAGGCCATGGCGCTGCGGCCCGCCAAAAGCGGCCGGCCCTACGTCATCATTTTTCTCACCGATGGCGAACCGACGGTGGGCGAAACGAACGACGATAAAATCGTGGCCGAAACGAACCAAGCCGCCGATGAGGGAACGCGTATTTTCTGCTTTGGACTCGGCACGGACGTGAACGCGCAACTTCTCGACCGGATTGCCGCCAACACGAAAGCGGCGAGCGATTATGTCCTGCCGACGGAAGATATCGAGGTCAAGGTCTCGAATTTTTTCGCGAAGATACGCGATCCGATTTTGTCCAACGTGAAACTCTCGTTTCCCGATGGCGTTCGCGTCTCGAAAATGTATCCGCAGGCGCTGCCCGATCTTTTCAAAGGCGATCAATTGGTCCTGACGGGCCGCTACAGTGGTTCGGGTTCCGGTGGTTGCGCGCTGCAAGGCGACGCGGGCGGTTTAAGCCAGACCTTCAGCGCGCCGGTCACGTTCGAGAAAGAATCGGTGGAGCAGCCTTTCGTGCCCCGCCTTTGGGCCTCCCGTCGCATCGCCTATCTGCTCGATGAAATCCGGTTGCACGGAGAGAATTCCGAGCTGAAGGACGAAATCACCGGTCTCGCCCGGAAATTTGGCCTCGTCACGCCCTACACCGCTTATCTCATCATGGAGGACGAGCAGACGCGTAAAGTCGCCGAGAAAAATCAGATCTTGCGCGACTTTGCGGAGGACTCGCCGGCCCAGGCGGTGGGCGGGCAAATCTATTCCTCTCTGTCAAAGGACAAGACCGGAGATGAAGGCGTCGATTTGGCGCGCGGCCAAAACGCGATGAAATACGCGATGACTCCGGAGAGTGCCGTGTCGCGGAGCAATACCGAGTTTGCGAAAAGATTGGGAGTCTCAGCCGACACGGTGGCCGCTTTGCCCCCACCGGGCAGCCCCGCGGCGGTCGCGAACATAGTGGCGGATGCGTCGCCGGCGCAAGCCGGCGCGCGCCTGGTCCAATACACGCAGCAGGCGAAATATATCGCCGGACGCGCCTTCTATCTCAATGGCAACCAATGGATCGACAGCAACGTCTCGGAGCAAAACAGCAACAACGAAATTAAGCTGAAATTCGGCTCGCCGGAATACTTCGATTTTGCCGCCAGGCATCCGGAGATGGAGCCTTATCTCTCGCTTGGCCGGAATGTGAGGCTTTTTGTGGCCGGCACCGTTTACGATATTTTCGACAACAGTACGCCCGACAATTCCTAGAGGCTGTCCGAAAAAGTGGGTAAAAGTGTAACCTTTTGCCCGCCGGCCAACTCTTCGTTTGGGTATGAAACAAGTCGGCGAAACCTTTCCGCAAATGGCGGCAAGCGTCGCATGGGCCGGACAAAAAGTGACCATCTACCGGGATGCCGCCCGCTTGGGTGAATGGTCCGAAATGGACGTCCGGAACTTATACGCGGACGGCCTGTTGCTCGCGACCGATTATTGCTGGCGCGAAGGAATGAAAGAATGGCAGCTTTTGGACCGATTCGCAAATCCGGGGCCGCGGCGCAAATCGGTCCTGTTTTGCTAAAGGCTGGACGCGCCCGTTAGCTTTTATTCCTTGGCGCGTCGGACGGTCCGGTCCAGCGATAGCCGACGGCGTGAACCGTGGCGATCTGCATGGGATCGGCGCCCACATCGGAAAGTTTTTTGCGCAACTGGACAATGGCCTGATCGAGCGTCCGCGTGGTGCCGTAATAATCGTAACCCCAAACCTCGTTGAGCAAGCGGTCGCGGGAAAGCACTTCGCGCGGATGAGCGGCGAAGAGCTGCAGCAACTTGAGTTCGCGCGCGGTGAGGGCGGACATTTTTTTGCCGCGCCGAAGTTCGAAAGTGCGGGCATCGAGGAGACAATCGCTGAGCATCGTTTTATCCGCAGCGGATGTTTCGCCGGTTTTGTCGCGCCGCAACAAAGCATGGACGCGGGCGGTGAGTTCACGCAGGCCGAAAGGTTTGGTGACGTAATCGTCGGCGCCGAGTTCGAGTCCGATGACTTTGTCCATTTCCTGGCCCTTGGCCGTGAGCATGAGTATGAGGCCGCGATAGGCGCCGGCGCGGAGCTGTTTGCAGACATCGTAGCCGTTGAGCCCGGGAAGCATGATATCGAGCAGAATGAGATTGGGCCGGTGCAGGCCGGCGGCGGCCACCGCCTGATCGCCCCGCCCGCAGATCTCGACCAGGAAACCTTCGCTGGTGAGCAGTTCAACGAGGCCGAAACGGATGTGAGCGTCGTCTTCCACGACAAGAATTTTCTTTTGAGTGGTCATCCCGGTACGCGGTTAAGAGGCACGGCGAGGGTAAAACAACTCCCGCCGCCAGCCCGGTTGGTGTAAGTGATATCACCGCCGTGCGCGCGCGCCATCCGCCGGGCCAGGGTAAGGCCGAGACCGGAGCCGGGAATGCCGCTGGAGAGCGAATCGTCGAGGCGATGAAAGGGAAGGAAAATGGACTCGATCTGTTTGGGCGGGATGCCGGGCCCGCGATCAAGGACATCCACACAGCCGAACGCGCCGGCGGGAGTCTGCTGGCGGCGAATCCGGACGAGAATTTCGCCGCCGCCATACTTTTCGGCATTGGAGATGAGATTAAGCACGATTTGGGAAAGAGCATCGCGGTCACCGAGAATAGGCACGGTTTTGGCTTCGATCTCGCAGGAGAAATTTTGTCCGGCAGCCTCGAGATGCGGGCGGCAGGTGTCGGCCACATCACGGGTGACCTCGGTCAAATCGCAGGGAATGCGTTCGCCATCGGGTGCACCCCGTTCCTGCCGCGCGAAATCGAGAACGTTATTGATCAGCCGGGTGAGCCGGGCCGATTCGGCGGAAATAATCTTAAGATAGGTCGACTGCCGTTCGGGCTCGCTTACGCGCCCCTCGGCCAGAAGATCGGCAAACATACGGATGGAAGTAAGCGGTGTTTTGAGTTCGTGCGAAACGTTGCTCACGAAATCGGTCTTTTGCTGAGCAAGGCGAAGCTGTCGGCGCATATCGGCGGCGATCAGCGAACCTCCCGCGACGATGGCGACGACCAGCAGCACGACAATGAGGCTGAGGGTGAGTCGAAGCGTGCGGGCCGATTTCGACAGTTGCTGGGGATCGGTGAGATAAAGCGCGGCTTCCCAATGAGGAAGGGCCTCGCCGATTTCCGTGGCCACGAAGGGATGTTTCCAGTCGGCGCTGAAACCGGGAATGGAACGAGCGACCGGATGGCCATCATCATCCAGAAGGGCCAGGCAATAGGTGGCCGCGCCGGATGCCGTGGCGGCGCGATCCGGCGACGGCGCTTGGGCGGAGGGAAGAACGAAACGCAATCTGGCGAGCAGGCGGGATTGATCGAGTTGGGCGCCGAAAACGAAATCACTTTCCGCCGAGGGATGATACCAGACCATCAATTGTAACTTATTGTCAAGAAAGCGGGCCAGGACGCCGCTGGTATCGGAGCCGATGAGCCGGCGGAAATCGGATTCTTCGGGAACGCTGTTGGAGAGGGTTACACTATTTTGTTGAGGCAGCACATTGCGAAAACTCTGAGCGCTTTTCAGCGTGGGAACCTGGGCGATATCGAGACTCAAATCCGCCTGGGTCGAACTGGCCGGTGAGCTTGGAGCAACCAAAGACGTTGGCATGGTTGCGGCAACATCCGTGAATCCTCCGCGCGCCGCAGGTAGGGCAGGGACAATCTTGGCGCTCGCGACCGACTTTGTCTTCTCGGAGGAAGGGAGGAGTGGGGCTGGAGACCAAGACCTGTCCGCCAGATTTTGCTCGTCACTGTTTTGGGCAAGCGTATCCGATGCAATGCCGCCTTGGGCTTGGCTGTCTTTCGTTGGATCTTCAGCCAAAGTACTGCTCTCTGACGCCGCGGAAATCGGAGGCGGCTTCATCTTCTGACCTTCATCGGGCGGAGGCGCGCCGGCCGGCGGCGCTGGAACGGCCGCGGCTACCGCCAGGGGAAAATCGATGTTCGCCATGGTCTGGGAACCGGCCCTTGCAGCCGGGCTTTGAGAAAAAGGAGAAGCCGGGGCTGCCGTCATGGGGAGAAAAGATTTGTCGGCGTTAGCGCCGGCCGCCCCGCCCAAGGCACTCGTCATCGCCGTGCCCGAAGCGGACTGACTCGTTAAACTGCGGGCAAAGAGAGTTTGTGAATTGAAAGACGAATAGACTTCGGCGTTTTCGTGATTGCTGAGAAAGCGATCGTTTTCTTCACGGAACGTTTGAGCCGCCGGACCGCTCGCCGGGCTGGGTGAGAAGATGTCGCCGCGAAGATCGACGGCAAAGCCGACCTCGGCGGGGTGCCATTGATCCCGCAAGGTTTGATCGAAATTGACGGCCAAATCCCGCGGCGTTGCGCTTTGGGTGAGAAGGTCCTGGGTAATTTGGACAAACTCCGAGCGGACGTTATCGATTTGAGCGCGGACGTTTCCGGCCATCGTATCGGTAATATCCTGGCTGATGGTGGCCTGCTCATGCGCGAGCAAAACTTGCTGATCGCGCGCCGAACGAACAGCCATCCAGGCCAGCACAAGGCTGGGCAGCAGAATCGCGGCGAGAAATATCGAGGCGGAACGCGGCATGCCCTTTATGGTTTGATCGTGATTTTCACCATCATCGAGACATGATAATCCGCTCAAGCGAAAAGTTGTCAGAAAATTGTAAAGAAATAACGGAAATAGGAACCGCCGCATGATTTTAGCGTCGTCCGCGATCGGCATTAGCATTTCCACCAAGGATCGCTGGGACGACCTGGCGGTCACGCTGGGCCGCCTGCGGAATGAGGGATTGGATAACCTGGAGACGGTGGTGCTCGACGACGGTTCGGTGGAAGCCATGCCGGCCCGCCTGCGTGATGAATTTCCGTGGGTGAGATTTGAGCGGGCGGAGTTGCCGCGAGGCTACATTGCCCAGCGGAACCACATTGCGCGGCTTTTATCGACCCCGCTGATTTTAGGATTGGACGACGATTCATTTCCAGTCGCGGGAAATCTGGAGACGGCGGCGGCCCGGTTGCTGGAGAACCCAAAAACGGTGGCCTTGGCGTTGCGGGTGATTTTCCGGGGCGAGACGCCCCCGGAGAAGTTCGGCGCGGAAAGTCCTTTCCCGGTGCGCGATTTCATCGGTTGCGCGAATCTGATCAAGCGGGACATCTTTCTTGGGCTCGGCGGTTATGAGGAACGGTTTGAGTTCTACACCGAAGAAGCCGAATTTTGTCTGCGGGCCATGCAGCATGGCTATGCCATCGAGGCCTTTCCCCAGATGGTCATTCAGCACAAGGAATCACGTATGCAACGGAGGACGGCGCGGCGAGCCCGGCGATTTGCGCGCAATGAAACGCTATTGATATTATGGTACCTTCCCTTTCCCGCCTGGTTGGTGCGCGCGGCGAAAACTTTGCCGGGAATCATCGTCCGGAACCGGGAATTGCGCCGTCATTGGCTGGCCCTAACCGTGGGATGGTTCGAAGCGCTGATCGCTTGCCTGACTTGGTCACGCGGACGGAGCAAGCGATTGACCTGGGCGCAATATAAAGCCTGGCGCCAACTGCCGACAGCCGTGCAGGCTCTATCGGGCCAGCCGCGAAGAAATAAAGAACACGGCTAAATTTCTTCCTCTTCCACTGTGGTGGTGGTGCCGTCCGGATTGACGGTCGTCCGGCGAATGACCCTTCGGCGGACATATCCCGATTCGCCGAAGCATCCAACGATTCCGAGAACCAGATAAGCCCAGAACCAAATATTATTTATGCCAATATCTGTATAGATGTAAAAGGCGATTAAAAAACGGGGAAGAAGCAGCCAAAGAATAAAATTAAGAATATCGGGAAGAGTATTCGGAGGATAAGGCAAAAAACCGAGCCATGCGATAAAGAGCGCAAGCCGTGGGAAAAATAATCCGAGGACCAGGAGCCAAAAAGCGAGATGTCCTGTCTCTAAGAGAGCGGCGCCCGTATGCATTTTTCAGGGGACGTTGGTGATGGAAGAACCCGTTCCCGGATAGGTGCCGGTTGGGCCGGTTTTAATCGCGCCCGCGCTGGCGGCGCCTGGATCGGTGCCGCGGGGAACCGTTGGGACATTGGTGATGGAAGAACCCGTTCCCGGATAGGTGCCGGTTGGGCCGGTTTTGATCGCGCCCGCGCTGGCCGCTCCTGGATCGGTGCCGCGGGGAACCGTTGGGACATTGGTGACGGAAGAACCTGTTCCCGGATAGGTGCCGGTTGGGCCGGTTTTGATCGCACCCGCGCTGGCCGCGCCTGGATCTATACCGCGAGGAGCTGTGGGGACATTGGTGATGGAAGAACCTGTCCCCGGGTAATTACCAGTGGGACCGCTATTGGTGGTGCCTGAGTTGGCATTGTTTGGAGTTATCTGTCCATAGGATAGAAATAAATTCGTTCCCAAACAAAGGCACAAAAAAACTGCTACATAGATAACTTTTTGTAAATTGTCGAAGACTCTCATGACCTTGGTGCTCTCTTGTTTGGCCTTAGCCCACAAGACAATTTGCATGCTTCATGCCAAATCTTAATGCTATGCCTTAGATTCTATGCGACAACGGCTTGCGTGGAGGGGGCCTCCTTTAAAAGATTGCATTCCGCCCAATGACAAACGTGCCAACATTGCCATCTGCGGACTAACCACCCTCTTCCAGAGTCAACCGTAACCATCCATGCAACATTGCTATTAAAACCCCTTTTATCGTGCAATTCACAAATCTTGAGAGGTCCTTTAACGCGCGGGTTGCACCAGTATCTTATTTTATATGAAGAGGATACACACTGGGTTATAGGTTTGGCATGACTACTGCCTAAAGCTTGGCATGAAAAAATTCCTCTTCCTCTGTATGATAGCAATTGGGCTTATCGGTTTGGTTGGTTGCTGTGACGAACATCCGGCGAGCGCAACAACCTATCAACAGAGCAGCTACGAATCGGCGACGACCGATAATAAGAACATGCAGCCGGTCCACTAAACAAAACAGGCGGGGACCTGAACCTACGCCTCACAAATCTTGCCGGGACTTCGCAGGTTCGGCAATGTGGGCCGTAACGTGCAGATTCTTTCGCCCACGAAGAAAATATCCTCCTCCATCGGTTTGATTTGGAAACAATGGGAAGCGACTCTCAAAAAAAACAGGCGGCGGGTTGTTCTTATCGAGGCTGGGAACAATACCAAATGGACGGCCCGGGCTTTGCACGGCAAGGCATGCGAGTTTGCCGGGCTGTTGTCCGATTTTGAAGAGGGAACAAGAATCGCCTTTCGCCTTCCCAACGGAATGGAATGGGTGGCCCTTTTTTTGGCCTTACAGAATCTCGGACTGGTCGCGATTCCACTCGACGCCGGTTTGCCCGGCCAGGCTTGTTTGGAAATGGCGCAACGCCTGCGTTGCCGCGCGCTCTATCTTGGAGGAAAGCTTCATGTCTTCGGCCAGGAGAGGAAAGACAAAACAAAAATCTGCTGCGTCAAAATAACCTCTGGCACGAGCGGTGGTGAGCCGAACCAGGTGCCTTGCCGGGCGGAACACCTTATCGCCGACGGATCGAATATCATCCAAACCATGGGTATCCGTCCGGAGGATCGCAACTTGGCGATCATTCCGTTTGGGCATTCTTATGGCTTGGGCAATTTTATTCTCCCTCTGATTCTCCAGGGAACGGCTCTGGTCTGCGCGGAACGCTTTGTGCCGCGTCAGCTGGTCGATTGGATCAAATTTTACCGCATAACCGTTTTCCCATCCGTGCCGGCCATTTTTCGCGCCCTGGCTTTCCTGCCAGTCCAATCAGGCTTGTCCCCTTTGCGTTTGGCCATCTCGGCGGGTGCGCCGTTGACGGCCGAGGTCGCCCGGACTTTTTTCCAACGTTACCGGATCAAAATTCATAATTTTTACGGGTCTTCGGAAACGGGAGGAATCTGTTACGACCGGCGGGGCGAGGCGACACTTAACGGAACATCGGTGGGCAAGCCTCTGACCGGAGTTACCGTAACTGTCCATCGCGGGGTGATCAAAGTGAAGAGCGCGGCGGTGGCCAAACGGGGAGGATGCTGGCGCGTGCCCGATCGGGGCAAGTGGAATGGCCAAGGCGAACTGGCCTTGGTGGCGCGCCGTGGCCGTGCGATCAATCTCGGAGGCAAAAAAGTGCATCCTTCCGAGATTGAGCAGGCTTTGCGGACCATTTCCGGTGTTTCGGATGCGGTGGTTTGGGTGGCCGCGAATTCACCCCGCCTCTTTTTGCAGGCGGCGGTCGAGACCGAATTACCGTTGATGGAGATTCAACGCGCGTTATCGATCAAACTGCCGGAATGGAAATGTCCCAAGCACTACATTGTTATGGCTGAGCTTCCGCGGACCGTCCGGGGCAAGGTGGACATGACCGCATTGCGGCGCAACCTTGCCCTATTTTGAAGACGCGCCCTAAACACTTGCGGCATCGCCCAAGACGATTTTGCCCCGCGCGACTTCGCGTTGATTGACCGCCAGGACAACCTCGAATTGGGCCAAAGCGCCCAGGGAAGCTGTAAATGCCGCCTCGGTTTCGACGTTTTCCCCGGGCGGCACCGCGTGAAGAATTTTGAATTGCAGAACCTGAGCCAGAACAAAACGAGACGGGGTTTGCATTTCCCGCAGGGAAGCCCACAACGCTCCGGCTGTTTGCGCCGCGCATTCAATGAGGAGCACGGCCGGCATCAGCGGCTCGCCGGGAAAATGATCGGCAAAAAAGGGAAGCTTGGGATCAAGCCATTTGGTTCCGCGTCCGCGTTTGGGATCGTCCGTGAGGACAAACGTGTCCAGAAAGGAAAAACCCTGGCCATGCGGAGTCAGCGAACTCATGGCATGGTCACGCCAGCGGGACAAATTGGTACCATTGCTCGGAATGGGCGCACAAGGTGGGCATGAGGATATCGGCGATTTGCTGGCTGTAAAACCGGAGAGTTTCAGCGCGGGAACTGCGGGATTCTATCCAAATCGGCTCGAAAATCTCCCCCCGGTAATATCCGTCTGGATAACGGACCATGGTGGCCGGAATCACTGGAACCCCGCATTGCGCGGCGACAAGCAGAATCCCCGGCGAGAAATGGGCCACGCCCTGAGGGAAGGACACCGGGACTGGATCATGTGCATTGGGGCGATCGATCAAGGCCGCGACAAAACAGCCTTCCCGTAAGCGTCTGGCAATGTGAATGAAAACAAAGCTATCCGATCCGACCTCGATGGTGTCGACATTCCATTGCCGCCGGAAATGCGCGCGCCACGCCGTCAAATGAGCGCTCGGTTCGGGCAAAGTTAACACGGCCGTGGGAAATCCATCGTAGGCCGTAACCAAGCCGCCTAATTCAAACAACCCAAAATGGGCGGTGATGAGCACCGCCCCCGTGCCTTGGTCATAAAGCTCCTTCAGATAGGAATACCCCGCTTTTTCCCGGACAATGGTCATCGCCTCCGCGGGCGAACGTGTGCCGATGTAAAAATAGTCGGCCAGGGTTTTGCCAAATTCGCCGTACAATTTCCGCGCCGATTTTTTTTCGATGGCCGGATTGAGCAATTGCAGGTTCTTATAAACACAGGCAACCCGCGAGGGATGAGTGAGCGCATAAAGCCTTCCCGCCAGTCCCGCCAGGGAGCGAGTCACGCCAAGAGGCAACCGGCGGGCGGCCCAGGCTCCCCAGGAAAACATCGATGTCCGGTACAAGACCGCCGAATGATGGCCCGGTTTTATTTCCACTGCATGCTGCCGGCGTTTTAATCCCAAATAGAGAGCGGGCAGAAGAACCAGCCCGCTGATCATAATGGCGCAGGCGGTTGGATTCATATGGGTGCCAGTCTGGTACTCTTGTCGAAAGTAGTCATGGGTTTCGTTGCCTTGTCGCTCGGTCCTGCGGACGGCAGAAGCGCTTCGCCTGCGAGAAAAGCTGCCGTGCGCACCTCGTCGCTCGGCTCCCCGTGGGAAGGCCCGATCCCTCCCGGCGCGACCTGTGGCTACTTTTGATAAGAGTACTGCTCAGTCGCATCTAACATGATGTTTGAGGTTCGCGCCATCGTCGGAAATCGGTCCGGCCGGGCCTTGCTTGATCTTGGGTCTCTATGCCGCCTTCGAAATTTTTTCCTGCTCACTACGCAACCATTCTTTCAAAGTCCCCAAGCTGTGGAAGGCTTGGCGCGCCACTTCCGGATCCTTGATCGCAATTCCATAGTCTTGCTCGATGGCAACCGTGATCTGTAATGCGTCAATCGAATCGAGGCCAAGACTGCCCGGGCCAAAAAGAGGCGTATCCTCCTGGATTTCGTCCAGTGAAACGCGCAGCATGCAGTTTTTGATCAGCAGCTGCTTTAGGTTATTAAAGTTTGCTTCGGCCATGAGATTGCATGCGCAATCTATAGGCTTCTCTCATTCGCGCAACCTTTAATCGGCGGCTCGATCATGATACTCCATTTTTAGCGCGCCAATTTGGTGAGTGCCGCCCCAAACCGGCAAAAGCAGTTGGGGATGTTCCGGGGCAAGCATGCCCAGCGCGCGCAGGGTGTTCCAGGCGGCTGACGCGGTGACGGCTTCACCCAAATAGACGTGTGCGCCGGCCTCGAAGCGGCGAGCCTGGGTTAATTGCCATTCGATATCGCGCAGCCAATGGCGCTGTGCGGTAGAAAAACATGGCAGATCGGAATTAAAACATTGCAAACACCGTTGTGCCGCCGCCGCCGCTTCTTTTTTCCGCCGGTAGATGAAGCCCTCCTCCAACTGTGAAATAATTTTCGAATCATTTGCCTGGGCCCGGCGGAGCAAAACGCCAGCCGCTCCTTCCGCGGGAATGAAAGCCGGCTGGGACTGTCGTTGTTTCAGCCACCCCGCATTTTGGTAGGCGTCCAGGCTGGCCGAATCAAACTCTTCCGCGCCCATGACCAGCACCTGCTTCACTCTTTCCTCTTCCAGCCAAAGCCACGCGATTTTCAAGGCCGTCACCCAGGCCGTTTCGTCGCCGGCCAGGGCATAAGCCGATCCTTCCAAATGAAAAGTTGCGGCGACGTGGCTGACGGGAGAATTGAAAACTGTTTCCGGAAAAAGAGCCGGACTCGCCGTCTTCTGGCCCTGGGTGATGATGCTTTCGAAAAAGCGGCGGCTATAGGCCAGGCATCCGGTCGAAAATGCAATGATAAGACCCGTTTGGGCCCGCGCGGCCGCGTCTTGATCCGCCAGCGCCTGTCCCGCCGCTTCCATCAGGAAATAGCCGATGGGACTGGCGCGGCGCAAGCGGGCTTCTTTCTGCCAGTTGGCCAAAGCTGGATCGTTGAGATTGATTCTGAACACCGGCCACTTCCGGTCGGGACGGCTGACCAAGGGAATCATGTTTTCGGCCGGATGGCCTTGGCAAACGGCCATCGTCCCGATGCCCGCCGGCGTCACCGCGCCCTGTCCGATAACCGCAAGATCAGTCTTCATCGCGGGAAAAAACGAGCGCCGCATTCGATCCGCCAAAACCGAGATTGACGCTCATCGCATGATTCATCCGGCGGAGGGGCGCATTCTCCGTTACCAGTGCCGGCGCGATTTCAGGAATCGGAGCTTGCAAGTTAAGCTGAGGCGGCAACTTTCCGGTGAGAAGAGCCATGAGCGTAAAAAACGCTTCAATCGAACCCGCCGCGCCCAAGGTATGACCGATGGCCGCTTTGGTGGAACTGATCCGGACTTGGCCGAAAGATTCTGCAAAGAAAGCATTATAGGCTTCGACTTCCGTGCCATCATTGACCGGCGTGGCCGTCCCATGCGCGTTAACATATCCAATATCCCGGGGCGTGATGCCCGCCGCCTTGGCGGCGGAGCGCATGACCTTGGCCAGAACGTGCCCGGCAGGCTGCGGCTGGGTCAGATGAAAAAAATCGGTGTCATGGCCGTAGCCGGCCAGCCGGCATAAGGGTGGAACGCCTCGCTGTTTGGCGTGTTCCGGCGTTTCCAAAACCAGAAAAGCGGCGCCTTCCCCTAACAGCAAGCCGGAGCGGTTAAGATCGAAGGGACGGCAGCGTTCCACCGTGGTCGCCTGCAGGCAGTCGAAGCCGGCGAAAACCAATTCGGTCAGCGCTTCAAAGCCTCCCGTCAAAACGCAATCCGCCAGGCCGGAAGCAACCATCGCGGCGGCGTGGCCAATGGCGTTGGCCCCGCTGGCGCAGGCATTGGCAATGATGACCGATGGGCCTTCAAATCCGAGCGCTTGCTGCATATCCAGAATTTGCTGGTGGGGCAGATACCGCGCCACCGGTCCGAGAAGCCGCGAGCGCCTGCGGGCAACGATGTTTCTGAGAAAGTCTTCTCCGAAAGCCATCCCCCCGGCGGTCGTCGAAACAGAGAGGGGCAGCACGGGCGGAAGGCTTCGCCCTTCCGCATCGAGCAGGCGGGCCGCGGCCAGAGCTTCGCGCGCCGCCGGGATAGCCAAACGGGAAGCGCGGGAAAGACGGCTCAGCGCCTTGGGCCGCATGGACGGCAGAGAAGGCAAAGAGGCCGTGGCCGCCCGATGGCACCGGCAACCCGATGTGTCGAAAAGTTCCAGCGGCGCGTCCGCCTCTTTCCCGCCGGCCAGCGCCTCCCAGGATTGGGAAACATTCTCACCAAGGGGGGTAACGGCCCCCACTCCCGTCACAACCACCGGCCGTTTCATTGGAAGAACCCCCGGTAGACCGCGCGGGGCGTCACCGGTCCTCCTTTGAAATAAAATGTGGGCTCGAAGGTAAATGTTTGCGAGGCGGGATCAAAGCGCAGTTCCTTGGGAGCGTTCGCGTAGTTTGGGTCGTATACCGTGTAGCGGACGTATTCCCGCGCCTGGCTGGCTTGATAAACGAGGACGGTGTGATTGATGCTCAGGCTCGGAAAATTATAGAGCCAGAGAAGGGTCGGATATCCCATGGCAAGATCTCCCAGGATTTCCCCGTTCAACCGGGACTTGGCTTCGCCCGATACCGGAACGCAAATGGGGAAATTACCGACCCGGAGGTAGACGGGCCAGGCCGCGCCCAGGTGGTCCTGAAACACTCCGGCCGCCGCCGCGCTAATCTCGCGCAAGCATCGAAATCCAGGGAAACTCATGCGTCGCTCCACGGGCAGCGGCGGCAGCCATACATGACGGGAGCATACCTGCCGGATGCGCCGCGCCAGTTCGTCATGGGCAAGAGGAGAGCCGGAAGCGTCGAAACGCGCGAATTTCAAAAACTGGAGGGCGGCCCGAACCATCACAAAGCAACGGCGGGTGTATCGCCGTCCCGCGGAAGGCTCGCGTTCGGACTGAGGCCGGATTTCACCTTCCACATAATTCCAGACCGTTTCATTGGCAAAAGCGAAGCCGTCGGTTTCATGGCAAAAAGGCCGGTCATTGCGCTCGGCCGGCGTATGATGAATGCGGAACAGAGCCTGGCGTAAAAGAGGACTCATGCGGTCAGGGGCGGCTTAAATCGAGAAGACATTGGGTGTCGGGGCAAGAAAGGCTTCGGGGATGGAAGAGAAACTCGTGGAAACCCTCCGGTAAAGAGGAGATGGCGCCCCGAACCTCCCCGGCTTTCATGGCAAAAAGCCGGTCCAAGCCCCACAACGTATCGGGTGAACGCCAGGTTGACAACCTTCGCTCCCGTTGCAGAAAGATATCCACCAGGAAGGACCGGCTGAAAGAGCCCAGAAACGGCTGGAAGAAGCAGACTCGCCCCAGCCGGATCCAACCTGGAAAATCAGGCCCTAGAATTTCGGTCAAAATTTCAAAGACGGCGGGGTGCGCATGCAGATGGTGGTGGCTGTTCACAAAATGGCACGGCAAGCCGGTGGCTTGAAACAATTCCCACTGGCGGACGACTTCCCGTCGCATCATGCCCCGCGCTTTTTTGGAAAAACCGATATCGATTCCAGCCCGGAAGGGCGACGATCCCCAGGGCCATTGTTCCAAAGTCGCCGGAGATGAATCATTGAGGTGCAAATGCCAGCCTATTTGCAACGTGGGGTGCGCGCGGGCCATGGCGGCGGCCTCCTCTGTGCCGGGTTGAGCCATCATAAGCGCCGCGGCATGAAGACCGCCTGAAATATAAGCATGCAAAATGGCTTCATTGATTTTGCTATTCATCCCAAAATCATCGGCCACAAAAACAATCTGCATTTTCATTGCTCTCTTTCTTGCATAGATTGGGGTTCAGAGTAAAAAACAAGGGACTTGCGTCGCGAGGGGATTTTATTTTCCAGGATGCTCGATTTTACATGGTTTCACAAATTCTCATTACCGGCGCCACGGGATTTATCGGGCGGCAGTTGACTCGCGATTTAGTATCCGCGGGGCAGCCCGTTCGTATTTTGGCGCGCAATCCGGAAAAGGCGCGATCCCTTTTTGGAGAGACCATTGAAATCGTGGCGGGAGACCTTTGCGACTCGCAGTCGGTGAAACGGGCCTGCGCCGGCATCTCAACCATCTACCATATTGGCGGCATTTATCGGTTTGGTATCCGCCATCGGCGCGAAATCTATCAAACCAATATCGACGGAACCGAAAATTTGTTGGCCGCCGCCGCCGCTGCCCAAGTGGAGAAGATCGTTTACGTCAGTTCCGCCAGCGTTTTGACCAGGCCGGGGTGCTCCTCCCATCCCTGGCCGGTTTTAAGCGAAACGGATTTTCCCTCCCATCCACCCCGGTTTTCTCCTTACAAATATTCCAAATGGGCGGCGGAGCGCCACGCTTTGGCTTGGTCCAGCCGCGGATTGCCGGTCGTCATCGCCAGTTTGAGCTGCCCCATCGGTTTTGGAGATGAGGCTCCGACCCCAACCGGACAAATGATCGATGATTTTATCCGCGGACGATTTCCCTTTTATTGCCGGGTCGGCCTTAATTTCGTCAATGTTTCGGACGTCAGCGCCGGCTTGCAACTGACCGCCCAGGCTGGCCGGGTGGGCGAACGCTACCTGCTCACCAATCAAAACTTATGGCTGAAGGAATTTCTCGACTATCTGGCAAGCCAGACAGGTTTGCCCTCGCCACGGCTCTGTCTTCCTCATTGGCCGGTCCTGGCAGCCAGTTGTTTTGGCGAAATGGCCGACCTGCTTGGTCCTCGCAGCCAATCGGCCCGCGTTTGCATGGAAACGGCTCTTCAACTTCGCTCCGTGCAGTTTTTCAGCAATGCGAAGGCTCGCCAGGAACTGGGATGGTCGCCTTCGCCGGTCCAAAGCGGCATTCAGCAGGCCCTGGCTTGGTTCCGCCAGGAATCTGTTCCCGAATTGGCGTGCGATACTCTGCCGGTGACGAAGTCGCATGTGCGTTAAAATTCTGTTGGCCGCATGGTCATGCGCAGGTTTGCTTTGGTGGCTGATTTCGTGGCGGCTCGTGGTGGTGGAAGCCCGGCGGGCGCCCCCTCTGCTCAAGCCCCGTGAGAAAAAATCGCTTACTCTCTTTAAGCCCCTCCCTCCTCTCAAAAACCGGGGATTGGCCATTGAGGCTAGAGGATTGGAATCTTTTATCGCCCAATTGGACGAAGAGAGCGAAATGCTCCTGGGCGTTCATGAGGCCGATTGGCCTGAAGTCATGCCCTTTATTCAGAGGATGCAATCGGCCTATCCCCGCGCCCGCCTTGTCGCCGTGCGCCGGTCCGAGGCCGATACACTGCCCAATCCCAAGATCGCGTGGCAAAAAGTGCTCGCGCCGCAAGCCAGAGGCCGGTTGTGGCTTTGGAGCGACGCCGATATCGTGGCGGCGCCGGGGTTTCTCGACCAGGCCAGGGCCGAGTTTGAAACTTGCGGGACGGAATTATTGACCTTCCCCTACGCCATTCGCGCCCTGCCGCATCCCCCCTCGATTCTGGATGCGCTTTTTGTGAACGCCGAATTTTATCCCGGCGTCTTGCTTCTCCGGCGGCTCGGCCCGGTTCATTTTGGTTTGGGAGCGGCCATGCTTTTTTCCCGGGACAGTTTTCTCCGCAAGGCCGATTGGCAAAAACTCGGTTCCTCGCTCGCCGATGATTTTATGCTTGGCCAGATTTTACGGCCCGTCCATCTCGGTTCCGCCACCCTGGAAACGGTCGCCGATGCCACCGGCTGGCGGGCCGCTTTCACCCATTACTTCCGCTGGAAAAAAACGGTCTGCTGGTGCCAGCCAGCCGGTTTCGCGGCTCAAATTTTCATTATGCCGCTTCTGGGATGGATGGTTTTTATTCTGGGGCATCCGGCGAATCTTTTGGGATGGATTGGATTTTCGGGCATAATGCAGACCGACGTTCTCACCGCCGCCCTTATTTGCCGCGAACTGGGCTGTCCGCTGAAAGGTCCTTCCCTGCTGGCGGCCGAAGCCTGGAGTTTGTGCCGGGTTTTCTTCTGGATCGTCTGCTGGTTGCCGGGGCCGGTGAAATGGCGGGAAAAATGCTGGAGACAGTTTCAGGAACCATCCTAGAAATAGGGAACGCTTTTGGCTAAATGGCCTGAAGAACCATGTCGGGACCGATGGTTTTGAAGCGATTGACAAAAAAAACAGCCAACACAATCTTGAAAAGCAGAGGAAGAATGACAGTGATAATAAATTTTGAGCCCCTCAGCGGGACCAGGAGACAAGGGAGAGCCTAGCGTGACTTCAATGCCACCAGCGATTCTTAAGGAAAGGGACATCGGTTCCACGCCGGAACAACTCCGCAAGCAAGCCATGGCGGTGCGAAATCAGGTCTTCGGCCAAAAAGTTTTTGTTCGCGGCGTTCTCGAGGTATCCAATTTCTGCCGGCAAAACTGCCATTATTGCGGAATGCGCCGTGATAACCGGCCGTTACAACGCTACCGGCTCTCGCTCGATTCTCTCCGCGTCCTGGTCAGGGAGGGATTCCCGGAAATTATCACCGACATCAACATCCAGACGGGCGAAGACATAGTCGGTATTCGCGAGACGGTCCTTCCGCTTATTGATCTTCTTCGCCGGGAGACGCGGCTCGGTGTCAGCGTCTGTTTGGGAACGCTCGATCCCAAAATATATGACGAACTCAGGCAGGCCGGCGCCTCTTATTACATCATCAAGCTGGAGACGGGAAACCGGGGCCATTACCGGGAAATCAATGCCCCGGGCACTTTCGATGAGCGATTGGAGGCCATTCATTATCTGGCCAAAACGGGATGGGCGGTTTCGTCCGGATTTATTCTCGGCTTGCCCGGCCAGACGGGAGAGCACATCGAGGAAACATTGGAGCTGTTGAGCGAATTGCCCCTGGCCGGCGCCAGCGTCAGTCCCTTTATTGCCGGGGAACAAACGCCATTCGCCGGCCAATCGGCCGGCCAGCTCGAGGCCACCATCGACTGCATCGCCCGGATGAGATTGCGCAATCCTTCCTACATCATTCCCGCCGTCAGCGCTCTTAATCTCGTTGGTGACAACGGATATGTCCGTGCCCTGAAAGCGGGCGCGAATCTGGCGACGATTAACCTGACCCCCCATTCGAGCCGGCCCGATTATCTTCTCTACAAAAGGGACCGGTATATCATGGACGAAAACCGGGTTAAGAAAACCATCGAAGAGGCCGGATGCGTTCCCGGCACCAGGAGCATCGCGCAAACTCTCGGCCAGTTGCAAAAGAGCAACGCTAGTTCCCGAAATTTCCAGGCCGATTAAGCGGGCCTCGATTTTCAAGCGAGGCGAAATCGGCCTTTTTACGGCAAGTCTTGCTTTCGGCCAGCCGCGGCGTAATGAGGCAAAACCCGTTTACTTAAGTAACCTTTCATGTTGTCGATTCACCAAGCTCTTCAATGCGCCATGGGATTTTTCGCCCGAATAGTGTGCGCCAGACCTGGAATCATCTTAATCCTGAGCCTCCTGCTGACCGCCGCCAGCGCCTGGATCGCGGCCGCCCGCTTCAACGTCATCAACAACACCAGCGATCTTCTGAGTAACACCATGGAGGTGAAAAAAAATTATAACGAATTAATTCGCGAATTCGGAGGCGATGGCCATTTCATTGTGCTGATCAGATCGCCCGATCCGGCGAAAAACCGCCACATTGCGGATGAGATCGGGCCTTATCTCGAGTCGCTCAAGCCCCAAATCGGCGCCGTTCTCTACAAAATCGACTTTTCCGGCCTCAAGCCGCGGCTGCTTTTTACCCGCGATAAATCCGAATTGGAAAAAATCGCCGAAGAACTGGAAGCGGAAGTGAGTTTCCAGAAACAGACCGAACGGAACGCCCAACAAATCTCCCTTGACCTCAACTCGATCCTCGATGAGGCCAAGAGTAAATTTAATGGGGACTACCTGCGAAAATCGGAGAACTGGAAAGATTTTAATCCGTTCGTGGCCCGCTTTGTTGCCATTCTCAATAAAATCTCGGCTCAAGCCGAAGGCAAAACGCTGGCCCGGGAAAACGCGGACGCACCCGCGAAAGACAATTCTTTGGACGGCTTGGACGCCAACGAAATGCTTGCCCGGCACGAGTACTTCAGCCTGCGGGACGGCCGCACGTTGCTCATCTTCGCCTATACCGGCCGGCCGGAACAGAAGTCCGATACGCCATTCAGCGGCGCCACCGCGAAAATCCGCCAGTATCTCAAAAGCCTGGCAGCCAAATATCCCGGCGCCGAAATCGAGCTGACCGGCGAGCCTGCGCTCGACGCCGATGAGGCCGCTTCCTCCAGTGCGGATGCCGCCAAGGCTTCCGCCCTCACCCTGGCGCTTATACTCGCTCTTTTTTTCTTCAGTTACCGCACCTTCTTGCGTCCGGCCTTTACCTTTTTCGTTTTGCTCATGGCCGTGCTTTGGTCGCTGGCTTTCGCCCTCCTGACGGTGGGGCATTTCAATATCCTTTCGGTCGCGGTCATTCCCATGGTCTTGGGAATCGGCATCGACTTCGGCATACAAATCCTCGGACGGTATGAGGAGGAACTCGGACGGAAGGGAGACCCCGGCCAAGCCATCAGGGAAACCTTGCAACACACCGGCGTGGCCATCATCACCGGTGGCAGCACCACCGCCGCGGCTTTTTTCACCCTCTGTTTCAATGATTTTGTCGGCTTGGCCGAACTCGGCGTCATCGCCGGAATCGGCATGATTTTCTGCATCGCGGCCAATCTGATCGTGCTTCCGGCGGCTTTTATCCTCTGGGATCGCGGGCGCGGCCGGGAAAAACTTCAGATCCAATCAAGCAATCCGGTCTGGAATTTTATCCGTTCCTGGGACCGCGACCTGGTTCGCGCGCCGTGGCTTTGGCTTGGAGTGTCGGTCGTCATTTCGGTGATTTCCATTCTCAGTCTGCCGAAGCTCGGCTTCGATTACAACCTGCTCCATCTCAACAATCCGTCGTCCGATTCCATCAAGGCTCTTTATGAAGTCATGGATGCTTCGCGCCAGAACGACGGTTCCGGAGTCTCCACAATCTATGCTTCCGTCGTGGCCGGTAATCTGGACGAGGCGCGGGACCTGAAAAGAAAATTTCTGGCTCTGCCGGTGGTCGCCCGGGTCGATTCGCTCCTGGATCTGTTGCCGGAAAATCAGGAGGAAAAAATTCCGGTGATCAAGCGAATCGTGGCTGCGGCTTCGGCGCTGGCGGTCAAGCCCTCAACCGGAGAGAGCGTCGATATCCCCCGGGCCCGGCGGGATGCCGAAACCCTGTTGCAGGAAGCCAGAAAAGGCCTCCAGCAAGCCGGCCATTACGTCAATTTATCCGGCGTCGCCAGGCAGGCCGTGACAGATTTCGGCGCCATGATTCCGGCGCTGGAGCGGGTGGACCAGGCGCTGAACTCGGCGCCGGTGGCCACGATCCAGGAGCGTTTTAATCCCGCCTCCAACGGCGAGTTTACCCGCATGCAGACGAACATGGAGTTGCTCAAGACGCAAAAAGCCGACCGGGCAATCACCCTTTCCGATCTCCCGCCGGAGTTGCGGAAACTCTTTCTTGCCCCCGACGGAAAAATCTTGCTCGAAATCTATGGCAAAGAGGACCTTTGGGAACGCGGGCCGGATGAGGCATTCACCCGCGCGGTTTTGTCGGTCACGCCGAAGGCGACCGGCACGCCGGTAATGAATTATTACGCCACGGAATTGATGCGCCTCAGTTATCTCCGGGCGGCCCTCTGGGCTTTCGTGGCGATTACCCTCCTCATTTTCCTTCATTTTCAGAGCATCGAATACTTGCTTCTTACCCTGGCGCCTTTGGTGCTGGCGGTGCTCTGGCGCACGGGCGTCATGGTCTGGCTGGGCATCCCGTTTAATCCCGCCAATATCGTCACCTTGCCGCTCATTATCGGCATCGATGTCGCCTTCGGCGTCTATATTATCGACCGTTATCGCGAAGATGGGAAACTGAACATTTTCTCGGGCAGCACCGGCAAGGCAATCATCATGTCTTCGCTGACCTCGTTTTTCGGATTCAGTTCGCTGCTCGTTTCCAGGTTCCGGGGCATGTTCGACATCGGCCAATTAATGTCTCTCGGTATCGCCATCGGTCTGATTTGTGCCGTTTTTGTCCTGCCGCAGATCCTTGTTCTGATAAAACCACCGGCGCCCCAAGATAGTTCCCCAGCCCGTTCATCTTAGGCAAATTCCAGGTAGGGACCATCTCCATAGCAGGTCACTGCCAAATTCTAGGCTTGCAAGACAAAAATAGCAAGAGCAACCTAGGCAGGTTAATTATTTTGCCTCATGTATGCTTTACATCATGCGTTAAAAGTTTTGGGAAACGGGTGGAGGCCTCTCAACAAAGCGCGGGAAAAAGCTACAACTTTGCCTCTGAGGAAAAATTTTTCAGTTAACCACGCAGATGAAGAAAAAAAATGAACCGAGCCAACGCCGCCATCTCCTCCACCGGAAAATCCTTCGCCGCCCATTTCCACTTTCGATCTATTAGGCGAATTTTGGCCGCGGCGTCCATTTTCGCCGCCGCGCTCATCTGTGACGGGAAGGTTGAGGCGGCGACAGACACATGGGATGGGGGCGGTGCCGACAATTTGTGGACCGACAGCAACAACTGGGGCGGAGCGACTCCCAACGCGAACGCCCTGGCGAATCTGTCCGCCGATTCCCTGGTCTTTTCCGGCACGGTCAACACGACCACCTCGAACAATTACACCTATACCGGAACCAACAGCCTCGCTGCGTTCAATTCGGCCTTTAACGGCATCACCTTCGCGGACGATTTCGGATCGTTCACGCTCAACGGCAATGAGGTGCTGCTTACGGGCCAAGTTCAGGGCAATAATGTCGGAATTTTCAACGATACCGGCGCCACGCAGACGGTGAATTTACCAGTGAATCTTGATTGGGGTTACTATACCTTCGGCAACGTGGGAGGTTCTGGTACGCTGGCTTTGAATGGCGGTAGCACCACTAGTTTCACTGGCGTCTCCAATGGCGCCGTGTCAGTCAACGCAGGAGGCGTCGCCATGTTTAATAGGATTGTGGGCGATGGCACTATAACCACCTCGACAATGACCAACGACGCCAGCGGCTTGATCAACGGTTTGGGGGGCGCCGCTTTAGTCTATACTGCCGTTACCAACGGCGGTGTCGGCTTCAGCGGGTTGGCGACTGTGACTAGCAATAACCAGATTGGCCAGTTAGCCTACACGGGTACCAACGTTGTCTCTGCGATAGGGGCCATCGGAGCGACCTCGGCCAGCAGTGGTTCCAATATCGAACTTACGGCCACCAAAGGGCTTTATACCCTCAACGGCGGCACGGGTGTGACCTATTTCAATACGATTCTGGCGGCCAACAACACCGGCACCACCACCATCGGCACCAGCAATTCCACCATCGTCTTGGGCGCGGTGAGCAATACCGGAGGCGTCTACACGACCTCAACGGCGAATAATCTCACCGTCATCGGCAACCAGAATAATAATACCGCCGCCAATTCCTTTATCACCGTCGGCAACGGTTTCGCGCCCGGTGAAATTGTCTTTGCTCAGGACGGCACGGCCAACAATACCGCCAACGTGATGGAGCTTAATGGCATTGTCGAAAACAACAACCTCAACGGCAACAACGAAGCGGTGACGGTGGTGAAGGCCGGCTGGGGATCGATGAACGTTGAAAACGCCAACACCTATACGGGCGGCACCTACATCACCCAGGGCCAGATGCAATTCAATAACATGGCCGGCGCCGGGACGGGAGGAATCTACGTCGCGGGAGGCGCAACCTTGTTCTTCACCAACACGACCGGAACCAACACCAATCAGATTTACCTGTCGCCGGGCTTGGGGGTGGAGGGCAAGGGCGCGATGAAAATTGCTGACGGTAATGCTCCCTCTGGTACCGATACGTTTACCGGAACGATTACGTTGCAGGGCGCTCCGGTGACGACGGGTGCAGGCGATCGAATTTTCATCAACCCTAACACTGGAACAGTCTCCTTTACGGGAAAGTTTGCGGGGACCGGCACCCTTGATCTTGATTCCGGGGGAGCTTCGGGAACGACCGTCATGTTGGATACTCCTAGTGGAGGCAATACCTTTTTTGGTAACGCAATTTTCGAGACAAGTAACGGCACAAGCGCCATGCTCGTAAAAAATGGAGCGAACAATCAATTGGTGGGCAATAGTCTCACGATGGTACCATCCGGCGGGACTGGTCTCATCCAATACAACCTTAACGGGTATAACGAAACAATAGGTGCGTTAAACTCCGCAGTCAGCCCAAACAATATAGTCGAAAATGGCGCGACAACGGGAAGCAATTCCATTTTGACCATCGAGGGAACCAATCCGGGTGGAACCAATGCCGGCGCCAATGGGTCATTCGGCGGCGTGCTCGAAGACGGTACTGGTGGAGGTACTTTGAGCATTCTCAAAATCGGCGCCGGCACACAGACCATCAGCGGCGCCGGCATCTACACCGGTTCGACAACGGTAAACGGAGGAGTCCTCAATCTCACCGGCTCGCTGAGCGGCGCAACTTCTATCCAGACCATGAATAGCGGCGTCTTTACCGAATCGAGCGGTGGCGTGATCAATGCCTCCGGCGTAACATTTACGCAAGGGAGCACCGGCGCGTCGGTGTTCGCCGGCGCGAATTCTTACACGGGCGCGACGACGGTCAATGCGGGCACGCTGGACGTTAATGGCACGCTCACCTCGTCGGTGGTCACGGTCAACGGAGGCACGATCGGTGGCACGGGCACTCTTGGCACGGTCAACGTCGCCTCCGGCGCGGGCGCGGTGGCCAACGGCGCGGCCGGCAACAGCTCGGGTGAACTCACGGTCGGCTCACTGACATACAGCGGGAATGGCGTTCTCGGTATCACTTTGGCGGGAGGTGCTAACACCACGACGCCGGGCATCAACGTAACCGGCGCCTTGACCACAGCCAACACCGGCGGTGGGGAAATTACCGTTAATGCCGCGACAGCTTCATCCTGGCAGTCGGGCTCGATTTACGACCTTTTGAACGCCGGCGGCCTTACAGGAGGATTGAGCGATTTTACCCTGGGCACAGTCAGCGGGTTAAGTGGTCGCGAGACAGCCGTACTGGGGCTAAGCGGCAGTGAACTCACATTGGATATAACGGGTGGGTCCCCCTATTGGACCGGCGCAGCCAACGGCGCTTGGACAACCGGCACGATTGGCGGCGCCGGAAACTGGGTGCTGGAGCCTAACGGCACTGAAACCGATTTTGAGTCGGGCGACAATTCGGTGTTTGACGACAGCCATCTTACCGGCAATGCCGTCACCACCCTGGCTATCTCCGATAACACAGTTACTCCCGGCAGCGTAACTTTCGGGAACAATACCCATACTTACACGATCACCAGTCCCAACGGCAACGGCATCGGTGGCACGGGCCCCCTCAGCATGGTGGGCACGGGCACGCTGGTGATCGATACCAGCAACAGCTACAGCGGCGGCACCTCGATTAGTTCCAGCGGCACGGTTGTGCTCGGCGCTTCCGGCGCCAATCTCGGCGCGGCGACCGGCGCCTTGACCCTCAACGGCTTCGGCGGCACGCTCGACTTGGGCGGCAATAGCATCACGGTTGGCGCCTTCAATGGCGCCGCCGGGTATGACGGCTTCAATACCGGCGTAGTGACGAGCAATGGCGGTCCTGCCATGTTAAGCGTCAATAATCTCACGAGTACCAACACAATCTATGGGGGCTTGTTGCAAGATGGCTCGGGCCAGCTTTCCCTGACTGTTCTTGGAACCGGTACCTTGACTCTTGCCGGCACGAACACTTACAGCGGCGTCACTATCATTTCGAACGGCGCCACCCTGGCCATTGGCGGCACGGGCGGCTTGGGCAATCCGACTGGATTTACAGGGAATTACGGCGGAAACATTATGAACAACGGTTCATTCGTTTATGGCGGCACAGCCTCTCAGACTCTCTCGGGTGTAATTTCGGGCAGTGGTACTCTCACCGTAACGAACGCCGCCGAATTAACTTTGACCGGCGCGAATACTTACACCGGCTCGACGATCATCAACGGCGACTTTCTGTTTATCAATGGCGCCGGCGCATTGGGGGCGGGAGGCACTTATGGGGGTAGCATTTCCTTTGGTGAAGGCGGCACTCTGATATTCAATAGTTCGAGCAGTATGACTCTTGCGGGCGTGATTTCCGGAGCGGGCGGCCTGACATTGACCAAGAACGAAACGGGTACCATTACCCTTACCGCGGCTGAGACCTATACCGGCGGGACGAATGTGAGTGGCAGCACTCTGGTGCTCTCGGCCGCCAATAATCAGGGCGGATTGTCAGCTAACTCCCAGGCCGACGTCTTGGTGGACGATGGCGGCACCATTTTTATTTCCGGGGACAACAATTTCCTTGGTAGCGGCGCGAATTTTCCTCTGGTCTCGGTCGATGGCGGCACGCTGGAGCTTGGCTCTACCTATACCGCGCACCTCGGGTATCTTGAGCTGCAGGGTGGAACATTGGCCACCGGCGGGCCTGGTTTGGGTGGCAGCGAGGCAGCGTATGGAAGCTGGAATTTAGACGACACCGTCACCGTCATCGGAGGAGGTATCATGAGCGCGACAAATATGACATTGTCCCAAAACGGCGGCACCATCTTCGATGTCAGTTCCGGGTCCACCAGTGGAATCGATTTGCTTGTAAGCGGCGCTTTCGCCAAAACAGCCGGATCACCCGATACGGGTTTGATTAAGAACAACAATGGTGTCATGGAACTGAGCGGCACCAATACATTTGACAGCAACATAACGATTAACG
Source organism: Methylacidiphilales bacterium (assembly GCA_035508775.1). Taxonomy (GTDB): domain Bacteria; phylum Verrucomicrobiota; class Verrucomicrobiia; order Methylacidiphilales; family UBA1321; genus JABDGH01. The sequence continues at coordinate 25,808 of DATJMI010000171.1, forward strand.
GTGGCGAATTGATGATTGGAGGGGCAGGCGTTATTGCGAGCGCGGGTGACGCCGAGGAAACCAACACCTACATCGGCAATATCGCCATAGCGAACGGCGCCGCCTTCGTTTATGACAGCAGTCAAAACCAGATCTTGCCGGGCGCTATCTCTGGAGTGGGCAGCTTGATTCAAGAGGGCACCGGCACCTTGACTGTGGAGGGCACGAACACCTACACCGGCCCGACCTCGGTTCTCAGCGGTACACTGTTCCAAGGCCGGGGGACGTTGAGCGGTACGGCGATTACGACGACCAATACCGGCGTCTTTGTGCAAAGTGCCGCCACTTTTACTTCCATTACCGGCGCCAGTTCGTTTACCCAGGACAGCACGGGCACGTCGGTTTTGACTGATTCGAACAGCTTTACTGGTAGCGTGAAAGTCGATAATGGCACATTGCAATTTACCCAATCTTCCGCCTTGGGCAGCAACACCAACGTCACCCTGGCTGGCGCAAGCTCCTCCGCTCCTGGCGTGTTGAACTACACCGGCACAAACGGGACGCTTAGCCAAAATCTGACAGTCACCGCCGGCGACTACGGCGCGGTGGTTAACAGCGGCGGCGGCGTGCTAACGGTCGACGGAAACGTCAGCAAGAACGGCAGCGTCTTTACCCTGGCCGGCGGCCGGTTTGTGGTTAACGGCGCCATCACCGGATCGAGCAATAATTCCGATATCATCATCGGCAGTTCGACGCTTGCTTCCGGGTCGGCCACGGTCGGTTTGACCAACACCAGCAACAGCTATAATGGCCCCACGACGATAGACGACGGCAGCACCCTCCTGACCGGCACCAATAATGTTCTGCCTTCTTCGCCTCCGTCCAACGTGACTCTCGGCAGCGGTTCGGACACCGCGGGCCAAGTCAATACGCTCGATCTGTTGGGCACCAGCCAGACCATCGGTTCGCTGACCGCTTCCGGCTCGGGAACCAACCAGGTCATCAGCAGCAACGGTAGCGCTACCGGCATACCTGGCAGCGGCAGCGGCGCGAGCGCAACCACGGCGGGTCTGACGGTCAACTATAGCGGCTCTCCGGTTGATACGTTCTCCGGTTCCATCGGCGGCAGCGGCGCGGCCACAAACCTCAGTTTGACCAAGACGGGAACGGGCACGCTCGTTCTGGGCGGTGTCAATACCTACACCGGCGCGACGACGATTAATGCCGGCATGCTCAAAGTCACCGGCTCGGCGGCAAACAGCGCGACAACGGTGGGCCATAGTAGCGTCCTCGCCGGTGACGGCTTGGTCGGTTCGATCTATGCGAGCGCCGGTTCCACGGTTTCGCCCGGCGCCAATGATGTCACACAGGTTATCGGGGCGAACCTGTCGACCAGCACCAATAACATCCTGACGGCATCGAGTTTGCAGATGGCCGGCGGGGCGACGCTCCAATTTAATCTCTATACGGCCACCGTCGGCACCGGTTCTGCGGGAAATCCCGCTGGCGGCACCCTCATCGATTTAGGCACGACTGGTTCCTTCCTGAGCGACGGATCGGTCTCTTCATCGAATCAGATCATCCTGGACTTCCAAGACACGGGCGCCGGCGGCACGTCGGCCAGCAGCCCCAACATCTACGACTTGGTTGAATTTTCGAGTACCGGCGGTCCCAATGGCGACACTAATCTGACGATCAGCGACTTCGACCTGGTCAATCTCGATTCCGCGCTCGGGAATGGCAATTCGACCTTGTCGTTCATCAACATGGGCGATGGCCAGGAGGCGTTGCAATTAAGCGTCGCGCCTGAGCCGAGCACCTGGGCGATGGTCTTCGGTGGGCTGGGTTTCCTGGGATTTCTCCTGCGCGGGCGGCTCCGGCTTCGCGGCGGAGCGGTTTGCGGTTCGTGCTGATTTAATCAGTTCTACTATGCGGAAATAGGGAGACCGAACCAATCTTCCCGGAGATCCCGGGATGACGGATTAAGTGTGTTGGAATCCCTTGCGGAACACGGTAGACGAGGCGCCGGTGACCCGTTTGAAGGTGCGGTTGAAATGGGTCAGTGAAGCGAAACCGCATTCATAGGCGGCCTCGCTGACGCGGACATGGGGGTTGAGCAGCAGGTTCTTGGCCTTTTCGACCCGGGCGCGCGAAAGATAATCGGTAAAGGTCAAGCCGGTGGTTTTCTTGAACATTTTGCAAAAATAGAAGGTGCTGACATTGAGCGCGCGGGCGACTTCATCCAGCGAAATCGAGCCGGTTTGATGCGAATTAATATAATTTTTGGCCCGCGAGATCATGGGCGGTTCGGCATTGCGCTGATGGACCATGATTTGATTGGCAAATACCGAAAGATGCTGCGCGAAAATTTCCAGCAGCCGCACCACGCCTTCGTACTGCTGGCGGGAGAGCACTTGGCTGTGAAAATAGGCATCTTCGAGGCGGTTAAGATCGACCGAGACGCCCCATTCGACGATTTGGCGGGCGATTTTGGTGAACTGAGCATGCGTGGGAGGACTGAGGGCAATCTGGCCGGTTTGAAGAAAGCCGATGACTTTGGTGCCGACCCGGACGGGAACGGCGGTATCGACGAGTCCGGCGAAGCACATGACGGAGCAGGGTTCTTCCATGCCGCCTTCGGTGGTCTTTTCCTGCATCTGGAGGCAGGCCGCGCAGCTTTTGCTCGATTTCGCGAGGAGAGCGCAGAAGGGATTTTCGTTTTTTTTCCCCCCCAGAGCATGCTGCCAGATTTCGTGCGGACGGAAGGAAAGCGGGAGATGCGTTACCTCTGTGAAAGCGGCCTCGTAATCTCGATAGATCTCCGATTGGGAAAGCTGCCGGACAATTTCCCGGGACGTCTGCATGAATTTATGTTATCAGATTTAATTGCTGAGTATAACTAAAAGAAAAGATATTTCAACTCCGACCACGCCAATTCTGTGCCACTTTTAAGCCAAGAGCCACGTAGCCCCCTCAATGGCAGGCCCTTAAGTTACCGAAGGAAAGCATCGCCATGAATCTCTCCACTTCCATTGAGGGAACAAAGCTCAAAATGAAGCCGGAAATCCCCGGAAGAAGGCAGGATGTCCCCGGTTTGGTCCAGGGCGCGTGGCAGTTGCGTATGAAGGAAACACTGTGGGTGAGGGCTTCGGCAGGTTGCTGATGCGCCCGATTAAGCCGGAGGATGAGCCCTTGATGGTCGAATTTCACCGGGCGCTTTCAGAAGAGAGCATCCATGCGCGTTACTTTGCCCACATGAGGCTGGAGGGCCGGATTAATCATGAGCGCCTGGCACGAGTCGCTATCAACGCGGTCTCTGTACTGAAGAAGCTTCGCGCGGCCTTCATTTTCTGATCAGCTGGCATGTCGTCAGCTATTGGTTGCCTCTATTGCAGCAATGGAAAGTTTACGCTGCGCATCGACGGTCAGGCTGGAAAGTTCTTCAACGACAAGGTTTCCGCCATGGCCCCGGGCCTTTGATGTGGTCATGCGCAAAATCGAACGGGGCGTTGACGGATAACGGATTTCTGCTTGGCTTGGATTCGACATAGCTGGGAAGGTCGCAGCCATGACCGACGTTCGATCCGGGTGTTGAGAGTGCAAAAACCTCCCACAATATCCCTGGTTAACCGGGACAGCGGTCCGAGAAGGGCAAGCCGTTTGGTTGTTCAGATACGATGTAGGTGCTTTACTCCGAGTGGGGAGGCGTTCGTAGCCGAGAAGCCGTTTCAGCGTTTATTTTTTTGTTGGCGCCATGGGTGCTATGATTGGCGTGTGGAGTTCACTTAGGGTTCACTTTTTGAACCCGATTAAGAATTTCCTTGAATATCTTCTTCGGGCCAACAGCCATGCCCGCAAGTTTTGACTCAGCGGACTTACTTTCATCGGTGGTGAGGACAATGGGGCGAGCGATGCGGGCCATGCCTACTTTTACCACATCAACCCTATATTATGATCTATTTATGACTCGATACACTAGAGGCTGTCCGAAAAGTAGGCATGGATCGTGTAACAAGTCGAATTTGGGCCGAATCGAGGCGCGAGGAGGGAGGATACCCGCAGCGGTCTCCGAGTGACGGACCGACCTTGGGAGGGACACGTCCCCTCGCGGCAGCTACTAACGATCCGTTCTATTCCGCTGGCACTTCGAAAGAAAGCGGCTTCCGAAAACCGCTGGTGATCCAAACGCCGAACAGCGTTCCGACAATCATCCAAAGACTGCCCGCAATCTTTGCCGGCCAGCCCAGGTTCCACCACAAACCGAGGCAGATCAAAAATCCGAGGATGGGAGAAACGAGATTCCAGAATTTCTTCTCCCCGGCCCGGACGAAGTAACGCAGGAAGGCGGCGGCATTCACGCCCATGAAAGCGATCAGCGCGCCGAAATTAAGCATCTCGGCGCCCAGGTCGTAGGAAAAAAAGAAGGCGCCGATCAAAACGATGACGCCGATCAGGATCACATTGTTGCGGGGCACCTGATGCCGGGGATCCACCGCGCCAAAGAACGATTTCGGCAGGGCGCTGCTCCGGCCCATGCCGTAGAGAAGGCGCGCTGCGCCAAGCTGGGCCGCCATCCCGGAACCGATATTGGCGAGCACCAGGGTCAGTCCGACCACCGTAAACAGCGGCGGCCAAAGGCGCCCCGCCACCGAGACGTAGGCCGTGTCGGTGTCGGGAAAATGCTCCGAGGCAGGCCAGACCAGTTGCGCGATATAGACCTCGGCGGCGGAAAGAAGACCGATGACCACGCAGGTCAGGAGGGTGGCCAGAAGAATGTTGCGGCGCGGGTTTTCCGCCTCCTCGGAGAGAGTGGAAATGCCGTCGAATCCGATGTAGGTGAGCACCGCGATCGACGTGCACCCGAAAAGCCCGTCGTAGCTGAACGTCTGCGGATCATAGAACGGACGGGTGAAGAACCCGGCGCCATCATGGGGATGGCCGAAAATATAGCGGGCCGCCGCGACAAAAATCACAGTGACCACCACCCCCATTCCGATGGCCATGACGGCATTGATGCGTGCGGACGTCTTGACTCCGCAGACGTTCAAAAGCGTGAACACAAGGGCGAAAAAAAATTTCCATCCCCAGACGGGAACCGCCGGGGCGAAGTCATGGGCCTGCTGCGCGCACCAGATGGTGCAGATGAGCGGGTTGAGGATGTAGTCCATGACCATGCTCCATCCGATCACGTAGCCCGCGCCGGGGTGAATTTCCCGGGCGACATAGGTGAACGCCGAGCCGGCGCTGGGATAAGCCTGCGCCATACGCCCATAGCTGATCCCGGTAAAGAGCATGGCCACCATGGCAATCAGGATGGCGGTGACCACGTGCCCCCGCCCCCGCTCGCTCAAGACACCGAAAACCGACATCGGCGCCACAGGCTGAATCACAATCACTCCGTAGAGGATCAGGTCCCAGAGCGTGAGCGTGCGCCGCAGGCGCGGCGTGGCGTCAGACAGAACGGGTATTGTGCTGGTCAATTTGATTTCCTCTTTGGGAAGTTCTTGAAATGCCTGGTCGGATAGCTTCAAGAGGCTATCCGAAAAGTAGGCGTGGGTCACACCGAAAGGATTTTTGCCTCGGGACAAGGAGCCGAGTGACGAGGTGCTGCGCACGGCACGAATTGTCAGGCGAATGAAAAAAATCGCCAGAGGACTTCACTCACTTCGCTGAGGAAAGACTCAGGGTCTTTTCAGCAATATTCCATCCCGACAAAATCACCGAAGCGCCTTTGACGGCCTTGGCCGGAAGGGTCGCCGTCAAAACCCGCGATTCGCCGGGCATAAGCTCCACATAATTGTCGGACCAGGGCGCCGGCGCGATGTCGTCGCCGTGGGCGTCGCGCACGGCCACGGCCAACTGAAACGCCAGGGCCTTCGAAGGATTGTTCAAACGTAACCGGATGGTCTTTTCGCCCGCGTTTCCGGCTCCGGCGGAGACGACGATCCCGGCTTCGACTTCAGCCTTCGGCAACGACGCCAGCTGGGTCATGTCTTCGTGCCGAAGGGCCGGGGTGTGCGTGTAGTCGGTCTTGTCCCAGTCGAAGCTGGTCGGCACGGCGGGCACCCAATAAAAGTTCCGGCTGACGATTTCGCCCGATTTTTTCGCAAGGGTCAGATCGACGAAATAGACTTTTGCCGGCGCGGCGAAGGTCGAATCCGGGATCGAAATGGCGGGCTGGGAGGTGTCGGCGTCAACCGCAAGCTCCAGCTTCTGGTGGAAAAGTTCGTTGAGATTGAAATCGTAAACCTTTGCCGTGACGGTAAGGGGGGGAGAAGCCTGATAGGTGCTGTTGACAACCACGACGCCATGGTCGTCATAGGAATATTGGACATGGAACGGCTCGCAGGCCTTTTTCGTGCCGTAATAGCCGCCGTCCGGGTCGAGGTAATAGTCGTAGAGATGCCAGATCGTCGAAGGCCACGCATTGTTCAGCATCCACTGGATGACGCCGGTCGATGTGTACTTGTTCCGGGTGTAGGCCTCGAACATCGCGCGCTCGCCGTTATAGGCCATGGTTTGTCCGATGCGCACATAGTCCTCCAGGCTTTGCGGAGTGGCATAGGTCGCCTTCATCGCGTCATTGAACACCGTAAGCTGCATGAAATCGTTGCCGCCATTATGGAAAGTCCAGGCCGCGCTGGTCACCGGCCAGATTTGGTCCGCAGGCAAAAATTTCCGCAAGCTGCTGATATTGGGGATGGCCGGCCCCGGGCCGGTCTCTGTGATGAATCCATAGGCGCCGCCATATTTGTCCTTGTCGGCGTACCAATATGATGGCGCCACAAAATCGTAAGGGCCGGTCATCTTGACGCCGCTTTGGCCGGTCACGTCGGTGGGCGTGGCGGAAGCGGAAGAGAGCACGGGATTGGGCCAGTGCGCCCGCGTCTCCACGTCGAGATAGATGCGTTCCACGTCGGCCGGAGGCGGATTGTCGCTGCCGTTGAGCCAGACCAACAGGCTGGCATGATGACGGAGCCGCAATATCTGCGAACGCACCGATTCCTTCGCCACGAGATAGTTTTCCGGGGTCCATTTGCGCCATTGTTCCCACTGGTCGCAGCAGCACCAGCCCGCCATGATCAGGACTCCCTCCTCGTCGGCCAGGCGGAAAAAATTTTCCGTCTCCATTTTGCCTTCGAGCCTGATCGTGTTGAGCCGCATGTCGCGCACGAGGGCGAATTGGTCGCGCAGGCGCTTCAGGTCTTCGCGCAGCATCATATCCGGTGACCATCCGGCGCCGCGAATCAAGATCGGCTTGCCGTTGATGCGAAAGAGGCGGAAGCCCTTGTCGGTCAGCTCGGAGGTGATTTCGCGAATGCCGAACGGCACCGACTGCTCATCGGACACTTTTCCGTTCTCGATGAATTTCAAGTCGAGCGTCGCAAGATGAGGTGTTCCCATCTGGTAGGGCCACCAAATGGCGGGTTTCTTGATCTGCAGCTGCTTGTACGTTTCGGGATCAAACACCACGGTCTTATCTTCATGCGGCTGGAGGTCGGCCGGCTGCTCGATATGAACTCCCGCAACCACGCCCGCCACGGTTCCATGCACCGCCATGTCCGAGGCGTTGTGCAATTCGCAGCAGACCGTCAGATTGGCCTGCTGGAGGGACGGATCGGTGAAGTGGGTCGCGGCCATCGGCCACCGGAGAGTGACGGGGCCGCTCGTGGCCAGCTCCACATCCCGCCAAAGTCCCATCTCCTTGTCCGGCGGACACGGATTCCAGTCGACCCAGTTGATGCCCAGGTCTCTCTTCGCTGGGGCAAAGGTTTCGACCGCGATGACGTTGGGCTTATCCGCGACGATCTTGTCTGTGATGTCGAATTCATAGATCCGGAACGTGCCCGCGACTTGTGAGGAATCGGCGATTTGCCGGCCGTTGAGCCAGATGTTGGCCCGGTAGTTGATGCCGTCAAACCGCAGCCAGACCCGGCGGTCCTTTCCCGGCGTGGGGACGCCAAATTCCTTGCGATACCACCAGGCGGCGTTGTAGGGGCTGTCCGGCGGAATGTCCATCGTGGAATAATCCTGGCCTATCGGATAGGAGGTGCCGGGAATGTCGCGCAGGTTGGTGCCATTGAAGGGATCCTTGTAGACGCCGGCGGCCACTTGGGTCGCCAGGACCGTCGCCGGCACGGTGGCAGGAAGCCAGCCATCCGGATGATAACCGGCGGTGGATATGTCCTCGCCTTTGGCCTGCACCTTGTCGGCGGATTGGACGTTCCAGCCATCGTGAAGAAAAAGGGGGGCTGAAGGCTCGGCGGCCGCACCGGGAGCAAATATCCAAGTGAGGACCAGAACCGCAAAACCGCTAGAGACTATCCGAAACGTAGGCATAGGTCACGTGGTGAGTCGAATTTGGGCCGAATTGAGGTGTGAGGAGGATACCCACAGTGGTCTCTGACCGACGAGCAACAAAAAGCTTCGCCTCAAACAACTGCCTTGCGCAGCACCTCCTCGTTCGACTCTTTGCCCCAAGGCAAAAATCCTTTCGGTGTGACCCACGCCTACTTTTCGGATAGTCTCTAGAAGTTATCTCATAAATATCGCAAGAGGATAACGACGCAGGCCAGGCGGACAAAAGCCAGGAAGTTGACGATGTGGTAGTCCCAGCGGGTTGTGACCTTGCGGAAGGATTGGAGCCAGGCGAAAAATCGCTCGATTTT
>DATJMI010000172.1:0-84828 GCA_035508775.1 Methylacidiphilales bacterium
CGGAGGGTGTCGTAGTAATAAGTATCCGCTGTCAACAGGCCCTGTTGCCACATTTGCTGCAATTGCTGCAAAGAGTAGGGTCCTTTTTGGGCATTGTGGCTGCTAATCCAGTAATCCATTTGTCCAACGCTTATTTACCCATTAAACCATGTAAAGAATAATTAGCAACATTATTTCCATATGGTTGCATAGGTGAGGAATTTCGTTTTTCTTCTCTCCATTGCGGCCTTGTCCTCTTTTGCGCGCAGACTCTAACATTGGTTCAAACATCCATGTGGATATCCATCGAATTAACCGAGCAGCCCATCGCCCGTCCGCAAACTTGGCCGATGCCATTTAATCTGGAGACCGGCGCTTTGACCGAATTTTACGGCATTGTCCGGGAAACCGAGGCCGGGACGAAGATTCCTTCCCTGCGCTACGAAGCCTATTCATCTATGGCCGGAAAGGTGATGCGGGAAAAAATCGCGCTGCTCGAAAAAAAATATCCATGCGAGGCGATCCGGATTGTCCATCGTCTCGGCATGGTGCCCAAAGGGGAGAGTGCGATTTACGTGGGAGTCCAATCGCGGCATCGGCGGGAGAGTTTTCTTTTTCTGCAAGAATTCATGGATGAATTTAAAAAAGATGTTCCCATCTGGAAACTCGCATGATCGCCGTGGCTGAAGCGCGGGAAATCATTGACCGGAAAGTCGGGTCGCTCGGCGTGGAAACGGCGTCATTGACGGCCGTGCACGGGCGCGTCTTGCGTGAAGATGTGGCCGCGGGCGAGGACATGCCGCCTTTTGACCGCTCGGCGATGGATGGCTACGCGGTTCGCGCCGATGATCCGGGGGAGGAATTTGCCGTCAGGGGTGAGATTCGTGCGGGCGATGCGGTGACAAGAGAGATCGTGCCGGGCGAGGCGGTGCGAATTTTTACCGGCGCGCAGATGCCGCGCGAGGGCCTGAAAGTGATCATGCAAGAGCACACGGAAGCGGTTGGCCCACGGATCCGGCTGTTGCGGAAAAGTGCCATGGCGAATGTCCGTTACCGCGGTGAAGACGCGAGGGCGGGGGAGATTCTGCTCCGGGCAGGGACAACTCTCGATGCGGCCGCCGTCGCTTTGCTTGCCGCGATGGGCAGGACTTCGATTTTGGCCTCGAAACGGCCCTCGGTTTTGCATGTGACCACGGGAGATGAAATCGTCCCGCCTGGCACGGTGCCAAAGGAAGGACAGATTCGTAACAGCAACGCCTTCCTGATTCCTTCTCTCTGCCGGGAACAGGGTCTAGAGGAGGTAACCCATCTTCATTCCGGCGACGATTTGGACGCGATGTTGAAATTGCTCGCCGAAGTGAAGGGGGAAAAATATGACATGGTACTTGTTTCGGGCGGTTCGGGTGGCGGAGCCTACGATTTTACCGCGAAAGTTTTTGAGAAACTCGGGGCTACACTTCACTTTCGCCAAGTCAATGTGCGTCCCGGAAAGCCGCTTATTTTCGGCACGAATTCCTCCCAGGTTCTGTTCGGTCTTCCCGGCAATGCCCTGTCGCATTACGTTTGTTTTCATCTTTTTGTGCGATGCGCTCTCAATTCTCTTTTGGGGCGGCCCGCGTCCGGTGTAACGAAGGGAATTCTGGCCGAACAGTTGGCCGATGCGTTTAATGACCGCGAGACATGGTGGCCGGCGCGCATGAGTTTGGCGGAAGGACGGATTGAATGCCACGCGCTGCCGTGGAAGAGTTCCGGGGATATCACGCGTCTGCCGTCGGCGAATGCGCTGATCAGGGTTCCAGCCTCGACTCCGGCGCTGCCCGCGGAAGCGATGGTGGAATTGCTGATAACCCGCTCCGATTGGAGATAGAAGTACTATGCCCCCGGCGAAAAATTTCAGTCATTTGGACCGTCACGGAACCGCGAAGATGGTTGGCGTCGGCCACAAGGCGGTTGTTTTCCGCCGGGCGACCGCAACGGGCAAATTGCTTTGCGCCGCCGCGACGATTCGCCAGTTGAAAAAGCAAGCGCTGCCGAAAGGCGATGTGTTGGGAGTAGCCCGCATCGCCGGCATTCAGGCGGTCAAGCGGGCCGCCGAACTGATACCGCTTTGTCATCCGTTGCCTCTGCATCAAATCCAAATCGATTTTCGGGTGAGGGCGCGCGCGATTGAAATCGTCTGCTCGGTCGAGACGGAAGCGAAGACGGGAGTCGAAATGGAGGCGCTTACCGGAATCAGCGTCGCCGCGCTGACGCTTTACGATATGTGCAAGGCGGTTGACAAGAAGATGTTGATTTCCGAAATCCGCGTTGTGGAGAAGATGAAGAAATGAAGGTAGGCCGCATTACCTGCAGCGACCGGGCTTCGTCCGGTATCTATGAAGATGCCGGTGGTCCGGAGATCGAACGTGTTTTCGGAAGCATTTGGACCGGGCCGGTTGAATTTGCCGCCCGGATTATTCCCGACGAGGCCGCGGTCATCGAGGCCGCGCTACGGCAACTGTCGGATGAGGAAGGTTGTCCGCTGATCATCACGACGGGCGGCACCGGTTTCGCCGCGCGCGATGTGACGCCGGAAGCGACGCGGGCGGTGATCACCCGGGAACTTCCCGGGTTCGGTGAAATCATGCGGAACGTTTCGTTTGTGGTCGCGCCGACTTCGATTTTATCCCGCGCCACCGCAGGAATCAGAGGGCGATCGCTGATCATCAACTTGCCGGGCAACCCGAAGGCGATTGCGCAATGTCTCCCACCACTGCTACCCGCTATCCGGGAGGCTTTGCGGCATTTGGCGGAATGATAGGCGGTCCTGTGCACGGCAGATTTTTTTGAGGCGAAGTTTTTCTGCCGTCCGCAGTACCTCCTCGCTACCCAATCCCGGGTTTAAGAATTATCGAAGGGGCGGATTCAAAAATGTCACCGGGTGGGCTGGTTCGCAAACAACGTCCGGCGCGCAGGACGATCACCTGATCGCAAAGTTCGGCCACTTCGGCCGGAGAATGAGAAACGTAGAGCATGGGAATTTTGAATTCGTCCCGAATCCGTTTGAGGTAAGGAATGATTTTCCATTTCAAGTCGTGATCGAGACTCGCCAGCGGTTCATCCATCAAAAGGAGGCGCGGCGCAACCAGGAGAGCCCGAGCAAAGGCGACGCGCTGCTTTTGTCCTCCGGAGAGAGCGGAAACCGGGCCGTCCAGGAACGAGGCAATTTCAAAAACTTCGGCCACATGGGCCAGCCTGATTCCCGGCGCGGTGTCCCGGCTTCGGCCGCATCCGTAGAGAAGATTTTTGCGGACGGAGAGGTGGGGAAACAGGGCGAGGTCTTGGGGAACGTAGCCCAGACCGCGTTTTTCGGGCGCGCAGCTGAAACGCCGGCTACTGTCGGCGAGCACGAAGTCATCGATGGCAACGAAAGCCGAGGCTGGTTGGCGCAGGCCGGCGACGACTTCGAGCAGAGAGGTTTTTCCCGCGCCGGAGCTGCCGAAGATTCCGATAACCTGGCCATCGATTTCCAAGTCGGTTTCGAGAAGGAATGTCCCCTGCCGCAACCGGAGATTTTTCAGGCAAAGTTTCATCGCGCCGCGCCCCATTTTGAAAACTGATTGCTGAAAATGATCGCGGCGAACGCGAGCACCGCCGAGACGGCCATCAGCCGGTAAGCATGCCCTTCGTTGCCGAGTTGGATGTCGCTGAAGATCGCGACCGACAGGACCGTGGTGCGTCCCGGGATGTTACCCGCGACCAAAACGGTCGCGCCGAATTCGCCGAGCGCGCGGGCGAAGGCCCAGACGGCGCCGGCGATCATTCCCCGGAAAGCGAGCGGCAGAGTGATGGTGAAGAAGACTCGCGCCGGTTTGGCCCCGAGGGTTCGCGCCACCTGTTCGAGGCGCGGATCGACCTCCTCGAATGCGATGCGCGCGGTCCGGATGAGAAAGGGAAACGACATGACGGCCATGGCGGCCACCACGGCTTTCCAGGTGAAGACGATCTCGGTTCCGAATAGGCTCTGCAGGAATACGCCGATAGGGCCGCGCCGGCCAAGAAGGTTGAGGAGAATCAAGCCGGTTGCGACCGGGGGCATCACAAGCGGCAGGGCGACCGCGGTTTCGACCAGCGATTTTCCGGGCCAATTTTTTCGCGCCAGCAGCCAGGCCAGCGCGATGCCGAACGGAAAAATGAGGAGGGTGCTCAGGCCGGCGGTCAGAAGAGTCAGGCCAATGACGTACGCATCATCGGCGTTCATGCGTCCTAACTTTTGGTGATGAAGCCGTATTTTTCAAATATTTTCAGGGCATCGGGGCCGCGCAAATAATCGAGGAATTTCTTCGCCGCCGCCCCGTTTTTTGATCCTTGCACCAACGCCACCGGATAGGCGATGGCCGGTCCTTCGGCAGGCGGAACTTCCCAGGCGATCTTAATCTTTTTTGAATGAAGCGCGTCGGTTTTGTAGACGATTCCAGCGTCAACGTTGCCAGTTTCGACCGCCGCAAGGGCGGCGCGGACGCTCTCCGACGGGATGACATGCGGGGAAACCTGATCCCAAATTCCGATTTTTTGCAAATAGGCTTTCGCGTAGATGCCGGCGGGCACGCTCGCGGGCTGGCCCAGCGCGATTTTTTTGAACACCGGGCTCGCAAGCTGCGCCGCCGAAATGAGAATGGCCGGGCTGTCTCCCGGCACGATAATGACGAGGCTATTGGAGAGGAGATCCTGCCTGGTTTCTTTGGCGATAAGACCCGCTTTTTCGAGATCGTTCATTTTCGCTTCGTCGGCGGAGAAGAAGATATCGGCGGGCGCCCCGGCTTTGATTTGCATATCGAGCGTATTCGACGCGGCGAAATTGAAGACAACGTGATCTCCTCCCGCTTTTTCATAGGCCGCGCCGATTTCATTCAAGGCATCGGTGAGGCTGGCCGCCGCGAAAACTTCGATCTCTCCGGCCCTGGCCTGAAGCTGGGACATCAGCAAAAGAAGGACGGCGCATACGAAAAATATTTTTTTGATCGATTTCATAAGCGGGGAGGGAACAAGGTGGAGGGAAGCCTATCTTTGGAAAGGTTTTTGTTCAAGATTCCGGAAGACCCGCCACCAGCGGCGAAGCGCGACCACGGACCAAATCGCCTCGACTAGCCCAAATGGCCACGCGCCCTGCAAAAAGCCGTAAATTGAACCGAGAACGCAACCGGCGGCGAAGGCCAAAATGAACCATGGGGAATAATCTTCGCAGGCATAACAAACCAGCATGACGGTTACGGCAAAAAGTCCGAAGGCGGTGAGGGCGTCCATTTTTCGCAAAAGGAATGGCCCTTCAACCTATCCGCCGATTGCGGTCATGATCCGCCGGGGCTGCCAGTTGTCGCGGAACGCGTGCTCGGGAGGTTTTTCGGTCAGGGCCTGATCGAGCCGCGCGCGAAGCACGGCTTGGTTCACGGATGGGCGCAGGCCGGGCTTGAGGTCGTACTCGCCATGCTGGCCAAGGCACGGGCGGAGATGGCCGTCGGCGGTGAGGCGCACCTTGTTGCAGGCCTCGCAAAAATGGAGATTGGTGAGCGCGCCAATGAATCCGACCAGCGCGCCGGTTTTCTTGAGCCAGTAGTACTTGGCCGGGCCGTGGCCCATTTTTATGTCCTGTGGAATGAGTTTGTCGCGCTCCGAGAGCATGGCCATCACTTCGCCGACCGGAAGGAAATTTTCTTCCGTCAACATTTCGGTGAGGCTTACCGGCATCAGTTCGATGAATCGAACCGGGATTTGCAGCGAAGCGGCAAATTCAGCCAGCGGCCAGATTTCGGTTTCGTTTTTATGGCGAATGAGGACCGTGTTGAGTTTGATTGAGGTAAATCCAATGGCCCTGGCCACGCGGATGCCGGCCAGTACCGGTTTGATGTCTCCATGGGTGATTTCCCGGTAGCGAATTGGATCGAGCGCATCGAGGCTGATGTTAAGCCGCCGCAGGCCGGCCTCATAAAGTTCTTCGGCCATTTCGGGAAGAAGCGTTCCATTGGTGGAGAGTTGAACCGATTCGACGCCGGGCATCCCGATCAACTTCCGGAGAAAACAGGAAATATCGCGGCGGACCAGCGGCTCGCCTCCCGTGACGCGAAAATATTTGAAACCCCGTTCGACCGCGGTTGCGACGATGGCCAGGATTTCCTCGTAGGTCAGAATCTCCTCGCGCCGGCTCCAGTCCTGAAATTGTTCCGGCAGGCAATAAAGACACCGCTCGTTGCAGCGGTCGGTAACGGAAATCCGCATGTAATCGACCTGGCGCGAGACAGGTGCCGAAGGGGAAACCGGTGGCAACGTTTGGAGGACTTGAGCGAGGGGCATGGCTTATGCGGATATTTGGACGGAATCGCCCGTGCGTAATATTTTTCCGGTTTCCGTGGCGGGCACGGACGTATTGATGGCGAAGCGGTAGTAATGGTTGAAGCGTTCTTTTTCCGCCCAGGGGGGAAGTGTCTCTTTGCGCCGTTCCATGAAAGTTTTTTGGAAATTCGGGATCGGGTCGGCGGAGTCGGGATCGCGTACCGGCACGACGCACCGCTGGCATGGATTGTGACCGAGAAATCGAACGTCGCCGATTTGAAACGGCTTGAGTTCTCCCGGCTTGCTGAAGAGATGATCTTCCCAGAAAGGATCGCCACCAGTCAGCTCAAGATTGCCGCGAAAACGGCGCCTCACACTTTTAAGAGACACTTCGGGAAACCATCCGGCAACCTCGCGCAAGCTGGCTTCGCTGGTAATCGTAGGGCCGAAGGCGGTGCGATCATCGGGAAAGCCGCTCTTTGTTTCCGAGGCGAGCGAGACGGTGAATCCAAAGAAGTCGCTCAACCAGCGATTGAGCGGGGCGGGATCGCGGAGCGAAAAATGATGGCGGGTTGCTTCGCCCGTGACGCCGATCCTGATCTCCTGAAAACCGGGTAAGTATTCGGTACGCAGCAGCTGGACACGCGGCGTTCGCTTGCCGTTAACGTAAGCTCCTTTTTCGTCAACAATGGCATGGATACGGTCAAATTCCAAAATGCCTCCCTCGGTCATGCGCGCCTCATCGACACACATGCCATCGAGCGATTTGATGGGATAGATAATAATCCGGCCAAGAACCATATCCTCTTTTTTATTGAGCGGTGGGATCTTGGATGTTTTTCATAGAATGGACCGAAGGATGTCTCTGAGCCGCGCTTGATCGGTCTCGCTAAGTTCCGCCAAAGGAGCACGTAGCGGACCAATGTCGAAGCCGAGGATTCTCAGGCCTGCCGCGATGGTACGCGGAAGACCGCCCTGCACGACGAATTGCAAAAGCGGGAGTTGCTTTTGGAAGAGAGCGAAAGCTTTCTCAAAATCGCCCTTCTTGATGGCCGCATAAAGATTGAGATTCAATTGCGGAATCAGATTTGCCGCCGCCGTGCACCAGCCTGCGGCCCCGGCCATGAAGGCATCTAGGGCTAAAGGATTGGAGCCGTTGTAAAAGGCAAAGTCCGGCGGCGTGATTTCGGCCAGGCGATGGAAGCGGCTGACGTCTCCCGCGCTCTCCTTGACCATGGTGATGTTGGGAATTTGCAGTAGTTTGGCGAGAAATTCCGGCGCCATATCCAGCCCGCCCGTGGCCGGATTATTGTAGGCCATGATCGGCAAGGAAACCGTCTCGGCGACGGTGTTGAAGTGGGTGAAAATCTCGGCCTCCGTCAATTTCCAATAGCTCATGGGAATAATCATCACGGCGCTGGCGCCCCGCTCTTCGGCGAATCGGGCATGATGCTGGGTGCGCTCGGTGGTCAAGGCCGAAACGCCGATCATCACCGGAACCTGTCCCGCCACGCAATCCATGGTTGCGGCAACGATCGATTCGCGTTCCTGATCGGAAAGATAGGGAAAAACTCCGGCGCTTCCCAAAGGGGCTATCGCATGAATGCCGGCCGCGAGCAGGCGTTCGAGAAGCCGGCGGTATTGGGGAAGATCCACCGTTCCGTTGGAGGAAAAGGGAGTGATGGGATAGGCGATAATGCCGTGCAGAGGGATATGACGAGTCAAAGGGAAAATTGATTAAAAGTTTCCGGGAGGACCTACTTGGCAATCTGCCAACAACTTGCCCCTATCGGCGCCAATTCCACCGCAGTTCCGGAATAGAGCCATTTTTAAGGATCAAGATGGCGTGGCTTTATTCATCCGCAACTTGAACGGTGTCGCCGCGGCGAATTTTGCCCCCTTGGATGACGGAAGCGTAAATGCCGACGTGGGCGCCGTTATGCTTGACGGCGGTACGGAGGATCCCGGCGTCCTTGGGCAGATCGGCTTGAGCAAGCGTGGTCATCACACAACGGCCGCACTGGATGGTAACCTTGAGTTTGACCGTGTCGCCGATGCTGAGGATTTTGCCGACCCAGTCCTTTTCGGCGAAGCCGGTGACTTCCGGCGGGGTGGTAACGACGATATTGGGCCGGAAACGGCGCGCTTCCACGCGGCCTTCGGGATAGAATTTGCGCAGTTCGTCCAGAGTCGCGGTGGTGATGATATGCACCATGCCGATATCGAAGAAAGTTTCCGCGGGCATGGCTTCATCCGTCACTTCGTTGCGCCGCGCCAGGCCCTCGATATCGGGCCAGTATTCCTCGAGCGTTCCTGAGGCGGGAGCGCCGCTGAGGAATTGGACGGGCTTGCCGAGGGTTTGGGAAAGGACATCGTTGAGATTTGTCGCATCGGAAAGAATGGTGTCCCCGTTGGGCAGGGTGATGCGTATGGACGGGATTTTCCCACCGTTGAGCGGCTCGGTGTAGGTGGCATGGAAGGAAAACAGGTTGGGCCATTTCGAAGGGTTTTTGGCGCTGGCGATTTTGCCGGTGGCCGGGTCGGACAGGGCAAAAAGGCGGTCGCCCGCAATTCCTTTACCGCCGACCGAGACGGCGTTGAGTTCTTCTCCCATCATGGATTTGACCGGAAAGCGATAGAGCGCGCCGACCACTCCGGCTTTGACAATTTCTGCGAGCATAAATTCTCCTCTTTCGTTTAATTAGCGACAGGTTTTATTCTACTGCCCCGGTAGGAAATACCGGGGCAGTCCAATTTTGTTATTCAACTCAGTTATTTATAAGCCAGTCCGCCAGGCATGCGCATGTCGGCGAGTTCTTCGCGGACCTTGGCCAGCCCCTTCGGGTCGCGCACCTTAAAGGCCACGGCACGGAACAGCCCCGCTCCAATGTAAACCAAAAAGATATAGGGGAACAAATTGACCGGGGCGGGCGGCACCGGGTAGACGCTTCCAATCGCCGGAATGAGTAACAGCACCAAGGCGGCCGCGCAAATGGCCACGTCTTTCGTTTTGAGTTCCCCTATTTTCTTCAGATACATCGGAGCGGCGACGCAGACCAGCGTGTAGGCGCCGATGAATCCAAACGCGCCCATTGTTCCGGCGTCGTTAAAGGCATCGAGCGTGGCCATGCCGCTGACGGAACAGATCGAGACGATGCCAAACATGATCAGCGCCATGCCGGCCAGGGCGATGTGGGGAGTCTCATTTTTTGCATGGGAGCGGCGGAAACATTCGTGGAAGGCGCCATGCCGGCTCATGGCGAACGTCACGCGCGCTCCGGCATTCAGGCAGGAAAGAGCCAGCGCAAAGAAGCTGGTCATCGCGCCTGCCGAGAGAGGAATCGCCAGCCAGGATACGCCGTACATGCTGGACATGACGTTGAGCGGCGCGTCGATGTTGTCCAGGGTCTTCGAATAACCGCGCGTGCCGAGCACTTCGGTGTAGGTGACGAAGATAAAAAACAATCCCGTGATGATCAGGCTCCAGATGATGGTACGGGGAATCGTTTTCGTGCCATTCTTGGCCTCCTCGCCAAACGCAGTCGAACTCTCGAAACCGACCGCGCTAAAGACGGCGACGACAACGCCGAGACCGATACCCGACCACGTGGAGGATTTGAAATCGAATTGGGTTCCATCGAACATCCCGGCGCCATGATGGCCAAGGACGATCAGACACAAAATTGTAATCAACGTGACCGAAACCACTTCGAAGACCAGCATGATGATCTGCGAAATGACGATATCCTTGTAAGCGAGATAAAAGCAGGAGGCGAGACAGATAAAGAACAGCAGCGGATCGGGCAGATGGACTCCTATTACATCGAGGAGTTTTCCGGCGAAGATCGTAAAGCCGGTCGTTCCCGCCAAGCCGATGAAGGTGTAGGCCCAGATCAGGCACCAACCCGACATCGATCCTATCGTGGGTCCGAGGCCGAGCGAGCTGTAGGTGTACATCGATCCGGCGCCGGTCAGCCGCTTGGCGAACTGGTTAAGGTTGAAGGCGACAAAGAGGAGCATGAAGGACCCAAGGGCATAGGCGAACCAACTAAGATTTCCCGTGTTGGAAAACATCAGGGGGACGATCAATGCCGCCGTCATGGTCGGTGATATAACGGCGATGTTTTGCGCCAATAGTTCGGCGAAATTGAGGCATGACGGCCTCAGTTTGTCTTGCTGGGTGCTCATGGTTTTTTCTCCTTCGGTTTCTCTATTTCGTTGAGTGGGTTAAGGGGGTGGTTTTTTGAAGTTGGTCTGGCGTGAAAGCCCATCGCCGGAATGGCGCGTTTTTGTTCGGAGAGAGAAGGGCGGCGGCGGTCTGATTCCGGGAAAGGCGAGGCGACCAACAGCACCTCGGCATCCTGTGTCCCGCGCGCAATCAGCCGGTGATGCTGGCGCGAATCGAAGTGGGCCGCATCCCCCGGCTCAAGATCGTAAGTTTTTCCCGCCAAAGAGAGCGTCAGCCGTCCGGAGAGCAGGTAGACCCATTCTTCGCCATCGTGATGAAAATGTTCATGGCCCTTGCGTTGGGGAGAAACGATGAGCCGGATGGGTTGCAGATTGAAGAACCTCTCGGCGTTGGAAAGCGGCGTATAGGTCAACCCATTGGCGGTTTGTGGCGCCACTTCGTTGGCGCGGACAATCAGGCACGGCTCACTCGCCACCTCGGTCTCGAACATCGAGGCGAGGGAGACATTAAAGATCCGGGCTAACGTGAGCACGGCGGCGATGGAAGCTTGGCGGTCACCATTTTCCAGGCGGGAGAGAAAAGTTTTGGAAAGGCCGCTGCGGGAGGCCAGTTCCTGCAAGCTCCAGCCGCGATTTTGGCGCAAATCTCTCAGGGCTGACCCAAAGGAAGCGAGTTGAAGCTGAACGGGGTCGCGAAACAAAGTCATAAATAATTTTTGGTTTGTTGCCTTTAAGGCAACAATGTCGCCAAGCAGGCACCATGCCATCTTGCCGGCTGAACCGCCGAAGGCTATTTTTACCTCTCGGAAGGAACGTGTCTCTTCCTGGACGGATGGCCCGGAGAAGTGGTTCTTATTTGTCATCCGGCTTTTTCTTGAACAAACGGATCAGATTAAGATTCCCGGGAAACTTCGGTCCGAAGAGTGACGGTCAATTTGGTGTGCTGCGCACGGCAGACTTTTTACAACGAAACTTTTCCGCCGTCCGCAGAACCTCGTCGCTTGCGCCTCGATTCGGTCCAAATTCGATTCATCATGTGACCTGCACCTACTTTTCGGATAGCCTCTACGGTTTAATTTCGTGCCATCCCATGTGAAGCAGTTTACAGCGCCGCATCCCCGACGTAGTCTTGGGGCAAATGAAGAACGAATTGAACGACATTAGAATTCGGGCCGTCGAGCCACTATTCACTCCCGCCGAGTTGAAGAAAGCTCTCCCGGTTCCGGACGCGGTCTCACACCATGTCGCAGCGGCCCGCGTCCGGATCGCCCGGATCATTCAGGGCGACGATCATGCCTTTCTCGCCATCGTTGGTCCTTGTTCGATTCACGATGCGGAACAGGGCCTGTTCTACGCCCGGCGGCTCATGGCGCTCCGGCGTAAAGTGGAGGACGTTATTTTTCTGGTCATGCGGGTCTATTTTGAAAAGCCGCGCACGACGGTTGGCTGGAAAGGTTTGATTACGGATCCTCATCTCGACGGCACGGACGATATTGCCGCCGGACTTAGGCAAGCGCGGTCATTTCTTTTGCAAGTCGGAAAGCTCGGCTTGCCTGCGGCCAGTGAATTTCTCGATCCGGTAGTGCCGCAATACATCGCCGATTTGATATCATGGGCCGCCATTGGCGCGCGTACAACGGAATCGCAAACCCATCGCGAGATGTCGAGCGGCCTCTCCATGCCGGTCGGTTTCAAGAACGGCACTGATGGCGATTACCAGTCGGCGCTCGACGCGATGCTTTCGGCCCGTTCGCGCCATTCCTTTCTCGGTATTTCCCCGAAGGGATTGGTAAGCATCATCCGCACGAATGGCCACCCTTCAACTCACCTTGTCCTGCGTGGTGGCCGGAAAAGTCCGAATTGCGATCCGGCCACGATCAATCAGGCGCTGGAGAAAATGAGCCAGCTTGGATTAACGCCTTCTTTGCTCGTCGATTGCAGTCATGCCAACTCGAACAAACAGCCACTCGCGCAACCGCAGGTCTGGAAGAGCATTTTACAACTTCACCTGAAACAGGAGCCGCGCATCATCGGCGCGATGCTCGAATCGAATCTGAAAACAGGCCGCCAGGATTTAATTCCGGGACGTCGCTTGAAGCCGGGGCTTTCCATCACCGACCCTTGTTTGGGTTGGAAAGAAACGGAAAAGCTCATCCTGGAGAGCGCCAAGCAATTACGCGTTAGCACCAAAAAGTGAGATACACAAGAGCTCTAAGCAAAAATAGCTAAACAAAAAATCTTGTATCATCAGCCATAGATGCTAAGTTGGGTAAAAGTCTAACGAGTCAATATGTGTTATGACGCGAAGCATGGGAGGTGTATGAAACAAGACTTGGGACGAGAGGGTCAACGCTGCATGTGACGCCTTATGCAAAAGGAAGCTAAATTTGGACAGATTCGGATATTACATTTGGAAGATGCCGAATTTGACCGGCTTCATGTTGCGGCCATGATTCGGGAAAGCGGGTTGTCCTGTGAGATCAAGGTCGTTCAATCCGAGATGGAATTTGCCACGGCCTTGAAGGAAGGCGTTTATGATCTCGTCATTTCCGATTTTGCTCTTCCATTTTATAACGGTTTAAAGGCGCTTGCTTTGGCAAAAGAGTTGTGTCCGGATGTGCCTTTTGTGTTTTTCTCGGGCACCATCGGCGAAGAGCAGGCCATTGAAAGCCTGAAAAGCGGCGCGGTCGATTACATCCTCAAGCAAAGCCCGAACCGTCTTATTCCCGCCATTCGCCAGGCTTTGCAGCATGCCGAAAAGCGGGCCCGGCTGCGCGAAGCCGAGGAAAAGAATCGCGAGCAGGTCGAACTGCTCGACAAGGCGCATGATGCCATCATGGTTTGCGACTTGAGTAACCGGCTCACGTTCTGGAATCACAGCGCCGAGCGAATTTACGGCTGGAGTAAAGAGGAGGTTCTGGGACGGGACGCCATTCAACTGTTGCTCAAAGAACAGACTTCAAAATTTGAGGAGGCACGGCAAAGTCTGCGGACGCAGGGCGACTGGATCGGAGAAATGGAAAATGTGACAAAAGATGGGAGAACGGTCGTCGTCCAAACACGCTGCACCCTCATTGCCGACGACCAGGGCCGGCCCAAATCGAGGCTTATTCTGAATACCGATATTACGGAACAGAAACAGCTTGAAGAGCAACTCCTGCGCGCGCAGCGGTTGGAAAGTTTGGGCGCCTTGGTTAGCGGGATTGCCCACGATTTGAATAACACCTTATCCCCCATCGTCATGGGAGTCGATATCTTGCGCAGGGAATCGCATTCCAAGACTGGCCAGGACATTCTCGACATGATCGGTTCCGGCGCCCGGCGAGGCTCTGAGATGGTCAAGCAAATGCTGACCTTCGCCCGGGGTGGCAGCTCGCAGAAAACGCGGCTCGACATCAATCCGCTCCTGCGCGAAATGAACAAAATCATCGCCGATACTTTTCCCAAAGCTGTTCACGGCAATGTGGAAACGGATCCTGCCTCCTGGCCTGTTATGGGGGTGCCGACGCAACTCCATCAGGTCTTGATGAATCTTTGCGTCAACGCCCGCGATGCCATGCCCCATGGGGGGACCATCACGCTTTGTGCAAAAAATAGGGAAGTCGGCGCCGTGGAAGCATCCCGTCATCCCGGGGCCAAGGAGGGAAAGTACCTTCTTGTCAGTGTTGCCGATACCGGGTCGGGTATTGCCAAGGATCAGATCGACAAAATTTTCAAACCTTTCTTTACCACCAAAGAGCAGGGTAAGGGCACGGGCTTGGGTCTTTCCACCTCTTTGACCATCATCAAAAATCATGGCGGTTTTATGAAAGTGGAAAGCGAGCTGGGGCGCGGCTCTGTGTTCCAATGTTACTTGCCGGCGGCGGTCGACATGGAGGCGCCGGCCAACGCCGGGGAAGTTAAACGGGAGTTGCCGGTGGGCCAGGGTGAGACAATCCTCGTCGTTCATCACGAAGAGGGACTTTTGGCCATGATCCGGACGACTCTGGATCATTACGGTTATCAGATGCTCTCCGCCGGAGATGGCCCCCAAGCCGTCGCTTTGCTCGAACAAAAGCGTGACTCGGTGCGCCTGATTATCTCCAGCCTGTCGATGCTCTTCACGGATGACCGTCCCATGATCGAGGTGTTGCAACAGATCGCGCCAGATAGCAAGATGATTGCGGTTAGCAGTCTGGCGCAGGAAAACGCGCAAAAAACCGTCAAGGCCAATGCATTTATCCAGAAGCCCTTTACGATTGAAAATCTCCTGACCACGGTTCACAAGGTGTTGACAGCGGATGCGTCGCAGTCATCCCCAAATTAGAAATTTTAGTTTGGGTTTGTTTTTTGCCGCGCCAGCGTTTGCGCTCGCGCCAGATTATATTGAGCGCCGCTATCGCCGGGCTTCAGTTGCACCACGTCCTCGAATTGAATGATGGCTTCATTCATTCTTCCCGATTGAGCCAAGGCAACGCCAAGGCTGTTGTGAACATCGGCATTGCCGGGATCGAGAGCCGCGGCATTTTGTAACTGCGCAATCGCCTCGTCCAGGCGCCCCTTTTGCAAGAGGGCATTGCCGAGCAGGTAGTGAGTTGTCGTGTTGGTGGGATCGGCCTCCGCGGCTTTTTGGAGCTGAACGATGGCGTCATCTACCCGCCCTTTTTGCAGAAAAGCCAAGCCGAGATTGCTTTGGGCTTCCGGATAGCGAGGGTTAACTTTCAGAGCTTTTTGGTATTCGATGATGGCGTCATCCACCTGCCCTTTTTGAGAGAGCGCATTACCGAGATTGTTGTGAGCATCGGCATAGTTTGGATTGAGCTCCAGGGCCTTTTGAAACTGACTGATCGCATCGTCCATCTCCCTTTTGTGGATGAGAGCCACACCGAGGTTGTAGTGGACTTCGGCCAAGTTCATATCAATCCCCAGCGCTTTTTTGTATTGAGTAATCGCTTCGTCCGCCTTCCCTTGGTGTAAAAAAGCATTGCCGAGATTGTCATAAGCTCCCCAGCAGTTTGGATTGATGGCCAGGGTGTAGTTCCAAAGAACCTCCTGACTGACAAATTTTGCCGCGTAAGCCCGGCTGGTCGCAATCAGGGCGATCAGAATCGCCGCCAGCAGGCCGATACCGCCATAGCGCGCCGGCTGCGGCATTTGCCGGCTCGCCTGTTCCAGACCCGCGATGACGAGTCCGATCGGGCCGAGAATCGGAATATAAAGAAAATGGTCCATCACCCATGTGATGTACATGAAGCTGATCGGTACGGCGCCGGAAAAAGGCAATAGCATCAGCAGAAAAAAGCCGAATCCGAACAGCATAGGGCGTCCCCAGCTTTTCCGTTTGGTCCAAAACCAGAAAAGAAGCCCTCCCAGCGCCACCCAGGGCAGAAATTGAATCGGCGAAGGCGGATTCACCGGCCATTGCGGATAAATAGGCAAGAGTCCCACCGGCCAGACCGTCTTGCTTAAATAAAACGCAAAAGTCGTACCCATCAATGCGATCCGGGAGAAGAAACCGCCAAGCGGAACGAGACCCGGCGTCTGATCCCCCGCCATCATGAGAGCCACTGCGCCAAGCAGGAGCGAAACGGCGAAGAACGGCGCGCTCGTCTTCCAATCGTCCCATCCGATCCGTCCCCGCTTCCACCAAGCGTAAAGCAGAAGAACCGCCGGCCACATCGCCATCGAGGGCTTCGTCAGCATCGCAATCAAAAACAATCCCAGCGACAAAAAATAATCCCGGCGGTAGCCTCGTTCGCTGAATTTGAGATAAAAAATCGCGGAGAGCAGAAAAAACGGCAGGGATAGAGTATTTTTTAGTTCCGCAATCCACGCTACCGACTCCACCAGCGCCGGATGAACAGCAAAGATCAACCCGCCGAGCCACGCCAATTTCAATCCCAACTGATGGAAAAGCCGCCAGACCAGCAACGCGCCGACCATGTGCAAAACCAGATTGGTTAGATGGTAACCCAAGGTGTCATTGCCCCAGAGATGCCACTGAACCCATTGGACGGTGGATTTGACCGGATAGAAATCGGTTTGTGAACCCGGCTGAAACCAGATGCTCCAGAGTCCACTGGCGCTTTGCGTCACTACATTTTTTGTAATATCGGCATCGTCGTCCCAGAGCCAGTCTCCCTGCAGCACCGGCCAAAAAATCACTGCTGTGGCGACGATAATGACGGTGGCCGGCAAAATCAGAGCCAGCCCATGGACCGGCCACGCCGGCTGAGGAGGGGATGGTAAGGGAGGTAGATGGGGATTGGACACAACCGGCACAACCTGAGCAGAGGATAGCCTTTTTTTCTTATGCCGTTACGCCATTGGTCGTGTGAGGATGAAATCTTTTTTGTTCGTCTAGAAGCAGATTTTGCTGGGATTGTCGCAACAGGCAGATGTTACAAACAGCAACTGCTTGCATGAGTAAAATTGCTTGCTAACGTAAGGTAACTTAAGCAAAATAAACTATATGACCAAAATATTTGCCCAAAATTCGGAAGTCATGACTACTGGAACCATGAACTCATGGATTAACACTGTTAACACACCGATGGCAGTTGCGCTGGTCTTCGCCCTGGCGGGGTCGTTCTTTGTCGCTATTTATTTTTTGCGCGTCCGCCGGAAGAAATAAAGAGCCTCGCATAGATTGCGAGATTAATACATCGCGCGCCATTGGGTAGCCCCCCGAATGGTTACTTTTATTTGGCCCAGGCACGGACGTTGAAAGCGTCCAAGTATCTGCTGGCGTCGAAAATTGCAACAACAGTGCATTTTCTTTAGCGGCTAAATCTTAGCGGTCGTCCTTACTTCAACATCTTCAATCCGGTTACGGCGCAGAAATATTCCGGAGAATCCTTTTGATTGGTTGCCAAACATTTTTGGAAATCGTTTGCTGCCGCGGTTTTTTCACCTACCAGCAGGTGTTTCATCCCGGCATAATACCAAGCCTCGCAATGCAGTCTCGGGTTCTTTTGGGGATCGCCTGAAGAGGCTGCGGAGAGAAAGTCGGCTTCATTGATCTGGCCGAGCAAGAATCCGCCGACTTTGGATGGCCAATCTCCGGCATAGACATCCGGGCGGCTGGTCATGTAGGCCGTAAGTTCCGAATCGGCGTCGGTTTTCCGGTTTTGCCCGGTCTGGGCCAGCCACAGGTAAAAATGGGCATAGTCCGAGTTTTGAGGATGGAGTGTGATTGCTTGCTGGAAGTCGCCGATGGCGCCGTTCAAATCATGCTTGGCCATTCTGGCCAAGCCCCGGTTGCTGAAAGCTTGCGCATCTCCCGGATCGATCATAATGGCCATGGTATAATCGGCGATGGCATCGTCCAAATCGCCTTTGTTCGCTTTGGCAATTCCCCGGTTGTTGCAGGCCATCACATCTTTCGGATTGATCGCAATGGCCTGGGAATAATCGGCGATGGCGCCATCCCAATCCCCCGTAATGGTTCTGGCCATTCCCCGGTTGTGGTAGGCTTGCGGATTTTTCGGATCAATCGCCACAGCTTGGTTAAAGTCGGCCATCGCGCCATTCAGATCGCCCAAGTTCGCCTTGGCGATGCCCCGATTGTTGTAGGCATGGGCATATTTGGGATCGAGAGTGATGGCCTGCGTGTAATCGGCGATGGCGCCAGATATATCGCCCTTCATCTGCTTGGCGATGCCCCGGTTGCTGTAAGCTTGCGCATACCTCGGATCAAGCGCAAGGGCCCGGGTGTAGTCGCCGATGGCGCCGTCCAGGTCGCCGCGGGCTCTCCTAGCCAAGCCCCGGTCGTTGTAGCCCTTCGCATTTTTGGGTTCGGCGGCTGTAGCGGTCGATTGACTGAAGCCCGGCATGGCTGGGTTCAAATCACTGCTGGAGACGCTGGCACCACCTGGAATGCCCTGATCCTGAGAACGTTGATGCGCGAAGTCAAAAACCAGCTTGAGAAGCACCAAGCCAGGAATACCCACGCTTAGAAAGTAAATGAGCAACCGGCTTTTTTTCATGGAAAAAACTCCATAAGCAAGCCGCTTATCGGATTTGAACCGATGACCCGCTCATTACGAATGAGCTGCTCTACCACTGAGCTAAAGCGGCAATCAATTGACATCACACTATTTATGGGATGTATACAAATTCGAAGAAGGCTTTGTCACCCTGTTTTGGTAACCCGTGAACCCCTCAAAGCAGGACTTCTTACCTTTCCGAGTTCTAAGGCCAACGATGACCAAACCTCCTTCAAAAGAGCCGACGAGTGCCTCTGCCGGAACTCGCCGAGCCGCAGATACTATGCGATTGTCAAAATCAGGGGCAAGCAGATAAAGAGCTGCTTGAGAACCGAACATTCCTGAAGTCCCGTCGCAGTGGGATGATTTTCCTCGGATCTTTCTTAAAATACTCCTCCGAAAAATTTAGAGACCCACGGCAATATTGATAAGTAAATGCCAAAAAATGGTAAGTGTATTTTATGGCAAAACCGAATTGAGCGACCTATATCGGATGCAGACGTTTATCAGTGGCCGGGGAGAATTTGTTCAAGCGAATGAAAGCGAATTTAAACCGCAAACTTTGCCAGGAACTTTGCCAGGTTCTTATCCGGCATCGTCGCCGGCTCTCTTGGATTTTGTCTTTGCCGGCGGGCGCGGCGATGGTCATGGGCTTGATTTCCTGCGCCAACACGGGCCAAACGCAGATGGTACCCCCGCCACAAGTTCCCGGCGCCACCTTTGTCGGTTCGGAAGCGTGTGAAACGTGCCATCAGGATATTTATCGCGATTTCGCTTCTGCGGATCATTTCCGTTTAAAGGCGCCCGGCGACAACGCCAAGAATATCGGGTGTGAATCGTGCCACGGCGCCGGGAGCATTCATGTCACCTCCGGCGGCGCCCCCAACACCATCATCAACCCCCACAAATCTCCGGAGACCTGCTTCCAATGCCATCTGGACAAGAAGGCCCAGTTCGATTTGCCGTCGCACCATCCAGTGGTTGAAGGCAAGATCAGTTGTGCCGATTGCCATGACCCCCACAAGGGTTCCGTGATCGAGGGCGGCGGGACGGAACTCCTTTCGGCCAATCAAGTCTGCACGAGGTGCCACATCCAGCAGGCCGGGCCGTTTGTCTTCGAGCACGAGGCGATGCGCGAAGGCTGCACCACCTGCCACAATCCGCACGGTAGTGTGAATGCGCGCCTGCTGATTGCGCGCAATCAAACCCTTTGCCTGCGCTGCCATTTCCAGCAGCAGACCGTTGCCGGCGCCATCTACATCGGCGACGTGAATCACACCTCTTTCCTGTCCCGCGGAACCTGCTGGAGCGCGGGCTGTCATGAGGCCATCCACGGCTCGCAGGTCAACCCCCATTTGCGCTTTTAAACCGAACCGTCAACCCGGAGAAACTTGTGAAAATGCCCATCCAGTTTCGCGAACAAAACCTGAATTGGGCGATAACCAGTGGTTTGGTTTTGGTGGTCTCCCTTTTGGGAGTTTTGGCCGCCTCGGCGCAAGCGACGGCGGGTTCGAACTCCGCCGCTTCGAACTCACCAGCCACCAGCACAAACGAGACTACCAGCACCAATGCGACGACCAGCTCCGACACGGCGAGCGTCCCGGCCAGCGACGAGGCCTCTCCGACCGATTACGTCAATTGGGTGGACCTGGGGGGCGGTAACGCTTTTGTCAGTGGAGACAAGGGGGAATACAAGCACCAGCAGGACACCAATAGCGGACCCTTCGGCGGCATCGACGATTTCCACTTTCAGGAGTTCGTGGGCAAAAGCGGCACCTATACCATGGATGGTCACGCCATCTTCGGCGACCACGATTATGACCTCCATCTCGATCTGACGGAACCGGACTTGGGCTATATCCGGGCCGGTTATACCGACTTTCGCACGTGGTATGACGGCACCGGCGGGTATTCCCCTCTAAACGGCCTCGACTTTCAACCCTATAACAACGAACTCTACATTGATCGCCGCTTTGCGTGGATCGAGGCCGGGCTGACGCTGCCGGATCTGCCCGCTTTCATTCTTCGCTACGAATTCGATTCCCGCAAGGGCGACATGGATTCGACTTCTTGGGGCCAGACGACCCTGACCCCGACCGGCAGCCAGATCAAGATAGTGCCATCATTTCTGGGCATAAATGAAACGCGCAACATTTTCTCGGCCGACATCAAGGACAAAATAGACGACACCGACGCCGACCTGGGAGTGCGCTATGAAGTCGATCAGACGGAAGACGCCTCCTTTTTCGATCAAAATCCCACCCAAGCCGCCAATGCCCTGATCACGCAAAACGATTTCGAGACAGATGATATGTTCACGGTTCACGGCTCCTCGGAAACTTACTTTGACAAAAAGGTCACGTTCACGACGGGGTTCTCGGCCACGACGATTGATTCCAGCCTGGGCGGCAACCGGATTTACGGCCCGGTTTACAATGCCTCGCTTTCCCCCACCTTTGCCAACAACGGGTCCGGCTTTGTCAATCTCGGCGGCGGAGGTTCCAGTCAGGATTATGTTGGCAACCTGAACCTGATGCTGACGCCGATCAACAATTTGGTATTCATCCCCTCGGCGCGGGTTGAATACGAAGGTGACAATCTGATGGATACTTTCCAAAACACCGCTGGGACCGGTAAGGGGTTCACCGTCACGCCCGAAACGGCCAACACGGGCAATTGGTATATGGATGTGACCCAAAGTCTGGAGAACCGCTATACCGGTTTTCCCGACTGGTCACTCTACAGCCGTGCCGAGGTGTCGGAAGACTGGGGGAATCAGGCGTGGAACTCCGTCCCGACTCTGGACCAGGTTAATCTTAACCAGAATTGGAACATGCTCGGATTGAAATGTACCGTCGGGGCCAATTGGTATCCGCTCTCTCAACTCAATTTCGGTGTGCAGTATTACCACGAGCTTCACGACTACAATTACACCAATAACCTGAATCCCTCCTTGATCCAATATCCCGGCTATTTGCGGAAGCAGAATTTCTCGACCGATGACATGAACATCCGTTCCACCTGGCAGGCTCTGAGCACGCTCTCGTTGATTACGCGCTATGATTTTCAATACTCGTACGTCGACACCTGGTCGATTCCCGTGGGAGGAACCCAAGCCGGAGGAGTCGAAAGCTCGGATTTCTACAACCACTCTCTGGGCGAAGATATCACCTGGACGCCCTTGCCGTGCTTGTACCTGCAGGTAGGCGGGAGCTACGTCTTAAGCAGTTTAAATACCCCAGTGGCTGGTTCGGCGGGCATCAACAACGTGGTGCAGAATGGCCAGAATGATTATTGGACCATCGACGCCTCCGCCGGTTTCGAAATCGATCCCAAGACCCATTTCCAAGTAGATTACACCTACTACAACGCAGACGATTACTATGATAACGCCGTTTTTACCCAGCCCTTTGGCGCCGGTGAGGTGCAAAATTCCGTAACCGCCACTCTAACACGCGATATTACCAAACAAGTTCAAGTCAGCGTGAAGTACGGTTTTTACCAAGATCGCAACGAGACTAACGGTGGACAATCGAATTACGATGCCCATCTCATTTATGTCAGCACGCACTTTAGATTTTAAGGAGTTGGATTGACAAATAAACTTGGAAACAAAACTATTATTAACAACTATTATGAAAACTAAAACAAAACTCTCACCCCAAAGAATCGCCGCAGTCGCGGCGCTGTTGGGTTGTCTCATGGGAGCGGTAGCCCGGGCGGCGGACGCAGCCACAATTTGGGCCACGAATTGCGCCTCCTGTCATGGGAAAGATGGCAAAGGGAACACCATGATGGGACGCAGACTGGGCATCAAGGACATGACCGATCCTAAAAACCAAGCCTCCTTTTCCGATGCGGACGCTATCAAGGACATCAAAGAAGGCGTTACCGAAAACGGCACGGAAAAAATGAAGGGGTTCGGTGACAAACTAAGCGACAGCGATATCAAAGCTCTGGTCGCCCACGTCCGTTCGTTCAAGTAAACGCGGTAAGACCGCTTCCATTCCGGCCGACGGGGGAAGAAATCTGACGCTCTGAAGAAAGATCCGCCCCATGCCAGAGGAAAGCACCCTGCTGCCCCGACCTCCCAAGCTGCTCTATAATTGGATCAGCCTGATCGGCGCTGTTTTCGCGGTGGGCAGCATTTTTGCCTTCCTGCTTCTTTTTGCCATCGAATTGTTCCTGCCCCACGGCAATCCCTACATGGGGATTTTGGTCTACGTGGTCGCTCCTATCTGCTTTTTCGCCGGATTTTTCCTGATCTTGGCGGGGGTTTGGGCGCAGCGGAACCGGCAAGTCTCCGAACGGTTGCAGTTGCAGATTGATGTCTCCCGGCCGCGTGACCGGAAACTGCTGGCTGGTTTTGCCCTGGGCGTCCTGATTTTCCTGCTGGTGACCGCTTTCGGCAGCTATCAAACCTTTCATTACACCGAATCGGTCGAGTTTTGCGGAGCGGCGTGCCACGTGCCCATGCATCCGGAATACATGACATATCTTCGTTCGCCCCATGCGCGGGTTGCCTGTGTCGAGTGCCATGTCGGCGCCGGCGCCGAATGGTATGTGCGGAGCAAGCTCAACGGTATGCATCAGCTTTTCGACGTGGTGACGGGAAATATCCCGCGTCCCATCGAGACGCCGGTCAAAAATCTGCGTCCGGCGCGGGACACCTGCGAAGAGTGCCATTGGCCGGAAAGGTTCATCGGCAACATCGATCGCACCTTTTATCATTATCTCTCCGACGACACGAATACCCCGTTTGCCGTGCGGCTCTTGCTGAAGGTGGGCGGCGGGGGCGCCAATACCCCGCCCAGTGGCATCCACTGGCACGTCAGCCGCGGAGAAAAAGTCGAATACATCGCCACCGATGCCCAGCGCCAAGTCATCCCCTGGGTGCGGGTGAGTAATCTGACGACGGGAGAAACCACGGTTTACCGGGACAAAAATTTTCATGACGATCCGGCCAAATACACGGTTCGCACCATGGACTGTATCGACTGCCACACCCGGCCCGCGCATCAGTTTCAGACGCCGTATGACGCGGTGGACGAGGCCATCACCGCCGGCCGGCTGGATCGCTCGATTCCCAAATTAAAATTCAATGTCGTGACGGCCCTCGTCGCCTCTTACCAAACCACCGGCGAGGCCATGCAAAAAATCGCCTCCAGTTTACACGCCGCTTATCCCAACCTGGCGGGCGTGGAGGGAGTCATTGCCGAGGTCCAGGAAATTTACCGCAATAATTTTTTTCCGGAGATGAAAACCGACTGGCGGGTACACCCGGACAACATCGGCCATAAAAACTGGCCCGGCTGTTTCCGCTGCCACGATGGCAACCATAAAACCGACGATGGCCAAAAGACGATTGCCGCCGACAATTGCAACCAGTGCCACATCATTCTTGCGCAAGGCAGCGGCGATCAACTGAAGCAGCTTAAGGCCGATGGCTATGATTTCGTTCACATCGATTCGACCTATCTCGACTTCTCCTGCACCAGTTGCCACACTGGAGCCTTCACCAAATGAGAGAGTGGCGGGTTTTTGCCGGTTCTGGCTTGGCGACGGTTGGGGTCGGCCAAGCCGGTGAGCGGCGAACCAGTCTTGCTTTTTGCCGTAAGATGATTTTGCCGAAAAGGATATCGAAATGAAAAAATTGAAACCGTGGCTACCACAGATTTTGACCGTCATATTTGCCGCCTGGTTTTTGAGCACGCTCAGTCCGCCACCCGACACGGGCTTTGCCTTCGGCGAATTTGGCGCGCTACCGGTCGTTTTTAATGGGCGGTTGAAACCGATGGATTCACTGGCGCGTAATTCGCTCCTGGAAATCCACGAGAGGCAGACCCTTGATACCGAACCCTGGAAAGGCTGGAATGAGGACTCCAAGATCATCTCCGCTAACGAGTGGCTTATCAATGTGATGATGAATTCCGCCGTGGCCGATGACTGGCCCGTCTTTCGCGTGGACAATCC
Source organism: Methylacidiphilales bacterium (assembly GCA_035508775.1). Taxonomy (GTDB): domain Bacteria; phylum Verrucomicrobiota; class Verrucomicrobiia; order Methylacidiphilales; family UBA1321; genus JABDGH01. Next base: position 24,414 of record DATJMI010000172.1, read on the forward strand.
CGACCTCATCGCGCTTCTCAAACTGCCGGAGGGCAACCCTGTGCAGCAGCAGGACGGCAAACATTATTCGTGGAATCAAATCGCACCATCGTTCGATTTGCTCAACAAGGAGAACGAACGGGTCCAGAAAATCGAATCGGTCGAGCGTAGCGCCTACGAACGGGCCGTCAGCAATACTTTCGACCGGTTGCTGCTTTACGAACAACTTAAAAACACCCTCCAGCCGCAGGACGTGCCGGATTGGAAGCAGGCGCTCGCCGATTACGAGGCGTTGATTCCCGCCGGTGTCGCCGCCGTGCACGCGCAGCAGGCGGGACAAAAATATGACCAGACCACTTTCAACGCCTTTGCCGGGGATATTCAACAATTGAGCGACATGTCCCAACTCGGCTCGCCGTTAGTCGTGCCGCCGCAAAGTCCTTCCGGCGACTGGCAGCGCGTCAGCGCGGTTTTACTCAATGCCGCCGAAGGTGAAAAGATCGGTCCGGCGGTGCAAGCTTACGCCAACATGGCCGACGCCTTCAGAAAGGGAGACTCCAGCGCTTTCAACGCCGCGCTGGCCGATTATCGCGCGTCTCTCGTTCCGGACTTTTCCGGCGCGCTGCACAAGGCCCGCTCGGAGATGTTTTTTAACCAGATGCAGCCATTTTATACCGCGCTGATCATCTACGTTGTCGCCGGTCTTCTCGCCGTTTTTTCCTGGTTCAACTTGTCGGAAACGTTGCGGCGTTCGGGCCTCTGGCTGGTCGGCTTGGGATTTGTCATTCACACGACCGGCCTGATTTACCGGATGGTGCTCGAAAACCGTCCTCCCGTGACCAATCTCTATTCCTCGGCCATTTTCATCGGCTGGGGCGCGGTGGTTCTGGGGCTCGTCCTGGAAAAAATTCACCGCAACGGTATCGGGACAGTTGCCGCCGCGGGCATGGGCTTCGTGACCCTGGTCATCGCGCAAAACCTCGCGGTTGACGGCGACACGATGGAGATGATGCGCGCCGTGCTGGACACCAACTTTTGGCTGGCCACCCACGTCGTGGCGGTTACCACCGGCTATGCCAGCACGTTTGTGGCGGGCTTTTTGGCGCTGATTTACATCGTTCGCGGCGTCTTCACCAGCACCCTTGATGAAGTCACCGGCAAGTCGCTGGCCAGGATGGTCTATGGCATCGTTTGCTTCGCTACCTTGTTCAGCTTTGTGGGCACGGTGCTCGGAGGCATCTGGGCGGACCAATCGTGGGGCCGGTTCTGGGGCTGGGATCCGAAGGAAAACGGCGCGCTGATGATCGTTTTGTGGAATGCGCTGATTTTGCATTTGCGCTGGGGAGGGATGATTCGCGAACGGGGCCTGATCAATTGCGCGGTTTTTGGAAACGTCATCACCAGTTGGTCGTGGTTTGGCGTCAACATGCTCGGCATCGGATTGCACAGCTACGGTTTTACCGAGTCCGCCTTCAAATGGCTGACGCTGTTTGTCCTCAGCCAGCTTGCCTTCATTGCGCTCGGGCTTTTGCCCAAGAGGATGTGGAAAAGTTTTCAGGCGCGAGCCGAAGCAAAGCCATGGCTTCATTTTCCACCGCAGGCCAGTACTCCTGTTTCCACGCCTGCAATGGGCGCATCCACCGATTTCTGATGGAAGTGATGTCTGATGTCCCGCCGATCGCTGGCGCGGCGTTATCATGGCCGCGTTTGTTAAAAAGCGAATTTTAGAAACTCAGCCGGTAAGTATCCAGATCGACAAGGATTTCGCGAGGTTTGGCGCCGTCTCCGGGAGCCAGCACGCCGATTTTTTCGAGATAGTCGATCACGTAAGCAGCGCGGTTGTAGCCGAGACGGAGGCGGCGTTGCAGGTTGGACGTGCTGGCCCGCTTTTCCTGCCGAATTACCTCGAGACATTCAAAAATGAGATTTTGGTCCTCTTCGCTCACGACCATGTCGGGTGGCGTCTTGCCGGAAAGCTTGGCATCGAGTTCCGCCGCGAATTCGGCCTCGGCCTGATCGCCGGCGAATTTGACCACCGATTGCACTTCTTCGTCCGACACGAATGCGCCCTGGCCGCGCGTGAGACGCCCGATGCCCGGTGGACGGTAAAAGAGGTCGCCGCGTCCGAGCAGATTTTCCGCGCCATTCTCATCAAGGATCACGCGCGAGTCGAGGCCGCTTGGTACTTGGAACGCGATCCGCGCCGGGATGTTCGTCTTGATGACGCCGGTTACGACTTCGCGGCGCGGCGTCTGGGTCGCGACGATAAGATGGATGCCCGCCGCGCGCGCCTTCGCGGTCAGGCGCGCAATGGCATTTTCGACGTCGGCGGGCGCGGTTTGCATCAGGTCCGCCAGTTCATCGATAATCACCACGATGTAAGGAAGCTTGTCGGGGATGACGAGATCATCCTCCCGCGGTACCCGCGCGGAGGATGGCTTGGCCGCTTCCGGATTCGTTTCGGCATCTTCGGCATCGGTATCGACGTGCAGAAGTTCAAGCTGGGGTGATTCGGCAGGCGGCGGGGTCTGTTCGCGATTGCGCGAGTTGAAGCTGGCAATATTGCGTACGCCAGCCTTGGCCAGAATGCGGTACCGCTTTTCCATTTCGTTAATGACCCAGCGCAACGCGAGCATTACCTTCTTTGGGTCGGTCACCACTGGAACGACGAGATGCGGGATGGAGTTGTAGATCTGCATCTCGACCTGCTTGGGGTCGATCAGAATCAACCGCAATTCACTGGGCGTGAAGCGAAACAGGAAACTCATGAGGATGCAATTGATGCAAACCGATTTTCCCGAACCGGTTGTGCCGCCGATAAGCAGATGGGGCATGCCGGCGAGGTCGGCCACGAGCGTCTTGCCGTAAACATCTTTGCCCAGGGCGATGGGAATTTTCGCGTTCGAATTGTTCCAATCCCGGCTCTCGAGCAGTTCGCGTAAAAAGACCGACACTTTGTTCGAGTTTGCGATCTCGATGCCGACACTGTCCTTGCCCGGAATGGGCGCGAGAATGTTAATCCGCTCGGCGCAGAGCACCCGGGCCAAGTCGCGCCCCAGGCTGCTGATTTTGTCGACGCGCACGCCCGCCGCCGGATAGACCTCGTAGCGGGTGATGGTTGCGCCGGGCGTGATGTCGCCAGGCGAGGCCTGAACGCCGAAGAGCCGCAGCGTTTCCACAATCAATTCAAGATTTTTGCGCAGTTGCTCCTCGCTGAGTCCGGCGTCGCGCGCCTTACCCGCGGGAGCGTTCAGCATTTGCAAGGAGGGAAGGGTGTACTGGAGTGGCGGTTCGGACGAACGCGTATCCGGCGGCGCGCCGTGAACGGCGGTTCGCGCGAGCTGGACTGATTTTTGCGCCACGGCGGGGGGAGGAGCCACCGGCTGGGGGGAAGATGGTTCTTCCTCGGGCACGGCTTCGTCACCGGGACGGTTAATACGCGGCGCGGGCGCCGGTTCGTTTGCCGGAGCCAGACTGGATTCGGTAAAAGCGGCTTTTTTCTGCAATTCCTCAATCTTGCGTTGAATTCGCTTTTGTTCGGCATCGAGTTGTTCTTGAGGCGAAGCGTTGGCCAACCGCTCCTCTTCCCGGTGGGCGCGCCAGGCGCGGTACCATGAACAGGCGTTGAGCACCGTCATGACCGGGTTCATGTTGAAGAGGTAGATCGCCGAGATGGTGAACACCGTTCCGCACAGAACCCCCGTTCCGACCGCCCCGAGAGAGGGCACGGCCAAATCATTGATACACTCCCCAATGACTCCGCCCGGTTCGGCGTAATTGGTGAACCGTTGAATGAAATGATGGCCGCCGAAGGGTTGCAGTTGGAAAAGGCTGCAGCCGCTGAGGAGAAAGAGAAAAGCCCAGAGCGGCGTCCACCGCCACCGCACTTCCCACCCCACAAAATTCACGATGCAGCACCAGAGAAAAATAAGCGGAAAAAAGTAGGCGCCGAAACCGCAGGCAAGATAAAGGAAGCCAGCGGCATGGGCGCCGATGGAACCGATGAAATTGGACGGCACGGGATTCGGAGGAAACTCGTTTGAGCCGAGATCGGCCCAGTCAAAAGAGACCAGAGCGAGCAGCGTTACCACGTAGAGAGAGAGCCAAAGAAAACCGATGACCTGCTTGAAGAGCGGCAGTTGCGTGAGGTTTTGCGGCCAGGATGGCTGGCGCGACATGGCGCTGCTTGGCATGGAAGACGCTAGCGATTTTGTTTCCCGGCGTCCATCCGAAAACCATCCGGCAGGCCCGTTTTCGGTGCGCCTTTTCTTTTATTTCGGATCCGATTCCGAAGAACGCAACTGCGGCAAGACGATCTGCTCGTAGCAGACGGGGCAAATCGAGTGGCTGAAGGTTGCTTCGGAATGGCTGCTCACGTAATCGTCGACTTGCTGCCAGTAATTCTTATCGTCGCGGATTTTCTTGCAGTAGCTGCAAATCGGCAGCAGGCCGGTCAATTGCTTCACCTTGGCCAGGGCGTCGGCCAGCTCTTCCACCCGCTGGGTCAGCGCCTGTTGCAGCTCGACCATTTGCGCGCCGGTGTTGACCCGGGCCAGCAGTTCTGTTTTGTCGAACGGTTTGGTGATGTAGTCGTTGGCGCCGGCGGAGAGGCCGGCCACGATATCGCGCTTGCTGTCCCGGACCGTAACCAAGATGAGGAAGCGGGGCGCCAACAATTTATTGGCGCGGACCCGGCGGCAGACTTCGACGCCTTCCATTTCCGGCATTTCCCAGTCGAGAAGAGCGACGAGGGGAGTCGAAGTTTTTTCCAGAATCTGCAGCGCCTCGGCGCCATTGGAGGCCTCGACCAAGTCGTAATTTTTTTTGGAGACAATTGCGCGCATCAAATCGCGATTCGTTGCGTCATCATCGGCGAGAAGAACGGTCATGGTGGGAATTCAAACAAGGTGACGTTAAAGGCTATCCGAAAAGTAGGCAAGGGTTGCGTGATGAGTCGAATTTGAACCGAATCTTTAAAGCTCACTTATTCCACCGGCTTTAACAGCATCGTATTGTCCGCGACTAGCGTGACGCTGGGCCAGATCGCGGATTCCGAAAGGCGGAAAGGGAACAAGAAAATAAAACTTATATTTTGCGGCCGCGAAGCCATCTTGCTTCGCAAGCTCGTTTGGTGCCGCTAGGGTGGCCAGCCATGGACTATCTCGCGATCAAGCTCTTTCATCTTGCCGGAATAATGCTCGTTTTTCTCGGATTGGGCGGAATGGTTTTTGCCGCCTCTGCCGGTTTTGGTCCGGAGAAGAAGCTGTTGCGCCGCATGGCGGCGATGTGTCACGGGATCGGGCTTTTGCTGATTCTGGCCAGCGGCGCGGAAATGTTGGCGAAGCTGGGGATGCTGCATGGCGATCCGCCGGGCTGGGTGAAGGCGAAGTTCGTGATTTTTCTGGTGATGGGCGCGTCGATTTCCCTGGCGGCCCGGATGAGCCGGGCGATTTGGATTTTGCTCGTGGCGTGGGTCATTCTCGGCGTCGCCGCAGGATACCTGGCTCTCTATAAGCCGTTTTAGGAATCAATACCGGTAGTGGTCCGGCTTGTAGGGGCCTTCGATGGGCACGCCAAGGTATTCGGCTTGCTTTGGAGTCAGCTTGGTTAGCTTGACGCCTAGTTTATCCAGATGCAGCCGCGCCACTCGCTCGTCGAGCGCTTTGGGCAGAACGTAAACTTGGTTTTGGTACTTCCCCTTACCGCGCGATTCCCAAAGTTCGATCTGGGCGATGGTCTGGTTGGTGAATGACGCCGACATGACGAAACTCGGGTGGCCCGTGGCGCAGCCGAGGTTGACCAGGCGGCCTTCGGCCAGCACGGTAAGAACCTTGCCATCCGGCCAGGTGAATTGATCGACTTGCGGTTTGATCTCGATCTTTTTGAGCGCCTTGTCGTTGTAAAGCGAGCCGACCTGCACTTCGGAATCGAAATGACCGATGTTGCAGACGATGGCCTGGTGCTTCATCCGGTTCATGTGCTCGCGCGTGATGACGTCGATGTTGCCCGTTGTGGTCACGAAGATGTCGCCGTAAGCGCAGGCATCGTCCATGGTGACCACCTGGAATCCTTCCATGGCCGCCTGGAGTGCGTTGATTGGGTCGATCTCGGTTACCACCACGCGCGCGCCGAGACCCTTGGCGGCCTGGACGCAGCCTTTGCCGACGTCACCGTAACCGCAGACCACGACGACTTTGCCCGCGATCATCACGTCGGTCGCCCGCTTGACCGCGTCGATGAACGATTCGCGGCAGCCGTAGAGATTGTCGAACTTGCTCTTGGTGCACGAGTCGTTGACGTTGATGGCTGGGACCTTGAGCGTGCCCTTCTTGACCCGCTCGTAGAGGCGATGCACGCCCGTGGTCGTTTCTTCGGAGAGGCCGTGAATGCCGGGAATCAGCTCCGGGTACTTGTCATGGACCATATTGGTGAGGTCGCCGCCGTCGTCCAGAATCATGTTGAGTTGCGAGCCGTCCGGCCAGCGCAGCGTCTGTTCGATGCACCAGTCGAATTCCTGGGCGTTCATTCCTTTCCAGGCAAAAACGGGAATGCCGCGCGCCGCGATGGCCGCCGCCGCGTGGTCCTGAGTGGAGAAGATGTTGCACGAACTCCAGCGTACTTCCGCGCCGAGTTCAATTAGCGTCTCGATGAGCACAGCGGTCTGGATGGTCATGTGGAGACAGCCCGCGATCTTCGCGCCCTTAAGTGGGAATTTGCCCTTGTATTCGGCGCGCAGGGCCATCAGGCCGGGCATTTCGTGTTCGGCGATGGTGATTTCCTTGCGGCCAAAATCAGCCTGCGAGATATCTTTGACTTTGTAATCGGTGCTCATGTTTTTCAAACTATAACGGGGAATCAGGGCTGCGGCAAGAATGCTGGAAATTGGCTAGGAAAATGAATAGCAGACACTTGCGCAAAAGACACGGTTTGTTTGACGAATGGTCATGTGGTATATGGCAACAGAATGCTCAAATGGCAAATGGGGAGTCAAACTTTATCGCTCGGTTCATTTTCAGTGAGTCTATAATACCCAGTGAAAGAATTTTTCGGTTTCCAACAAAAAACTTTCATATGAGACAGATGTCTTCGCAGGGATGACTTTCTTAAGATGCTGATCCATAGCTCATTGCGTTAATTAATGAAAATTGGCACGCCCAAAGCACAATAAAGATATGAAAAATAACCGAGGTATCCGATGCCCGGTAAAAATCATTCATTTTTTTATGTCCAACGATTTTCTCTTAAAGAATCTTCTCGAGAATCATCCTGATGATATCTTTTTCAAGGATATGGAGTGTCGTTTTCTCCGTATCACCCCGAACATGGCCAAGCGGCTTCACCTCGGTTCGGCGGAGGAGGCCCTGGGCAAGACCGACTTTGATTTCCTTACCCCCGAACGCGCCGCCAGGACCTTCGAAGAGGAACAGGAGATCATGCGTACCGGAGTACCCGTGACCGGTGTGGAGAAGCAGGAAACCGAGCCGGAGGGAACCTGTGCCTGGGTGACAACGGCTAAATTCCCCTTGCGCGACAACGATGGAAAGATCGTGGGGGTTTTCGGGATTTCGCGGGATATTACCGCCAAGAAGCAGGTTGAAATCGCGTTTGAGAAGGCCCTACAAGCCGCCGAGAGCGTCAGTCCGGCGAAGAAGCAGTTGCGATTCACCAACGGCGCGGCGGGATTCCGCTTGCCGAGGGCTGCCTAGGGCCTGTTAGTGAGAGTAACGAAGCTGCGTAGAACAAGGACATTTTCAAGCGCAAGGTGGAAACGGGGGATAATCTAGAATTTACGTTGGCAGCAACCTAGAAGGCGGCTTACCTTCTATCTGACGATAGCCGGTCTAAGAGGCATAACATGAGCTCTTTTCTACTGAAGCCGACGGAGAGCTTCCCCCAGGCTCTGGCGCGCTCGGCATTGAGCGCCGTATTTTTTCTGACTTTCGTTGTCCTCATGTTCGGTCCAGATGTACGTAATCCGTTGGTCATGAGCTTCCTCATGATCACGGGCGTTGGCGCGATCGTCGGGGGCGCTTTAGTTATTGTCTTTTTATCAACATCGGACCCAGAACGTCGGCTGCGCATCGGAAAGTGGTTTATAGGATTCGTAATTGCCGGGAGCGTTCTGCCTTTTCTTGTGATTCCACTTTTCTTATTCACACTTTTTTTTCGTCATAATGCAGCGGTCTTCGAACGTCAGCGCATGGAGAGAATCGTCACGCATGTGCGACATTTTAAATTCAAAGACGAACGGGAGTTGATGGTGACTAATACCGCGACTTCTTCGGGGAATGATACCACCCTGGCAAAAAATAAAGTATGGGCGGAGCGGGGATATGATGGCAGTTTGAAAGTGGTTATTTTGGCAACCGGAGACGGCGAGGCGGGAAGCCAGGGCTTCGCCTATTCCGATACGCCTCTGCAACCCGTCACGGGCGATCAAGCCGGTAAAAATCGAGGGACTCCGATTTCACTGGACCTTCCAGGTCCCTTACACTTCGCTTTCCCCAAGGATAAAATTGATAATCACTGGTGGAAAGTATCGGCTAATGGCGGTTCTGATTTTAGCGGTGTCTTTGCGGAGCTTGCTAATAGTCAATTGACAACAGTCGAGACAAGAAGCTCCGGAAATCCCAGGACAGGATTCTTGATTCTCGCGATTCCATCGTTTGTGACCGGCTTGCTATTAGTGGTCTTTCCCAAGCCTTTCGGTTTTGCCATGTCCCGGTATCTCCAATGGAGTTGGGCAAGGCATAAAAATGATCTTGCCGGTAGCATGATGAGGATGAATCCATTTTATTCTCAGGAGAGGATGGCGGATATGACAGATATGAGCAAAGTGCCTGGAAAGTTACGAATTTTAGGTGTGGTATTTCTCATTCAGGGTGTCATTTGCTTTATCGTTGCGGCAGTTTTATAGAGCCTATTTCCAAACCCGGGACGGGCCGCGCAAAATCGACGTGGGAACGAGGGGAAACGCTCCAAGCGCCATTTGCTTACCCCCCGAATCGCTTTGCAACTATTTCGTTTTTGGATACCTTCAAGTGTTCCGCAAATTCCTGGAGGACAATTCTGGTCAAGCGGTTCAATAAGTGCTAGCAATCATGCGCGCACGTTTATCATGAGTTCTCATTCTTCGATTGTTTCCACGGGGATTTATCTCCCGGAACGGGTTCTGACTAATGCGGATCTCGAGAGGATGGTCGATACCACCGACGAGTGGATTCTCTCCCGCACCGGCATCCGCGAGCGCCGTATCGCGGACAAAGACGAATTTACCTCCGATATGGGGGCGCGCGCGGCTGAGCAGGCGATCCAGGCGGCGGGGATTGATCCCCAAAACATCGACCTGATTATCGTCGCAACTTGCACGCCCGACAACGCCTTCCCATCCACCGCCTGCTACATCCAGCATAAGATCGGCGCGAAGCGCGCCGCCGCCTTTGACATTCAAGCCGCCTGTTCCGGCTTTCTTTACGCGCTGGTTACCGCGGATCAATTTATTTCCAGCGGCGTTTACCGGACCGTCCTGGTCATTGGCGCGGAAAAGCTTTCCTCCGTGGTCAATTGGCAGGACCGTAACACCTGCGTTCTTTTTGGCGACGGAGCGGGCGCGGTTATTTTGCAGCATCGCCCCGGCGCGCGCGGATTGCTGGCTTACGATCTTGGCGCGGACGGCGCGCAAACGGAAATCCTTTCGATCCCGGCGGGCGGCTGCCGCCAGCCGATCACGCCGGAAGTTCTCAACCAGCAACTCCAGTATCTCCAGATGTCGGGAAAAGAGGTTTTCAAATACGCCGTGACGGCCATGAATCAGTCGGCGGAAGCATGCCTGGAAAGGGCCGGATGCAAGCCGGAGCAGCTGCGGTGGATTATTCCGCATCAGGCCAATTTCCGCATCGTTGATGCCGTGGCCCAGCGACTCAATGTCTCTATGGAGCATTTTATCATCAATCTCGACCGGTACGGAAACACTTCAGCGGCCTGCATGCCGATCTGCCTTCATGAAACAGCCATGGCTGGAAAGCTGGACCGGGGCGATCTTCTTCTCATGGTCGCTTTTGGCGGCGGTCTGACGTGGGCGAGTGTGGTTTTGGAATGGTGACCGCCCTTAAAATCGGGTTGGGATGACGAGAATGCCTCAATGAAGGCTCCATTCGGCGTGACCGACGCCTGTTTTTCGGACAGCCTCTAGATGAATATGGCGGATCAGACCTGGGATGCGCGAAAAACCGAGCTTGAATTGCCGGAAGAAATCGACCTGCAGATCGAAGTCGCCAACGTCGGCAGCCGCACTCTGGCCATCCTAATCGACCTCGCCTGTTGCGCCCTCCTGCTTTTCGGCGGATACGTTGCCGCCAGCATGGTGATACGAAATCAGGAAGCCGATTGGATTAGCCGGTTTAGTTCGGCGGCGATCACCACACTTTTTCTGTTGCTCATTTTTGGAGTCCAATGGGGTTACTTCAATTTCTTTGAGTGGTTTTGGAACGGCCAAACGCCAGGCAAGCGGCTGCTTCACCTGCGGGTGATTAAAGCCGATGGCACGCCGGTGAGCTTGATCGATGTCCTGTTGCGCAATCTCTCCCGTCCCATCGATACTTTCGGCCCCATGGGGCTGATTGGATTGCTGATGATTTTCGTCAGCCGCCACGCGCAAAGACTGGGGGATTTGATGGCTCGCACGCTGGTTATCCATGAAACGCCGATCGACTGGTCCATTTTTGATGTGATTGACGCGGGCGCCGCCTCTCCCCAGGGCTCCGCGGCGCCATCCCTGCGGTTAAGTCCGGCTCAGTGGGAACTGCTGCAACGCTATCTCAGCCGCCGGGCGCATCTTCAGCCCGAGATACGCGCCCGGTTGGCGGTGTCCATCCAGGAAAACCTGAAATCTCTCGCCCGGGGAACCGACTTGGAACGGTCCGTGTTGCCACCCGAGGAATGGCTCCTCGAATTGGCCCGCCGGGTCTGACACCGTCATGACTCTTGGCGCTTTTGTCCGGAAAAACCGGCCTCGCTGGCAAAAGTTGGAGACCATGCTCGGGGCGATCGAGACGCGTGGTACACGCCGCACCAGCCGTCCTTTTTTGCAGGAACTGAGCGCGCTTTACCGCTCGACAACGGGTGACTTGGCTTTTGCCCAGACTCATTATCGCGGAACGACGCTGTTGTTGTTTCTCCACCAACTGGTGGCGCGGGCGCACCACCAGATTTATCGTCCTCATCGCCTGACCCCGCGCGTCATCGGCCGGTTTTTCCGCAACGATATTCCGCTGGCGGTGCGTGAACACCTGCAAGCCGTGCTCTGGTCGGGAATTGTTTTCCTGCTCGGCGTTGCGCTGGGTTTATCGGCGGTTCAAGTGAACGAGCGCGTGGCGCTCCTGGTTTTGCCCACCGAGGTGCTCAATTCGATCTACTCCGGCCATATGTGGACCGGCAGCGTCTTTAATGTGTTGCCGGGTATCGTTTCCTCCACGTTTTTGTTCACCAGCAATATTTCCGTTGCTCTTTTCGCTTTCATCGGGGGCCTTTCCTTCGGCCTTTTGACTTTTTGGATACTCTTCGTCAACGGCTTTCTCCTCGGAGTCGTGCTTAAGCTTTGCGCCAATTATGGTTTGTTGGGACTCGCCCTTCAATTCATTGCCGGGCACGGCATCCTGGAAGTCAGCGCAATTATCGTTTCGGGCGGAGCGGGTTTTGTGGTCGCCAATGCGCTGCTGAACCCCGGTTTTTGGCCGCGAGCCGGGGCGCTTGCCATTCAAGGACGTTCCGCAGTGCGCATGGCTTTGGCCAGTGTGCCCGCCCTGGTTATCGCCGGCTGTATCGAGGCATTTGTCTCGCCGTCCCATTTTCCGGTCTGGTTCAAGATCGTGCTTGGGTTGATGCTCGGAGGCCTGTTTTGGATGTATCTGCTGCTGACGGGAAGGCCGGGAAAAAATCCTAGCGGGATGCAGCGGTCATAGCCGCGCCGTTTCCTTAATGCGCAGGTATTCGTTGATGGTCGCGGGGCTGAGTTCCTGGGCGGGCACGCTGATGGCCCGGATGCCGCGGCAACGCAGTCCGCGCAAAGTCCGTTGGTAGTCATTCCAAATTTCCATGGCGGCGACGTGCCGGTAAACCTCGAAATCATTCCGCGGCTCCCGGCGAGTGGCCTCGAGAATTTCCGAGTTGCTGACCGTGACGATGACCGGCAAATGCCGGGGCTGAAGAGGCAGAACGGCCTGAAGCAGGCTGCGCGCCGATGCAGGATCGCCCAGATCGGTAAAGCAAATGATCAGCGTCCGGCGCGAGCAGCGGCGCAAAACGTGATGAAAAACCGCCGCGTAATCGGATTCCAAACGCGAGGGCTGAACCGAGGTAAGATTTTGCACGAAATGGGACATTAACGCATGGCCTCTTTTCGGTTCGGCGAAAGCGCGCAATTCGTCGTTGAAGAGAAGATATCCCACCCAATCGCCTTTGTGAATGGCAACCTGCGCCAAATGCACGGACGCGTTGATGGCGTAATCGAGTTTGCGGTAGGGGCCGATTTTCGGGCTCATGAGCCGGCCCAAATCGAGCATGATCATGAGACGCTGGTCCCGTTCGGTTTCATATTGGCGGCTAATTAACTTGCCGCGCTTGGCTGAAGCCTTCCAGTCGATGTGGCGAAAATCGTCGTCGCGCCGGTGTTCACGCAAAGATTCAAACTCGCTGCCTTCGCCGCCCCGCGGCGATTTCCGGCGTCCGGCCTGGAGCGCGCCGGCCAACGCGAGTTGCAAATCGCGCGAACTTTCGTCCGTCAGGTCCGGCAAGACCTGAACGCGTTGCGGCAGGTCAATTCTCCCCTGGCGCTGGATCAGGCCGAGAGGTCCTGAAACGCGGTAGAAGACCGCGCCAAAGTCGAAGATGCCCCGGCGATAGCTTCTTAAAGTATAGGTTTGAATGATTTCGCGACGGGGTGGGAGCCGCCGGGTGATGATTTTGGGCGATCCGGCAAACTCGCCCGGGGATGAATCAATCACTTCGAATGCCGCCGTTCTTTCGGCCTGATTGAACAGCGTCAACTCGACCGTGAAAGGCTGCGACTGTCTCAGAATGGATGGCACGGTGCGTTTCACCCGCAGCGTTCCGGCCGGAATAAAAACAGCGTCCGCCAAAACGGCGCCGGTGAGAAGTATGGTTACGGCCAAGCTGGCGGTCATGCTTTCGGGCAGGTTGACCGAGGCCAGCGCGAGCAAAATGGCCATGACCAGCGTGAAGTAAAAACGAGGCAGAAAGACCATAGATTGTGTTGGCCCGCCGTAGAGACTATCCGAAAAGTAGGCGCAGATCACACCAAAAGGACTTCGGCCCATAGGGTGACGGCGAATTTGGGCCGAGCTCTGCGTTGCTCGCTCCTTACAGACCACTGCGGGTATGCTCGTCGCTCGCGCCTCGATTCGGCCCAAATTCGACTCCTCATGGGAACTATGTCTACTTTTCGGATAGCCTCTAGGTCTCTTCCCTACCTCGGTACTTCGACCGAAGCGAGGAGTTGATCGATGACCTGTTCGACCGTCGTGCCTTCGATTTCCGTTTCGGCTTTGCGCACCAGACGGTGGCGAAGGATGGGATAAGCCAGTTCTTTAATATCGTCAGGCGTGACGAAATTGCGTTCTCGCAGCGCGGCCAGCACGCGCGCCGCCTTGATCCAGCCGCGGCCCGCGCGTGGGCTCGCTCCAAGGGTAAGTTGAGGGCTCTGTCGCGAGGCGATCAGGAGCCGCAGGGTGTAATCGTAGATGGACTGGTCAATTGTCACCGCTTCGATTTCCCGGTGCGCCGCCGTGAAATCATCCGCTGCAGCACGCGGCTGGATGACATCTTCAACGTGCTGGGAAAACGGACTCTGCTGAAGTAGCAGCAATTCGTCCGCCGGGGTCGGATAATCGACCTTGATTTTGAAGAGAAAACGGTCGGTCTGTGCTTCGGGCAGGGGAAAAGTTCCTTCGTATTCGATTGGATTCTGGGTGGCAATGACAAAGAAGTGAGCCGGCAGGGGATAGGACATTCCATCAACGGTAGCCTGGTGCTCTTCCATGGCTTCGAGCAACGCCGACTGGGTTTTGGGCGGCGTGCGATTGATTTCATCGGCGAGGAGAATATCGGCGAAAAGAGGTCCGGGCAAAAATTTGAAGGTATGGGTGTCGGGTTGAAAAACGTTGGTGCCAATCAAGTCGGATGGCATGAGATCGGGCGTGAACTGGATGCGCTTGAACTTAAGCCGGAGGCTGGCGGCGAGCGCACGGGCGAAAAGCGTCTTGGCCAGGCCGGGAACGCCTTCCAAGATGACGTGTCCGCCTGCGAGCAGAGCGATCAGCGTCTTTTCGACCAGCGTCTCCTGGCCGATGATGATTTTTTTGACTTCCTGCCGGATTTCGGCGGCGCGGGCAGCGAGGATCGAGTTCATGCCATGGCGGATTTGATTGCGATTAAGTCTTTGGCCACCCGGAGCCAGCCCGATGGCGGAAGACCGTGGGCATGATCCTGAGAATCGAAGCGCTGCGCCAGTTTTTTCCACTTGGGCAGATGTGGATTGGACTGCTGAAGACGCGAAGCGATGAGTTCGTGCGAAGCGGCCGGGGGAAGATTAAGCCGATGAAGCACCCGCTGGTGCGTTTCGGTGAAAAGATACTTCAGCGTATCGTGGCGCAAGTCGGCCCGCTGGTAAAGGTCGGCGATGGAATCGACAAATTCGAGCGCCGACCGGCCCGGTGAAGGCTGGATGGGAACAACGGGACCGAAGCGAAGCAGAGAAGAGCCGAAGAAGGCGAGCAGCCCAAGAAGCGCCAACATTCCCGCAAAACGGACACCGGGATGATCCAGCAAACGGGCGAGTGGAAAAGTCGAGGGAAACCCATGGTGGCTCTCTTCAAAAAACAGGTGATGGGGGACGGCTCCGCCCGGCGCTAATAAACGCAATACGATGGCCAAATTATCACCGCGGTTGAGACAGGCATTGCTGAATAACCGGTCCGATGCGATGCAAATGACATGTCCTGCGCCCACCGGCGCCTCGGTCGCGTAGGGCCCGTCATTTCCCTGCCAAAGCACTTTTTCGCCCGCCGGACCGATGAAAAGAAGGGGAGCGCATTGGGGCAGTACCAGCGTGCCCGAGTCCGCCGCGGGATTAAACGGTTCAAGTTCGATGGGCGGTTTGGCGCGGAAATCGAGTGATTCGAATATATCGGAAACAGGATGGGCTGGTTCGGAGACACGGAATCCACATGCACGCAACATGGCGCGCATATCCTCCGACTGGGTCAGCGCGCCCATCAGCAGCAAGGTATTTCCCCGTTTCATCCATTCGGTCAGCAACTCGATCTCCTGATCGGTAAAATAGGCGCGGGCGCCCACCGGCGAGCGGGTGATGATTAGTGTATTGCCCGAGCCGAAATTGGCGAGACGGCTCAGCGGATCGCGCCAGCGATCGACCGGCCAATTCAGATCCGCCAGCGTCTGGTAAAAAGCCATGGAACCTGCTCCGGTGGGATTGAAGCTGGAGGGAAGCCAAGTTTCTCCCGGACCGTGATGCGGTGCACGGGCAAAAAAAGCGAGCAGCGCCACGAGGGCAAGCACGGCCAGCAACACGCGGACATAAACGAGATTGCGATTCATGGCGGGCTGGATTGAGGATGCGGGGTACTGTTCTCGAGACGCAGAAGCAGACCCGCCTCGCTGATTTGCCGATGGAAAAGATTCCAGTCCGGTTCGGCCACCGGTTTGTGGCCATAGATATAAAGATCGTAGGCATTCACCATGGCGGTAAGCAGCGCCAGGGCCGGTGAGCGTGGCATGCGTTCGCGCAACTGGGCGAGATATTCGTGATTGGTGCGCGTCCGGTCCGCCTCGACGAGCTGGCGGTTCTCCAGGCGGGAAAGGAATTGCCGCCAGGCCGCCAGCCACGCCGCATGCCAATCGCCGGCCCGGACCGCTTCCTGAATTTCCTTCTCGTAGAATTCGGGAGGGCGAAAAGTCTTTTGCCCCGGCATATCCGCCGTCTTGTCCTGATCGAATTCAGTCCGGCGCCGGTAGATGCGCACGGCGACGTAAATAACGCCGCCAACGCAGAGAACAACCATTCCGGTGAGCACGATGGAGGCTACCCGGGACATCTCGCTGACGTATTTGAACTGGCTCATTTTTTGCCCGAGCCTAAAGAACCACTGCGTGAGCATGTCGCGCAAGCGTTCGTCGGCGTCAACCTCCCCCGAATCATGAAATTCGGGCTTTTGCAGGATGGTTTGATAATGAGCCGCGACTTGCGTGGGATCCGTTACCGGCGCGGGCCGGAGGTCCGGAGCATCGTCACCGGCCCGGGAGGGCAGCGCGCCCAGGCCGTCGGCGAGGGCAAGAGCGAAAAGGAGAACCCGAATCATGCGTTGATGCTCCGAAGATTTTCGGCCATAAATTCCAGATCAAATCCTTCGCGCCGGATACGCACATCGTAATAGAAAAGGGTGGTGGCAATGGGATAGAGTGGCAACACCAGCGATTCGGCGAGAAAGGCCAGCACGGTGCTGGCCATCATGGTGGCGTCGGGCGGCGCGTTTAACTGGGCCGCGCCGTGGCGCACCGCCTCGCTAAAGTCGACGATGATCAGCGGCAGGGAAGTCAGGGAAAGGATGAGCAATTCGATGGCAAAAAGCGGCAGGAGCAAAAAACTCAACCTCATTTCACCCCAATAGAGGATCCCCAGGCCGGGATCATACCGGACCAGCTCCACGGAGCGACCGACCGCCTTCCAGCCGGAGAGCCGCTCTATCGCCAGAGGCGGAATAATCACCCAAATACGCATGAAAACCACCAAAACCGGAACCAGCGAAGCGATGAAAAGCAAAATCCCCACCATCGCGAAGGCCGCGATGAAAAAAAACTCCACCGGGGGATACTTCACGGCATAGAGATAAGCCGCAGCGACCACGAGGAAGGGAAAAATGAGTGTCAGGCTGATCAACGCGCGGCTGAGCGCAAAAGTCCAAACCGAGGCCCAGACGCGGGTGGCAAATTTGCGCATGCTGTTCCGTACGGAGGGAATTTTGCCCAGGCAGGCATCGGCAATGTAAAAAGTCAGCAGCACTTCGAATCCAAAAACAATCAACTGCGCAACAAACATAATTATTAGCATGACGCCCACCCGGGACAGGCATCCGTAAGGGTTATCCATGAGATCGGTTACCGTGGGCGCGATTCCTGTTATCGTGATGAGAACCTGGCTGACCAGCGGCGCGATTTGGCAGAGCAGGGCCAGGAGCAGAAATCCGGCAAAATGTGCCCGGTAAAGCGTGAAACCACGATCGATCAATTCGCTGGTGGTCAATGGGCGAAGATCCACTTGGGCCGCCGGCGCGGTTTTATCCGGAGCGGCCTGGATGGCCGCGGAGGAAGAAGGATCATCGGCCATGACGACGGTAATTTAAAGGAGGGCCGGCTGTTCCAGGCGTGAAATTTCCAACGAGGCCGGCCCGCCAATAAATTTTCGGTATTGGGTGTAGACTTGCCGGTCGGTGAGACAGGCAAGATAGTCGCAGACGGCGCGATGGACACCGTCTTTTTTCAATCGCTTTTCAAACTGCGGGCTCAGCAGATGCGGGTGACCCACCAGCAGATCAAAAAGCTGATTCAGGCAATCGACGGAACGCTGCCGCAAGGCCAGCAAATCGGGATGATAATAAAAACGCTCGTAAAGAAACTTCAGCAATTCCCGGGCGAGTTTTGCCGTTTCGGGCGAGAAGGTAATGAGAGCTTGCAGGCGCCGCGTTTCATCGCTTGTTTGCGGGGATCGTTCGCGAATGGCCCGGCCTGAATAGGTGATGATATCATCGGCCAGCCGCCCGAGCAGGCAGCGCAACACGTAATAGCGGCCCCGCTCCGGTTCGAGATGAGGGTAGGGGGAGAGCGCCTCGTGACGCGTCGCGCGCCAAAGTTCGAGCGCTTCGAGTTCTTCTTCTTTGATCAAACCCGAATCGAGCCCGTCGTCGAGATCGTGGCAGATATAGGCGACCTGATCAGCCAAATCGACTGCCTGCGCTTCCAGCGACGGCTGGATGAAACCCTCTCCGAGAACATGCGGTGGGTAAGGCTTATGCAGGCCCTCGCGTACTTCCCAAGTCAGGTTCAGGCCGTTAAATTCGGGATACTTCAACTCGAGCTCCTCGACCACCCGCAAGCTCTGGGCATTATGCCGGAAACCACCGTGTTTGGCCATGAGGCAGTCGAGCGTCTCCTCGCCCAGATGGCCAAAGGGGGGATGACCGAGGTCGTGCGCCAGGGCGATGGCTTCGGCAAGGTCTTCATTCAGTTCGAGCGAGCGGGCCAGCGTCCGCGCGATGCACGAGACCTCGATGGTATGGGTCATCCGTGTCCGATAATGGTCGCCCGTGCCGTTGAGAAAGACCTGGGTCTTATATTCGAGGCGCCGGAAGGAGCGGCTGTGGACAATCCGGTCCCGGTCGCGCTGGAAGACGGTGCGAAAGGGGTGCTGGTCCTCCGGATGAACCCGCCCCCGGGATGAAATACTGCTTTGCGCGTAAAGGGCGAGATGGCGTGCTTCGGTTTTTTCCAAATCGTATCGGCGTCGCGGCATAATGTTAGAAACCAAACCTACCTCAAAATTAGTCAGTTTGCCGCGCGCTATTCAATTGAATCGTGCGCCCCGGTCCGGGATCAATTCAACAGTTTGTACCAATTATCCCGCTGGCGTGGCTCGTATCCAAGCTCGGTGATGGCTTTGCGGATTTCATCCACAGTCAACCGGAAGCTCGTCCCCGCCGCGGAAACGACATTTTCTTCCATCATCACGCTGCCGTAGTCGTTGGCGCCGTATTGGAGCGCGACCTGCCCGATTTTCGGGCCTTGCGTCACCCAGGAAGACTGCACGTTGTCGAAGTTGTCGAGGAAGACCCGGCTTAATGCCTGCATGCGGAGATACTCGTGGGAGCCAACCGGGGTCGCCTTGAGCCGCGTGTTTTCCGGCTGGAATGTCCAGCAGATGAACGCGGTGAAGCCGCGGGTTTCATCCTGCGTCTCCCGTAGCCGCCGCAGATGCTCGATCCGGTCCTCGATGCTCTCGACGTGGCCGAACATCATCGTGGCCGAGCTGGCCAATCCATGCCGGTGCGCGATCCGCATCACTTCAAGCCACTGATCCGAGTTGCATTTCAGCGGCGCAATGGCGTTGCGCACTTTATCCACGAGAATTTCGCCGCCACCGCCCGGGATCGAGCCCAGCCCCGCTTCCTTGAAGCGCAGGATCACTTCCTCCAGGGACATGCCGAAAACTTCGGCGAAATGGTTGAACTCTGGCGGCGAAAAGCCGTGAATGTTGATGGTGGGATGGTTCCGGCGAATGTAGTGGAGCAGATCGAGATAATAATCGATGCCGAGTTTCGGATGATGTCCGCCCTGCATGAGGATTTGGGTGCCGCCGATCGATTCGAGCTCCGTGATCTTTTGCCCGACCTGCTCCGGAGTCAGCACATAATGGTCATCGTCGCGCTCCGTCCGCATGAAGGCGCAAAATTTGCAGTAAACGTTGCAGACGTTGGTGTAGTTGATGTTCCGGTCGATGATGTAGGTGACGATCTCGTTGCCACGCCCCTCGTAAGCGGCGCCCTTGCGTTGCCGCCGCCGCGCGTCGGCCAGCTCGCCCAACTCGGTCAGCGGAGCGAAATAGAGCTGCTTCGCCTCCTCGGGCGTGATGCGCTCGCCATCGAGCACCTTGGCTTTGATTTCGCTGTCAAGTAGAGGTTGGATCATAAAAGTTCTTCAGCAGGGCGCGCGCGGGTCATCACCTAGATATAACTTAATTCCGGACAGGAAGCGAGCAGCCCTATTTCCACGAGGTCCGCCGCGAAAGCGGAGATCGCCTTCTTTTGCGGCGCCTCGAGGCGATAGTAAAGATGATCGTTCAGGTAGCGGTGCTCGAACGGCGTCCGGGCAATTTCATCGCGCGCCGCCAGCCCCGTTCGCGCCGCCGCGCGAAGCTTTTGCGCCAGCGCCGCCGGATCGGGCGTGTCCCGGCGAATCGCCCACACCGCGAAAACAAACGGCCGCCCCGTGTGCGCGTGCCATGCCTGGGCCAGATCGAGATATCTCTCGTCGGGATGCGACTGGCGGTACGAAATGGCCGGGTCGCCAATGAGCAATTGCCCTTCCGCCGCCTCGTCGGGGGAAACATAAACCGGATTCATCCGGTAATATTTGCGCAGCAAGACGCGCAGCAGTTGATTGGAAGTCTTCGACGCCGGATCGAGCGCGATGGTTTTCAGCCGCACCACCGGCAACATATGCGCCAGCACCACGCTATAGACGCTCCCCAGCGACCCGATGGCGTAGCCGTTGACGATATGGTAGGCGCTCCCGTTTTCCAGCGCCTCGCTCAGGGGGACGAGCGCCGCCTGGAGATGTCCCGAGGAAAGTTCGGTGGCCAACCGGCTCGGCTCCAAGAGCGCCAGCGGTTCCTGAAGCGCGTAGGTGAGGGGACGTGCGTTAAAATAGGGTACCGAACCGAGAGTAAAGCCCGGCTGCGCCGCCGGCGCCGGCTGTGTCTCCGCCGTGGTCACGGCATCAAGATTGTCGGAAGAAGATTGCATCGGATATTCGTATTGTAGCGGCGACTGTCGCCATGGCAAGAATGGTGGGACAACGGTGGTGGGCTAGCCCGCTACGGGAACAACAATATGATACCGCATTGGGCTTTCTTGGGATCAATGGCTTTGGGGGGCCTTTCAAGGAGGACTGGCCGCAGGGTATATAGCATGTCATTTCGGAATCACAGGAGCATCAGAGTTCGTACTGGTTTTGATCTGTTGGGTTATTGGCACCATCCTGCCCTCGTGGAACTCGATATGAAGTTCTTGAAAAAGTGAATGAGTCAACTCCACACCAACCATAACGCCGGCGATGCCACAGAAGATTAAACGTTGGAACAGATTGCTTTTTTGCGCGTTATTTTTTATTTCCCGGCCTGATCGCGTTGCATGTACCGACGCCACAGCAACGGTCACGTAATCGTAGCGCGGCATGTCGGCGGATTGAGGACAGCGCTGTCTTATACAAAAGAACAAATACCGCCGCTTGGTTGCTTTTACGGAAACACTATTTAAGCTTTACTATTTACTATGAATACAGCCATCTGGGTGGTCTTTTTTATCATCGGTGCAATCTCTCCCGTCTGGGCGCGATTGGGTGAAAACACGGATCAGCTTATCGCGCGCTACGGTACGCCGCTCGCGAGTCACGAACAGGCGCGCCAGGCAACTAATCCTTCGCTGACCTTTCTGTTATTTCAGAGAACGGGCTACGAAATCAGGGTTTCGCTTTCGAGGGGATTTTCCGTGGCCGAATCGTTCAAAAAATTAAACGGCGCGCCCCTGAGCACCCGCGAATGCCGGATACTTCTCGCCGACAATGCCCAAGGATATCCCTGGGAGGCTCCCCAGGTGATAAGCGGCCAAGTCAAATGGACACGGGATGACGGCACGACCGCCGTACTGACCGGAGGCCGCATTCTGGATATTACTTCGCAATTTTTGCTCGCCAGGGAAACGAACGAGCAGAACTTCGAGGATGAACCGAGCCTGAGCGGATTTTAAGGGCGGCAGCCTGTGAGTTCAAAGACGCCGAAATAACAAAATACTTGCGCCGCTCGCTCCGAGCCCGGCTATAAGGGTTCCATGGCCCGGGCGCGATCCTCGTTGAACTGGAGGTTTGAGCGCCGGATGCGCCCGGCGGCGGAAATCGTTGTGGCGGGAGTCGACGAAGTCGGGCGCGGTTGTTGGGCCGGCCCCGTCTTTGCCGCGGCGGCGATTCTGCCCGATGGCCTGACCCACCGGCATCTCAAAGATTCCAAGCAAATTCTTCCGGGAAACCGCGAAGAATTGAGCGTATTCTTGTGTGCCCACGCCGAAGTGCGCTGGGCCATCGGCATCGCCTCGGTGGAGGAAATCGATTCCCACAATATTCTGCAAGCCAGCCTGCTCGCCATGCGCCGGGCGGTCGCCGGGCTCTCGCTGGCGCCCCACTTCTGTCTTATCGACGGTAACCAGAAAGCCGGCTTGCCTTGCGACGAACGCACCATCGTGGACGGGGACGCGCTCTGCCCCTCCATCGCCGCAGCCTCCGTTATCGCCAAAGTCGCGCGGGACCGCGCCATGGCGGAATTTGCCGTGCTTTACCCGGCGTATGGTTTGGAGAAACATAAGGGTTACGGAACCCCGTACCACGCACGTGCTCTTGCCCTTTACGGACCTTGTCCGATTCATCGCAAATCTTTTCGACCGGTGCGCGAGCAGGCCAGCTCCGCCGCTGGCGACGAGGGCCGAAATCGGGAATTATGGTGAGCGGGTGGCGGCGGCTTTCCTGTGGCGCCAGGGCTACCGCGTTCTCTACCGCAATTACCGGATGGAGCGGGGCGAGATCGACCTGATCTGCCGTTGTGGGGAACTTCTTGTTTTTGTCGAGGTTCGTACCCGCTCCAGCGAAGAATTTGGCCGTCCGGCCGAATCGATTGACCTCGACAAGCAGGAGAGCGTCCGCGCCGCGGCCCTTCACTATCTTGAATTGTTGCGGCGGGAGGACGTTTATTATCGGTTTGACGTGGTCGAAGTCGTGCTTAAGGCCGGACAAATCCCCATTTGCACCCTGCATCCCCACTTTTTTGCCTGATAGTTTTTAGCTGGGAATGTGGCGGTTAGGTTTGACGACTGCCCCTCGAGTCGAAAGACTATCCCGTTATCTATGGCGAAGCCGATTGTGATCATGGGGGCGGGCCCCGCTGGATTAACCGCGGCGTGGGAGCTGACGCGAGCAGGTAAAGAAGTGGTGGTTTGGGAGTCCGATCCGGTTTATGTCGGAGGGCTTTCGCGTACCGTGCGGGCGGAGGGCTTCCGGTTTGACATTGGAGGCCATCGCTTCTTCAGCAAATCGCAGGAGGTCAATGAAATTTGGCGGCAGATTATGCCGGACAACTTTATCGACTGTCCCAGGATGTCGCGAATTTACTACCGGAAGAAATATTTCAATTATCCGCTCGAGGCGATGAATGCTTTTAGAAACCTCGGCCCGGTGGAGACGTTTCGCATTCTTCTCAGCTATATCGAGGCGCGGGTGAAGCCGATCAAGCCGGAGACAACTTTTGCCCAATGGGTGACGAACCGTTTTGGCGAGCGTCTTTTCTTAATGTTCTTCAAGGCTTACACCGAAAAAGTGTGGGGCATTTCCTGCGATGAGATCAGCGCTGACTGGGCCGCGCAGCGGATCAAGGGGCTTTCCTTGCGTGAAGCGGTGCTGAGCGCATTCCAGGGCAAGAAGACGGCGCCGACAGCCAAGACTCTCATCCGCCATTTTTTCTATCCGCGGCTGGGACCCGGCCAGATGTGGGAAACGGCGGCGGAGAAGATCATGGCCGCGGGCAACAAGGTGGTGCTGGACCGGAAGGTTCAGACGATTCACTGGGATGAGACCGGTGTCACCCACATTACCGGCATCAGCCAGACGGGGGAATTTTTTCAGCAGGAGGGCGACCATTTTATCAGTTCTATTCCTTTGCAGGAGCTGATGCTTTCGCTCGACCCACCCCCGCCCAAGGAAGTCGTGGCGGCGGCGAAGCGGCTGCGTTACCGGGATTTCATCACCGTCTGCGTGGTGGTCAACCGAGCCAATGTTTTTCCCGACACCTGGATTTATATCCACGATCCAAGCGTGAGAGTAGGCCGGATCCAGAATTACAAGAACTGGAGCATGGAGATGGTACCCGATCCCGGCGTGACCTCTCTGGGCATGGAATATTTTTGTTTCGAAAACGACGGACTTTGGTTGTCGAGCGATTACGACTTGGCGCAATTGGCCATCCGGGAAGCGGAACAGATCGGATTAATCAGAGCAGAGGAGGTGCAGGATGCGTTTGTCGTGCGAATGCCAAAGGCCTATCCGATCTACAACCAAAATTACCAGGAAAATGTCAAGGCCATCCGCGACTGGGTCAGTCTTTTCGCCAATCTGCAGCCGGTTGGCCGCAATGGCATGCATCATTACAATAATCAGGACCATTCGATGATGACGGCGATGTTGGCGGCGCGCAACACGATGGGGGACCGTCACTATGATTGCTGGAAAGTAAACACCGAAGCGGAGTATCACGAACAAGACGCGCCGCAAGCCAAGTAAGTTTTTGTAATGCCATTTCGCCGTCCCCGTCCCGCTCATCTTAATGCCGCGCCCCGGCGTAAAACGCGCCCGGCGCCAAAATCGTCCCATTCTCCTCGCCGACCTCGCAAGCCCGGGAAAAATTCCACCCTTATATATAGCATCGCCGCCGGGCTGGCTTTGGCGTTGGCTGGAATAGGCGCGCTTTATTTTGCAGCGCCTAAAATCAAGGATTGGCTTGGGGGCAAAAATCGATCCCATCCGGCAACCACCTATACGGCGGAGGCTCCGCCTGTGCCTAAGCCTAGGCCCGCGCCGAAACCGACTCCACCGCTGCCTTCCATGGCTGAAGAGGAGCAATCAAAAGCAAAAGCAAAAGCGGGGGCGCAAACTGTCATGCCGCGGCCTGCTCTCAAACCGGCGCCGGTTTCTCCGCCACATCCGGCAGTCAAGGCTGTTTCACCGCCATCCGTGGCCGTGAAAATTAGTCCTGCGCCTGCCGTGCCACCCGTGGCGCAGCCGGTATCAGCCGTGAATCCGGCAGGCATACCCGCCCGCGCTTTGCCGCTGGATCCCAACAAACTTGATACCGAGAGAATCGCCGCCTACCAGGTGGCTTTGGAGCGGATGCATTTTTCCTGCGGTTTTATTGATGGGGACCAGGGCATGCGCACGCAAAGAATGTTGCGCGCTTACCAGGCCAGCCACGGCTTGCCCGTCACCGGAATTCTCGACCAGAGAACCCGCGACGCTATCGGGGAGCCGGGCGAGCCGTTTCTCAACTATGTAGTGACGGCGGACGATGTCGCTTCGATCATGCCCAAGCCGGTGACATGGCGCGAAAAATCGAAAGCCACGCGGCTCGGATACAACGATATGTGGGAGATGCTGGCCGAAAAATTTCATTGCACGCGCGGATATCTCAAGGCGCTCAACCGCGATGTGAAAACATTCGTTGCCGGCACGGAAGTCATCGGGCCGAAGGTCTATCCCGCCGCCCCGATTCCCAAGGCGGCGTTGCTGCGCATCCTTCTTTCGCAGACATCGATTGAAGCACTCGATGCCAGCGGAAAAGTCATCGCTTTCTTTCCCTGTTCGATTGCCAAGGACAAAAATAAGCGGCCCAAGGGTACTCTGACGGTAAAATCGGTTGTGCCCGATCCCGATTATACCTTCGATCCGGCGTTGTTCGCCGACGCCGCCAAGGCGGAAGGAATCACCAAAAAAATGGTGCTCCCGCCGGGGCCGCGCAACCCGGTGGGAATCGCTTGGATCGGGTTGAGCCTGCCCGGTTATGGCATTCACGGCACTCCCGACCCTGAGAGCATATCCCGCACCCAATCTCACGGCTGTTTTCGCTTAGCCAATTGGAATGCCGCCAAGGTGCTTAAAATGGTGGCCGTAGGCACGCCGGTCGATGTCGAGCCTTAACCAAGGCCAAATTGATCCAAGCCGGCTTAAGGTTGCATTTCAGCCGGTTATTTTATTTGACGGCGTATGCTCCCTCACGTTTACTAACGCCAAGGCAATGGAGTTTGCCTTCCCATCGAGGAAAACCGCCGGGCGTTCGCCGGGCTGATAACTCCTGTTTGCAGTTAAACCCCAAACAGGAGAATAATTTTGATCTACCTTATCGTCATGCTCGGAGGAGCGCTGGGAACGTTGGCCCGCTTTCTTGTTTCCGACTTCATCGCCACTCATATTGGAGAAACTTTTCCGTGGGGAACGCTTATCATCAATGTGATCGGATCGTTTGCCATCGGCTTTTTCGGTACCTTGACCGGCCCGGATGGAACGTTCCTGGTGCGTCCAGAAATGAGAACATTTTTCATGATTGGGATTTGTGGTGGTTACACCACGTTTTCTTCCTTTAGTTGGCAAACTCTCAATCTGGTTCAGGATGGACAATGGTTGCGGGCCGGGGCCAATATCCTGGCCTCGAATGCAGGTTGCTTATTGGCCGTATGGCTGGGCTATATTTGCGCCGTAAGTGTTAGGAGATAGCCGTATGGAAATTCCGCAAGATGCCGTCCTTCTCCGTATTTTTGTGGGCGAGGCGAAGAAATGGCACCGCAAACCGCTTTACGAAGCTATCGTGCTTAAGGCGCGGGAAATGCATTTGGCCGGCGCGACTGTTCTGCGCGGGCCGATGGGCTACGGAAAGAGCTGCCGGCTGCACACGGCGAAAATCCTCATGCTTTCCCTGGATTTGCCTGTGGTGATCGAAATCGCCGATAGCGAGGAAAAAATCAAAACCTTCATGCCCATCCTTGACGAAATGATTGGCAGCGGGCTTGTCACCATGGAAAAAATCAAGGTCATTCACTACCGCGGAAAACCGACTGGTGCGTGATCGGCTTGCAACGCGAGCCTTGGCTCATTTTGAGATAAGTTTCTAATACTGCTTGCGGGTCATGAAAAGAGCGAGACCGATGCAAACAAATATAATGGTGGAGAACGGCTGAAACTTGAGCAGGAAATCGAGAGCCATGACGACCTGGCCGCCGAGCGCGTCAACCCATCTCCAGTCATCGACCGGAAGACACCAAAGACAAATGCCAAAGGCGATTGATGCAACCGTCAGAATGTTCCTGAACATGTTCATAGGATGAAATCAAATTGGCGGAAGTTCGCGATGGCGTCGAGCGTAAGCGCGCTTGCTTTGGATCGCTCTTACTTTCCCTCCAGCAGACTTTTGGCCAGAGCCAGCGCCGCTTCCGTCTGGCCGCCGAGCATCCGCGCCAGTTCACGCTGACGGGCCGGGCCTTCGAGCCGCGCGATTTCGGTGACCGTCCGGTTTTGCCGGACCCGTTTTTCCACCGCAAAATGGCTCTGGCCCTGAGCGGCGACCTGCGGAAGATGGGTGACGCAGAGAACCTGGTGGGCGTATCCGAGGCCGCGCAATTTCCGGCCGACTTCGCCCGCGGTTTCTCCGCCAACGTTGGCGTCGACTTCATCGAAGATCAGGATGGGGATTTCGTCGACTTCGGCGAGAGTGGTTTTCACGGCCAGCATCACGCGGGCCATCTCGCCGCTGGACGCGATGGCGCGCAGAGGCCGCGGCGCTTCACCCGGATTGGGTGCGAAAATGAACTCGATTTCGTCGTTGCCGGAAGGACCCGGCCGGGATGCGCGCGTGAGTTCGATTTGAAAACGCGCTTGGTTGAATCCAAGGGCACGCAATTCCCGTGAAATTTTTTCGTCCAGAGGCCCGGCGATTTTGGCGCGGGCGCCGGAGAGTTCGGCGCACGCTTTTTCCAGCGCGGAGCGCGCGGCGCTTTCGCGCTGCGACAGAGTGGCGAGAAATTCGGCTCGGCTTTCGAGCGCGGTCAATTGCGCGGCGGCTTTCTCGCCAAAGGCAAGGATGTTTTCGATGCTGCCACCGTACTTTCGCTTGAGACTTTGGATCAGATTGAAGCGTTCCTCCAACTGCCGCAATTGATCGGGGTTGAGATCGACCCGTTCGGCCCGCGCTTGCACCGCGCTGAGCAACTCCTGCAGCCGGACGATGGCTTCGCGGTTGAGCGTCT
Organism: Methylacidiphilales bacterium; assembly: GCA_035508775.1. Taxonomy (GTDB): domain Bacteria; phylum Verrucomicrobiota; class Verrucomicrobiia; order Methylacidiphilales; family UBA1321; genus JABDGH01. The sequence continues at coordinate 52,085 of DATJMI010000172.1, forward strand.
CGGGCTCGGCGATGGAACCGTCCATGCGCTGCCATGCGGCCAGCGCGCGTTCGACCTGGGCAAGCTGGGTGAGCACCGCGTTTTCAGAGTCGTTGAGCAGCGAGGCGATAATGCCGGCCTGCTCGACGATCTGCTGTGCGTGGGACGCAGCGTGGTAATCGTTCTCGGCGCGGAGATCGTCGCCGGGCTGAAGTTTGGCCGCGTTGATCTCGCCGGTCTGGTGTTGCAAAAGAGAAAGGCGTTGTTCCCGTTCGGCTTCGCTCATTTCGAGGGCCGTCCGTTCCTGTTCCAGTTCGCGTAGGGTGGCATGGGCGGCTGCGCAGGCGACGCGGAGCGGCTCCAGCTTGCCGTAAGCGTCGAGGAGTTCCGCCTGCTTTTCGGTGGAGAGAAGCGATTGGTGATCGTGCGGTCCGTGGACATCGACGAGAAGATCACCGATGCTTTTGAGTCCCTGCAACGGAACCGGGCTGCCGTTGACGAACTGGCGATTGGCGCCCGAGGCCGAAACAGTGCGTTTGAGAAGGAGGGAGCACCCCTCGCACGGCTCGGCGCCGATTTCCCCGAGAAGCGTGTTGATCTTGCGGAGGCGGACGCCATCCTTTAGGCCGAGTTCGGCTTCCACCGCGCAGGCGTCGGCGCCCGTGCGGATAAGCGTTTTGTCGGCGCGTTCCCCAAGGAGAAGGTTCAACGCGTCAATGAGGATCGATTTGCCCGCGCCCGTTTCCCCAGTGAGGGTGTTGAATCCGGGACCGGGTTCCCAGACGAGATCCTCGATCAGCGCCAGATTGCGGATGCGGAGCGAGACGAGCATGACCGAAGGGTAGATTCTTTTTGAACGGAATTAACGGATTTTTTTGCGAAAATTAACTGGACGATCTTGAAGAAAATCGATGACGCCAAGCGCCGCCTTCGTGGCGGTGGCGAAACACCCGTGGAGCAGATAGCCGCCGGTCGGTGCTTCCCAGTCGATCATTTCGCCGGCGCAGGCGACTCCGGGCCAGCGATGAAACATCAAACTGCCGTCGAGTTCACTCCACGGAATACCGCCGGCGGTTGAAATCGCCTCGGCGAGAGGACGGGGGCGAAGCAGTTCGACGGGCAGGTTTTTCGCCAGCCGTGCCATTTGCTTCCACGAAGAAAAAGGTGCGTGGAGTTGCAGGAGCGAGCGGGCGGCGGGACCAAGCCGCCAGGCTCGGGCGGCGGCGGCCAGGCCGGGAGTTTTGTCGGAAGGAATTTTTGCCAACAGCGTCTTCACATCGAAGGCGGGCTTGAGATCGAGCACGATTTTGGGCCGAGCTTGGGCGCGTAAGATGCGTCCAAGCTGATAGATGGCGCCGCCTTCGAGGCCGTAGCGGGTAATGAGAAGTTCGCCCGCCACGGTTTTATCCCCGGCGCAGACGGCAAGGTTTTTCAGGGGAAGTCCTTCCGCTTCGGCAAGAAAACTTTCCGGCCAGGCGACCTCCCAACCGCAATTGGCCGGGGCGAGGAGAGCGACCGGAACGCCGTGCATGGCAAACAGGCGGGTCCACGTTCCATCAGAGCCGGTTTGGGGCCACGAACCGCCGCCGAGAGCGAAGATCAGCGACCGGGCTGTCATGGTGACCGGGCCGCCGGGAGTGGAAAAAACGGCTTCGTACGCGCCGGAGCCGGAAGGGCGAAAATCGGTGAGCTGATGACGGAGGCGAAAAGAGACGCCCTGTTTTCTGAGCCGGGCAATCCAGCGGCGAAGAAGCGGGGCGGCTTGCTTGGTGGTGGGGAAAACGCGTCCGCTCGTGCCGATAAAGGTTTCGATGCTGAGATCGGCGGCCCAGGCGCGCAGGGCGGCAGGAGAAAAATCGGCCAGGAGCGCTTGCCAGCGGGCCGTTTCGGCGCCATAGCGGGCTGGAAATTTTTCCACCGGCTCGGAGTGGGTGAGATTAAGTCCACCCCGTCCGGCGACGAGGAATTTGCGCCCCACGGAAGGCATGCGGTCGGCGAGGAGGGTGACCAGGCCCGCCGCGGAAGTAAGTTGGGCGGAGCGAAGTCCGGCGGGGCCGCCGCCGATGATGAGAACGTCGCAGGAGGACATTGGGAGAGTGCGCGACTATCTTATCGTCTTGGGCAGAGAGCCTTGCACGACGTTACGAAGACGTAATGCATCAACCTTGAACGGTGCTCCTGCCATCGTGTCTATTCCTATGTTAGGTTCATTCTTCTCCCCTGACCGGGCGGTGGCTCATGTCGAGTTGCCGCCCGGTCTTTTTGCACTAGAAGTCGCCCGCGGTTTTGGGTGGAGCATTAGAGGAGTCCGCCGACATTCCATCATTGGGGGTGAGAACTTTCCCTTCCGAGTTTTTCAACTGGCCATCGCGCCAGAAGACATCGTCGACACGATAGATATCGCCGTCTTGTTCCCGGTCCGGATCGTTCCAGGCGCGATCGGTGGAGGAGCGATAAAAGGCGTTCATTTCGGATAGATTGAACGGCCGGGAACCGCGCCGACCGAAGACGACCGTCTGGTGGCCCGATTCGTCGGCCACGCGATCGCGATCTAATCCGCGCGCCACGGCCAAAGCCGGTCCGGCGGTATGATAGGTGGCGATCAGTTGAGGTTTGGGGCGTGGCGCAAATCCGGCCGCCTCGGGCACGGTATCGGGCGAGATCAATTGCAGCACCCGCAGCCCGTTTTTGCCATCGGCGACCAGCGCGTACATGGAGGCGGCGACCGATCCGACCTGGACGGCGCGGGTGTCGTTGAGTTGGCCGCCGGCGTTGTAGAGCTGGTCGAGAACCGGCTGACGGGCCCGCTCAATGTTCACAATGGCCAATCCGTCCGCGCCGTCGGCCACAAAGGCGTAAGTGCGGGCAAGATAGAGCCGCTGGGCATGCTTGAGACGCACGAGCGCGCCGGGAACTTCCGCCGGTTTGGTTGGGTCGGTGATGTCGAGCACCTTCAGACCATCGTCGTCGGTGACAAAAGCATAGCGGAATTGCACCGCAATGGAGCGCGGATGGCGCAGCGTGCCGGTATATTCTCCAACCAGGACGGGTTTCGTCGGCATGTTGACATCGACCACATATAGACCGTGATTGGTGGTGATATAGACATAGCGGCCCGCCACGGTGAGGGCGGTGCCGTCGCTCAGTTGGTTGCCGGGATTAAAGACGACATCTTTTTTGAAGAAATTGTCCTCAGGGTTGCCGTTAAACAGGGTGGTGACATCGACCAGAACCAATCCTTCGACCCGGTCGGTCAGATAGGCGTAGTTGTAGAGAGGGTGGATCGGTTGTTCCTCGTTTTCGGGCAGATGGGTGCGCATGCCGTCGTTGGAAAGCGTGGATGGAAGAGCGACAGCCGTGCAATAGGGCGTGCGGACGTAGGTTCGCTGACCCAGTGGCGAAACGGGCGCGGTGACGACTTTTTCGGAGAAGCCTTTGTTGTAGATGTTGGCGGAGTCGTAGACAATGAAGCCGTTTGGCCCGGCGGCGGTGTAGATGTATTCGCCGCGGCGCCAGATGTCGAGAATGTCGCTTCCGTCGTGGTGCTCGGCATTCTGCAAATTCCGGTTGTGCGCGAGATGTTCGGCATAGTTGCGCGGATAGGCGATGCTGTGGAGAGAACTTCCGATCACCGCCTGGGGCTCGTCCCATTCGGTCCAGGGCACGGCATAAAAACCGTCGTTTCCAGCGGCGACCCAGGCAAAGCGGCCAAAGAAGTTCACCGTTCCGGTGCCAAAGCCGAGGAGTTGCGCCATGATGGCGTTGTTGTCCTCGGTCTTGGAGATGTGGCAGTCGGTGCAATTTTTCGTCGTCCCAACTCCGCTGGTCGTGTGGGGGAAATGAGGATTGAAAGCCTGTCCGCTGTAGCCTTCCGCCGAAATCGTTTCCTGCTGGCCATAAACCCATTCGCGGTTGGCGTTTTGTGAACTGACAACGACGGCGCTGGAGGAACGGATCACCGCCATGCGGTGATCTTTAACCGTGCCGTCGATGCCAAGCATGAAGACATCGTCGCGCACGACCTGCGGATTGTAGGAGGTTAGGATGCGGCTGGTGACACCCTCGAATTTATTCGTTGGTATGCGATTATTGGTGCGCAGGGGCAGATGGCAGCCAAAGCAGCTGGTGGCCCACGACGTGTGGCAGACTTGGCAGTCCATGTCTTTATTGCTGTGGGCCAGTTTTTCGGGATCATCAGGCACCGACCCCCAGGTCACGCCGTCCCGCATCATGGTCTTGGCGTAGCGCGAGGCGGCATTGTAATGAGGCGACGAAGGATCGATCGTGTCGACGGTCTGCGGAATTTGCCAAGTGATGTCGGGCGACATGCTGGAGCGCTGGTAAAGCTCGTTGCCGACCCAATAAAAGCGCGGGCCCCAAGTAGTGTAACTCTGGCCGATGTCGACCGGTTGCACCGTTGGCGGTTGGCCTGGAGTGAGCACAAGGTCGCCGCCCTTGCCGCCGGTGACCAGCGTGGGCCGTTTTTCGATGGTGCCATGGCAATCGACGCAGGTGATGGTCGTCATGTTGCGCGGTTCGCCATAAAGCAGGCCATTGCCATGTTCCTCAACCTCGAAATGGCAGTCGATGCACTGCATGCCCTTGGCGAGATGGACATCATTGAGATGGACCGCCTTGGCCCATTTCATGGGGTCATCGGGCGCAATGACGTTCCCGTTCTCGTCGAGGAGATCGCCATGCCGGTCTTTTTTGAAAATCGCGCGATAAATCCAGCCCTTGGAGTGGTAATCGGCGATCTGCATGTCTTGAAGTTTCGGATTCAGTTCGGCGGAGCGGTCGAGAAAATTGACATCGCCCCACAGTCCCTTGGCCGCCGCGGCTTCTGGAGTTTTCTTCTGCGAGGCCAGCAGACTTTCATCGGTCGGATCCACTTGTTGCTTGGGATAGAAAAATTGCGCGTCGGTTTCCTCGTCCCACCAAGTGTAGCCGAGATAGGTGTTAACGAAGAGATTTCCCTGATGCTGATGGCAGGTGATGCATTGGCTGGACGGGATGGCGCGGGTGAACTGGTGCTGGATCGGATGGCCGCGTTCGTTTTTCGGAATGGTGGGATCGCCGCTGAAGGAGAGCCCCTGATGTCCGTAACGGCTATACCAGCCGGAGTTGGTCGGTGAGCGATCGTTGGCATAGACGACATGGCACGCGGAGCAGCCGCTGCTGCGATAATCGCCGCCGCGATCATTGGAACCGAGGAAATCGAGAAGCGGATCGTTCAAGCGGGTCTTTTGGGCGTTAACGACGACCGGGTCGATGCGCAATTCAGTCCCGAGCCCACGGTCCGAGAGGCGCGATAAAGGGCGCCCGGGGGGCTCGTCCGGAAAAGGATTACCCACATCGAGCGGTTCGTTGTTGCCCTTTTCAAAAATGCGAAAAACGTTGCCGGGCTGGCCGAGGGAAAAACGGGGCAGAGGCAAGAGCGCCGGGAGCCAGCCGTATTTTTGGGTCTCTTCCGGCGTGATGGGAATGGGGCTGAGCAGTTCCAGCGGCGTGCCGCCCGGGCCGTACCCCTGGCCAAGGATATAGTTTTTGCGGTTGAGAGCGCCATTGTTGTAGGTCGCCGCGCCCCAGAGCATCGCGCCGGTGGCCATCATGCTGTGAATACTGTTATTGATGATTTGCTCATGGCACAGACCGCAAGCCTTCTGTGCCACCCGCAAGTCGCCCGGATTGAAAAACTGAATGAATTCGGCCGATTCGTGGTTGAGCAAAATATCGCTGTTCACCGGATTGGCCGAAGTCGGCCAAAACTCTTTGTTCAACGGCTGCACATGCGCGCTGTTTTTGGCTTGTTCATAGCCGGGATCTCCCTTCTTACTTCCTTTCGGGGCGAAGAAACCGGCATGGCCTCCATGGCAGTCGGTGCAGCCGAGGACGACGGACGGCGAGGGATGCATCGGTTCGATGCCATCATGGCAGGAGAGGCATCCGGCGCTTTTTCGGTCCGCTTCGGCCTGGCTTTGATCGATCCAATTCTTGGGCGGAAGAGCCGAAGGCGCCAGCGTGCTGCCGGAGGCCGGAACGGAGGTGGCGGGTCCGCGTCCCGGATCGGCGGGGGCGGGCAGCACAGACGTTTTTTCCGCGCCGAATAATCCTCCGCCGGAAGCATCATTTTTAAATGCTATCCACCCGACCAAAACAAAAAGGAGTGTCCAGCATGAGGCGCGCATTAATAAACCAGGGTCAGACCAACGTTGGCACTGTAGAGAAAGGAGGGAGAGGAATTGGCGCTTTCACCGCCTTCATCGTAGCCGGCTACCGGGTCCAGATTGGTATCATAGATGGCCCGGTAGGCCGGTCCTGGCAAAAAGGCGCCGACCCCGGCGGAGATAACGATATTGTTGGTCAAAAGAGGGCGATAGAAAAATCCGGCGCTAAAATCGTATCCGAAAAGACAGGGAATAGGGCTGGTCTGCAGGGCAATTTCGACCGGCTGGGGATCCACGAAGGAGACGACGTTGGCATTGCATTGGAATTTCAACCTGGGCGTTACGTCAACGTCGGCGCCGATGCCGTAAATCAGCGATCCGGGATTGACGAAATTCGACTGTCCTTCCGTCTTGCTGGTGCGCAGATTGAACAGGAGACTGTCATCCTGCTTGAGACCCACCGCCGTTCCGCCGAGATTAAAACCGTTATTGACGAAATAACTGAAGGGGCTGCCGATGAAGTTGGGATTATCGACAATGGAATCAAAGCCGGTCGCCGTATGGCCGGTCGGATTGCTGTCGCCGGAGGCGTAAAAGACCGATCCCTTTAAACGAATCCAGTTGAAGTCGTAGGAAAGTTCGACCGCCGCTTCCTGAGCATTGATCGAGACCGGATGTCCGGCGAGGCCGTTCATGTTGTCGTGTCCAAGCACCTCGTAAAATGAGTTGGTGAGATTGAAGCTCCCGATGTGACCGTCGCCGTTCAGCCCGAAGTAATACGTGTCGATGCTGTGCGGCGCGATGGGACCGCCCAACGGTTCGGGCCGGACGATGAAGCCGTTGCGGTCGTAGACGGTGTCTGCACCGTCGTCGTTATAGAGGAAGCTGGCCTGCATGGTGTAGCCATGGCGCAAATTTTCGTCATCGAGAAATTCGAAGAAATCCTGCTTGTAGAGATTGACGATGAACACCCGCTGATCGCGTGATTCCAGATCGTTGTTGAGTTGGGAGTTCGTGTCCTTTTCCCGTTCGTCGAAAAAGGCGACGTTGTATTGGTAACGGTTGGCGTCACCGTTGCCGAAGAAGCGGTAGCCCAGGTTTGTGTCATTGAAAACAAAGCCGCGGAAATCGCTGTTGAACGGCTGAACGCCGCCCTGGAACGAGACGAAGTCGAAATTGGGCGATATGTCCGCGATATGGTATTCGAAGAAAGCCTGTTGAAACGTGAAGAATTCCTGCGAACGGACGAGGAAAACGCTATCGCCATTTTCCGGCGGGTCGGGGGTGAGAATCGCTTTTTCGATCCCCAACGCCTCGAGGGGATTGGCCGGCACGCCGGGGGGAACCGCCGTGCCGCCTTCGTCCGCCTTGCCGCCCAAGCCATTGGCGTTGATCACGCCGTTTTCGGAGACTTTCGTGTAATTCCAATTGATGATGGGTTGAAGGCGGATGGCCCAATCCTCCGGACGAAACGCGGTTTCACCCTGGAAAAGATCGAAAGTCAGGATGGTATTATTCTGGCTGACGGCCGTATCGCCCTGGCCGTAAAATTCGTAACTGCCCGGATTGGCGGCGCTGATCCCGCTGGGGGTCGGAATATTGCGCGCATCGACCGACTCTTCATTCTCGGCCGTGATTTTGAAAAACACATCCTGGTTAAAAACCGGCAGATCGCCCTTCAGCGTGCTTTGCTCGAACGGCAACCACATTCCCGGATCACCGTTCTGATAAGCCGTTTCGGTGGATGGATCGGCGTAACGCTCCCATTGAGGCGCCCAGACCTTCCAGCGGTCGGGAAAAGCCTTGGTATTCGCCGGCAAGGCTTCGTCATCGGCATCCTTGTTGTAATCAGGTACGTCAAAGTGAGGCTGAAGCTTGACCGGTTTATTCACATTTTTGCGAGGCAGTTTCAAATCGGGTGGAAGCGGCCCCTGGCCATAAGCCGACGGTTCGCCGGGAGTTGGCGGAAAAAGCGGAGCGGATGCCGGTTTGAGCATGGCCCCCGGATCGGGATTAAAATTGGCATCGTTGTCCGGAGGCGGCGAGGCCTGGACATCGGTGGAACCAAGAACGGCGACATAGCAAAGTTGCCAGAGAACCGGCAACTTCAGCTGAGTAATTGTTGCGGCGAGACTTGCCGGCACCGTTTTCAGGTCATTCCTTTTTTTTTTCAAATTATCCACATCCGGGCTGGTATTTGCAGCGCCGTTGGTGGGCAAGGGAGAATAGCGAAGGAGTGCTTTCTCGATTTCCTGCGCCTGCGCCGGATTCTGCGGAGGACCTGAAGGCAGCGACGGAACGCGCGGCTTCACGTTGGGCTGATTGTCCTGTCGGGCAACAGGAACCGAAGAAGTCTGATTGGCGTTCTGAGACCGGGGAACAAAAAACTCCCAACTTAAGGCCGCAAGGCACAAAAGGAAACCAGCCAGAACAAGAATTCTTCTCCTCTTGGTCACGGGGTAAAAACTATGGATAAGCGCTGAAAGATGGCAAGCCGAACAAGGCGAGAAATTTACTTGTTTCTCCCTGAATGAACGGGTTGACTCGGCTGCATATGAACCGGTGGCTGCTGGCGCTAGTTTTTATGATCTCATTTTCGTTCGCAGCCCAAGCGCAATTAACTCTTGCTGATGTTCAGTTAATTATTCAGCAGGCTGCACAGCGCGCGGTGGCTCTGGGCGCTAACAGTACCACTTCTGCTACCAACAATGCTGTGATTGCGGTCACAACCCGCGAAGGTGAGGTGCTTGGGGTGTGGTCGGTCAATGGCCTCCAACCGATTCAGGCCGTCCTGGCTGAGGCTGTATCTAAGGCGGGAACGGCGTCATTTCTGAGCAGCAACCAAAATGCTTTTACCACCCGAACCGCCGCCTACATTACGGGGCAAAATTTCCCGCCTGGAATTACCAACCGTCCCCAGGGCGCGCTGGTCGGCATCGGCAGTTCCAGTCTATCACAGTCGGACGAGAACCATTTTCGTATGCCGCCATTCCCGGTTGACTACTCGATTGGCAATCCGGTACTCGATAGCTCGTTGACCATTTCACCGGGAGGATTGCCGCTCTATAAAAACGGCATCTTGGTTGGAGGAGTCGGTGTGGGAGGTATTCTACCCGAAGAGGGCGGTTACGTTTCCGGCTATTTCGAAAGTGAGGATATCGCCTTGGCCGGGCAAAGCGGCTACGCGCCAAGCAGTGGCATTTTGGCCACAGGCGTTTTTTTGGATGGAATCAGGCTGCCCTATGTCGAATCAACCTCCGGCGGCGGTTCCGGAACTGGAACTCCCGGCGTGGATGTGACCGGTTATCCGGTCCAGGGAGCACCTGCGCCAACGCCCTGGCCTCAGGTCACCTTGGGCGGTGTGGCGGGCGAGTATCGCCGCCGCGATTTTGCCGATCCAGATCCGGTCAATCCGGCCCCCATCGCCGATCCGGCCGGAACTACCCCGAACGTTCCCGCCGCGGACCGGTTGACCCAGGCCGAAGTGATCCAGATTTTGACTCAGGGCGCTCAGCGAGCCGTCATCACGCGCTCCGCCATCCGGCAACCGCTCAGTTCGCCGTCGGCGCTTTACGTTGTTGTTATGAATAATCCCGATACCACGCCGGATAACGGCACCAATCCGAATGATACACCCCGCACACTCGGAATCTTCCGAATGAATGACAGCATCAATGACGCTTTTGACGTGACCCCGCAAAAGACCCGTTCCGCCCTTTTCTTTTCCAATCTCTCATTTGCGTTTGGAAGCCGTTCCATTGGGTTTCTGGCCCAGGCTTTTTTCCCGCCAGGCATCAATGGCACCAATCCCGGCCCGTTTCAGACTTATCAGGCCGCCTATTCCGCCCCGGCGTCTACCACGCCTCCGAATACGTATTTGCGTGACGGCCTCACTCTTTTTGGCGGAGGCATTCCTCTTTACCGGTTCGACTCCAATTTGGGGCGATATGTCCTGATTGGGGCCGTGGGAGCCAGTGGTGATGGCGTGGATCAGGACGACCTCGTGGCGGCGGCGGCTTCGGTTGGTTTTGAGGCGCCCACAGATATCCGCGCGGATCAGTTTTCCTACAACAACGCGAGACTTCCCTTTGTCAAATTCCCCCGGCAACCCGTCCGTTAAGCGGCCAGGGAGCGTGCGTTGTATGGAAACATCACAGTTAAACGCCGATAGAGCCGCCTCTCCTTCCATCATGTGAAGGGTGAGACGGAGGTCTTGTTCGTGTTCTCCGTGGCAAGAACGGTTTGGAGGAGCTCCGACCCACTCATGCGGAAAGCGGCGTCATGCGGGCAGGAAGAGACACAACTCGGATTCGGCGTGGACCGGACGTTCTTGGAATCGCAGAGATCGCAATTGACTGCTTTGAGTTGCGCGGGCAGACCTTCGAGGGGATGGCGATTGGGTTGGATGAAGATGCTCCCGTAAGGGCAGTTGTTGGCGCAAAGGCCACAGCCAATGCAATGATCCTCGATTACGATTTGAAGATGCTTGCCCCGGTGAATCGCATCGACGGGACAACCGCTCATGCAGTGGGGCGTTTCACAAGAACGGCAGGAAGTGGCGACGAGGTAATTGCCAAAACGTTTTCCGTCACGGAGCATGCGGGCCATGGGCACGCCATGCGACTCGGTGCCATGGCGCCGGATGCATCCCCGGGTGCATTCATCGCAACGGGTGCAGCAATCGAGATCGATGACCAAGGCGCTCCGGGCTTCGTAAAGACCCTGTTCCACATAATCCTGCATCAGAGCGGTGGGAGTGTTGTCCCAGTTGAGACGGCTGAAGGTTTCGGCGATGAGGCGACGCCGGATGATCGGGAATAAACGCACCATTTGTAAAAAATCGGCGCGATTAAGGCGGGCCAATTCGAGGAAATCCAGGGCGGTACAAGTGGCGGTCTGAGCGCCCGCCGGAAGAGCGTTGTTGATGTCGCTGGACTGTTCGAACAATTTCTGGAGATAGCGGTCGGCCTCTTCTTCCGTCCGGCAGGCGCTGTTTCCCGCCAGACCCAAAAGGCCGATTTCACCGAAAATGGAACCCGGACCAATTGAAAGAACGTTGCCGGGTTTATTGCCGTAACGGGCAACACTGACTTGGACATAGCCCATCCGAATGATGAAGAAATCATGAGCCCGATCGCCTTGGCGGCAAATCGTCTGGCCGGGATTGACCCGGGCGAAACTGATTCGCCGGCGGAGATATTCCACAATTTTTTGGTAATCGTCCTGAGGAATGTCCCTAAACAGGCTGCTGGAGCGCAAAACGAATTCCAGAGCGCGCTGGCGGTATTCGTTCTCGATTCTTCGTCTTTGGCTGGGAAGGCGCATCAGGCGGTCCAAAACGTTGCGGCGCAATTCCCAAACTTCACCGTTTTCCAAAGCGATGACATCGGCGGTGCGGGGCAGGGCGCTCAGGCACGCCATTTCGCCAAAGATGAGATTGGCAGAGGTCAGCTCGACATCCAAAATGGGTTTGGGACGCTCCTGGGGCATCAACATACCGAGGAGCGACTGGCTCGGTGGAGGGGAGGGGGGATAGCCTTTAACCCCAAGCTTGCCGCTCTTGATAATGAAAGCGGTGTTGCCGGGATCGCCTTGGCGGCAGAGGACTTCTCCGGCGCGAAACCGGCGGCGGACGACGAGCCCCTGCTGCCAGAAAAGGAATTTGGGTGGAATGCCCGTAAAGATGGGATCGGCCAGTAGTTCACCGACCGGCACCGGCTCGCTCGCGCCCGGGAGGGAGGAGACTTTGACTTTGGCGACGGGCTTGAAACTGATCGCGGTTGTGGGACAGGAGACCATGCATTCGCCACACTGAACACATCCGGAATCGCCCATAGCATCGTTGAGATCGAATCCGATTCCCGCCACAGCGCCCTTGCCGGTCCGTCCGATGATGTGATTGGCTTTGACTTCGCCGCAAGCGCGAATGCATCGGTCGCAAAGAATGCAGGCGCTATGATCGACCTGAAAGACCGGCGAGGAGTCATCGAATCCGCGGCGTCCGGCCAGCGGTTTCGCAACGGGCGGGGCGCCGGAAAAGAGATCCGACCCGAACCGCGAGGTATTCGCGCCACAATGTTCCGAGACAAGGCCAAGTTCGTTATACTGCGAAAGTTCCGGAACGAGCGGGGCGGGCTTCAGATGATCCGCGGATAAAAGTTCGGTTAAGGTCTTGATCGTTTGCCGGACGCGGTCGCCGTCCGCTCCCTCCGCGTTCATGGTAAAAACTTCCATGCCTTCGTTGACCTGATGTTGGCAAGCGGGAAGGAGTTTGCGCTCGGCCGCGCGCTTGCCCCTTTTTTGGCCATAAATCTGCACGATGCAAAGACGGCAAACCGCCACCGGAGTCATGTGGGGCTGATGACAGAGAATGGGGATGGGGATTTTTGCCTCGTCACCCAATTCTTTGACGTAGAGAGCGGTGGCGGCATCGTAAATGGTCGTATAGCGGGGAGTGGTGCGTTCCTGCAGATCCAAAACCAGGTTTCCGTTCGCGTCCGTCAGCGGCTTGGCCAGAGGCACCTGAATGGTTTTGCCGTCGATTTGCAGGGTGATCATTTTCTTATAATCAGCCTCGCTGGGATCATCCAGCCGGATGAGATTTCCCTCGCGGTCACGGCTAAACAGACCCTCATCGTCGTCACGGACGAAAAGGCCGGCCGCCGGTTCAGGTATGGGGAGAGCGGGGGACATGGCGTGCTAAGGGGCCGATGAGAGCGCAGGTTTGGACGGCGAGGACAAATGGTGATGGAGATCGTTCTCGAAATAACTGGCGACGCAACGAAGGGGCACCGGCACCGAGCGGCCCAAGCCGCAGATCGAGGCCAATTCGATCGCCCGGCTCATTTCGCGGAAGAGCGGAAGGAGATTGTTTTTCCAGCGAGCCGCATCGATTTCATGGTTAAGCAGGTGAGCGCCAAGAGAGGCCATTTTTTGCGATCCAATCCGGCACGGCACACATTTTCCGCACGATTCATTGCGGTAGAACTCCATGGAGTTGACCGCCTGATCCAGCATGTCACGGCCCTCGGCGTAAACAACCAGTCCCGCGCCGAGCGCCTGGGTGGGGCTCAAGGCGCGGAAAAGATTGAGTTCCAACTCCAGGTCGAGAATGTCGAGTTCAGTGGCGGCGGGATCAAATCCGCGGCGTTTGGCGAGTTCAATCCAAGCTTTATTATTGATGTGATCCCGCGGTAGTCCCATGCCAGCAGTTAATTTGGCCGGGAGAAATCCGCCCGAGGGGCCGGAGGGGGCGAAGGCTTTGAGCTTACGATTTCCGATCATGCCCCTGCAAAAGTTCTCGCCATAGATAAGCTCGCGCACTGTCAGGCCCATGGGCACTTCATAAACGCCCGGGCGGCTGACATCACCCGAAATGGAAAAGAACCGGCGGCCCTGCCAGCCGTTGACGCCAAGCCCGGCATAGGTTTTGCCGCTATTGAGGCAAATGTAAGGATACCAGGCGTAAGTCTCGACATTGCTGACAATGGTCGGAAGATTCTCCAAGCCATTGGTTTCGAGTTTGGGCGGAAGATTCCGCGGTTCGCCGCGGCGATCGGACATCGCTTCGATGAGGGCACTTTGTTCGCCGCAGATGTATCCGCCGGGACTGACAAAAACGGAAATAGGGAAGGGACGGCCCAGCGCATAGGCATCCCGGCCGCATAATCCGAGTTGCTCCGCGCGGCCAATCTCGGCCTCGCAGGCCGCGATTTGTTCCGCATATTCGTGGCGGATATAAATGAATCCTTGCGTGGCTTCAGTGATCAGGCCGGCAATGATGACTCCCTCGACGATCAGGTGAGGCATGTGCAGGAGAAGTTCCCGGTCCTTGAAGGTTCCCGGCTCGCTTTCGTCGCCGTTGACGACAATAAAGCCACGGCCATCGGCTTGGCGCAGGCGGGCTCTCCTGATGGCGTCGCGCACGTCGCGCAATTTTTGGATGGAGGGAATTCCGGCGCCACCCATACCACGCAAGTCGGCATCCTTGAGTTCCTGCAAAATGGTCTCCGACCACCCGCCGAGCGTTGGGCCCTGCGCCCAATCCTTATCCGAGGCCCAGCAGGCGGCGGCCTCGCTGATTTCCTTATCGAAGGCATCCACACTTTGCCGATAGAGGGCGGCGCGGCGAAATTGCTCGATGCGCATGGAGGACCAGCCAAATCTGGAGGCCAAAACCTGCCCGGCTGCGTCAATGGATGAATCGCGGATGGAAATAACCTTGGCAGCGGCGGCGTATTTGGGTTTGTCTTTGCCGTAAGGATTGATCACAAAATTCAAGGTGCCATAGCCTTGGTCGGCATCCAAATCGGGTGGAAGCGCTTTGCCGGAAAGTTGCGACTGGACGATCTCCTTGAGCTCGCTGGCCGTGCGGCCCAGATAGTACTTTTCATGCTCTGCCCCCGCGCAGGCCATGCAGGCTGCGGGAGCCCGGTCGCACCGGCCAACGCAAGAGACGCCTTTAATTTCGACATTGTCACCCGCCAGCGCCTGGAGTTCCTCCATCAGGGCCGGCGCCCCGGAGAGATGGCAACTCATGTCCCGGCAGATGGACAGAACGATCTTTTTGGGTGGCGATAGGCGAAAATGGGGAAAGAAACTGGCGACCGCTTGAAGGCGATGGAGTGGAACGTGGAGATCATGCGCGGCTTCAACCAGACTCTCCCGTTTTAGAAAACCAAATTCATCTTGGATCCGCTGCAACGCGGGTACGATCCGGGCCTTATAGAGGGGAGGTGGCGTGATCGTGTGCATGGCCGGGGGACAGATTAACCATGAAAGCCCTTCGGCTCAACAGCGAGAGAAAAGTTTTTCGTTTCTTCCCAATCAGATATGCAACCACATGATTCAATCTCAAAGGCTTGCATAAACACGGCAACGGCCAAATGACACAATAAATCAGGCCTTGTCAATGAGCTTTTGGAAAGGCCGCCCAAATGACCATGAATTCTGTCTTGGGATCGCGGTTGGTATTGTGAGACAAAAATGGTTTTACAAGTCGCTTGGATTAAGTCTCGTCCGTGAGGCAATCGGAGTGGCGAGATTTGAACTCGCGACCTCCTGGTCCCAAACCAGGCGCTCTACCAGGCTAAGCTACACTCCGTTTGTGTTAACCGAGAATAACGAACTTGGCTTGCCGAGGCAAGCCCGCGCGCGCTACGCGCTGGACAAGCCGTGTCGTTGGAGCTTTGTTGGAAAAGCATAAAACTATGGGCGATGATCTCATCACCAACCGCAAGGCGCTTCGGGACTACCAAATCCTGGAAACCTACGAGGCGGGCATTGTCCTGCGCGGAACGGAGGTCAAATCGCTCCGCGCCGGACAGGGCAATCTTACTGACGCTTTTGCCCGCGTGGAAAACAACGAGGTCTGGCTTTATCAGCTCGATATCCAGCCCTACAAGCAGGGCAATATCTTCAATCATGAGCCGAAGGCCGTCCGCCGCCTTCTTTTGCACCGGCAGGAAATCCGCAAGCTCTTCGGCCTCGTCGCCGTGAAGGGACGCGCTCTTGTTGCGCTCAAGATGTATTGGAAGAACCGCCGCCTTAAAGTGCTTCTTGGAGTCGGCGTCGGCAAAAACGTTCGCGATAAACGCGAAGATCTCAAAAAAGCCGCCGCCAAGCGCGAAATGGACCAAGCCCTTAAGCAGTCGCGACGGCATTAGCCATGGACCACCACCGCCAGAATGAATACTGGCCGATGCAATTCAGAGTACTAAAGCAGTACTACGGCTCGAAGTCCCTGCCGCAAAGTGCGCAACGGCCATCTTCTGTCAGAGAAGCCATACAGTTCGGATGATGTGGAAGCAAATCTCCCATCCGGGATGAACCAGCCCACCCTCCGAACATGCCACGGCGTTTCAGCGAATTAGGTTGCGTTGAAGTTTCTTTGCGAAAGGCCCCGTTCAGACCCACGTAACCAGTTTTAACTCTCACGACGTTGAGGTTACAACTATTTCGCTTTTGGTCAACAAGATTTTGCCTCGACGCCGCGTCGCGGAAACCGAAGACGAGGAAGCAGCAAGACGCTGAATTTACATTTGGCCCGCTTTTTGCCGCGCCGTGGCCTCTGCTTTGCTTAGATTTTTTTGCGCATCGGCATAGTTGGGATTCAAGCGCAAAGCTTCTTGAAATTCGTCAATCGCCTGGTCGACCTGCCCTTCGCGAAAGAGAGTCGCGCCCAGATTGTTGTGGGCTTCGGCGTAATTGGGATTGATTGCCAGAGCCTTCTGGAATTCCGCCATGGCTTCGTCCAATTGCCCCTTCTGCGCGAGCTCACTGCCGAGGCTGTAGTGGGCTTCGGCCAGGCCGGGATTAATTCGGATGGCTTTTTCGAATTCGCCAATCGCTTCATCTACTCGTCCTTTTTGTGCGAGGGCGCCACCCAGATTACAGTGGGTTTCGGCGATGTTGGGGTTAATGGCCAGAGCTTTTTGATAATCGGTCATCGCGTTATCTAATTGTCCCCTTTGAACCAGAATGCCGCCGAGATTGTTGTAAGCTTCAACGCTATTGGGATTGAATTCGAGAGCCTTCTCATATTCGGCCATGGCCTTGTCCACCTGTCCCTTTTGCAGAAAAATATTGCCCAAGCCGTAGTGAACTCCGGAATCGTTGGGATTATTTTTCAGGGCTTGTTGAAACTGCGCCATTGCCTCGTCCGTCTCTCCTTTTTGGAAAAGAGCGGCGCCGAGGTTGTAATGGGCCAGCTCGCAATTTGGATTCCAGGTCAATGCGTCGTTCCAGAGTGACTCCTGATTTTCATAAACCCAGGCCCGGTTCCAGCTCAATGCCGCAAGGATCAACAGGAGTCCGGCGCAGAGACTTGGGGGCAATGATCGCTCGCCGGGAATAATCCACTCCGTTAACCGGGCCAGTCCCGCTCCCGCCAGCGCCAACGGTCCCATCGCGGCCAGATACTGGAGATGATCGAAAACGAAAGAATAACGAAAAATATAATTATCGGCCAGGCCCAGTCCTGGCAACAGCGCCACAAGAAAATAGACGAAGCCGAAAAACCATGGCCGGGCCCACGTTTTTCGATTGAACCACAAAACCAGCAGGGCGGCGATGACGGCCAGCAGCGGCAGATACGAAACCGGCTGTCCGGTATCGATTGGCCAGCGTGGATAAACGGCGGCCAGCGGGTAGGGCCAAACGATTTTGCTCAAATAGAACCAGACCGCGTTACCAGCCGCCGCCACTCGTTCCGGCCAAGCTGGCGCCGGTGGAGCGTCCGGGGCCATCGCCATGCGCTGGCCTTGTGTCCAGACCGATACAGCACCGGCGGCTAGGGACATGAGGAAGACGGGGATTACTGCCACGAGACGGCGCCATTGCCACCGGCCCTCCAGCCACCAGGCGCATAAGCAAAGAACGGCGGGCAACATCGCCGTTGATGACTTGCTCGCCATCGCCAGCGCGGCAAAAAAGAGGGTCCATCCATAGTTCCAGCCGCTGCCGGTCTTTCCTTGAAGACCGGCATTCCCTCCTCTTAGCCATTTCGCGTAAAAACGAATCGAGAGCAGGTAAAAAAGACCCGACTGCGTATTTTTGATCTCCGTGATCCACGCCACCGATTCGACCTGCGCCGGATGAAGGGCCCAAAGAGCCGCTCCCAGCCACGCGTCCGGTATCCGCAAAATTCGCAACACCCGCCAAAGCAACACCGCGCAGGCCGCGTGCAGGAAGACATTCACGAGGTGATAAGGCAGGGGAGCCAGGCCCCACAGCGCGTGTTCCACCCAAACTGTCGTCAGTGCCAGCGGACAAATATCAGCCGCGCTCGTGGTCCAGATTTCTTTCAAACCCTGCGGCCCCACGATGCACGGATTGGCGGTGACAAATAAATCGTCATCCCAGACAAATCCGGCCCACCACACCGGCGCGTAGGTCAGAACGACAGCTCCCAATAAAAGCAGCCCCCAAAGCCGGTCGCGGTTCAGCCACTCCGGCAGCGGTTGCGCCGGGACATTGCTCTTTGCCGCCGGACGCGGCGCGGAAACGTCCGCATCCGCCGCGTTTTTTTTTGTGAACGGTTTTGCCATGCGTTCTCGGCGGGCAGGATGAAACTTTTTCCGCGCCGATAGAAGCAGATTTTACTTCGAACGGATACTCGATTCCGGTGATTTCATTGGCCAACTGATGTGTCTGGCTCTAGTCGAGTGTTTCCATTCCGCTTTCATAAACGACATAATCGGGGTGTTCGTAACTGAGAAGCTTTCCCAGCGCTTAGTTTTGTTGATATCGTGGATGCTATGGTTGGTAGGTGAGGTTATTTTTCTTCTTCCCATTGACCAGAGGTTCTATTAATAACAAATTTTTTGCTCCCTAATTCTGTTTCTACGTTAGTTCCATTTTTAGTTATCTTTGAAACCTCAAAGATATCTCCATAACGCCCTGAGCATTTCCATTTTTGTCTAAAAGAATGCTTAGCAGATGAGCCAATTTTCCGTCGGAAGCGGGACTGTAGACCCCCTACGGTTTGGCCAAACTTCGCAGACAATCGGCAATGAGAGAAGTCCAACCCGTTTGGTGATCCGCGCCGAGGCCGCGGCCATTGTCGCCATGGAAGAATTCGTTGAAGAGAATGTGGTTGCGCCAGAGCGGGTCGTTGGCGTAGCGGCCCAGGGTGAGAGCGCAGGGACGGACGCCTTCCGGACCGGGCAGAAAAATGGAGACGAGCCGCCGCTTGATCTCGTTGGCCACTTGCCCGAGGTGGAGAAAATGGCCCGAGCCGGTGGGGCACTCGACCTTGAGACCGCTGCCATAAAAGTGGTGGTAGCGTTCGAGGGCCTCGATCAAGAGATAATTGATGGGAAACCAGATTGGGCCGCGCCAATTGGAGTTGCCACCGAAGAGGCTGGTGGTGCTATCCCCCGGAGAGTAATCGACCCGAAGATCTTTGCCCTGCCAGTGGAGGATGTAGGGATGGTCCTTGTAACGGCGGGAGATGGAACGGATGCCATAGGGGGAGAGAAATTCGTTTTCGTCGAGCATATAGCGGAGGATGCGGACGAGCCGGTCACGCGAGGGAATGGCCAGCATGCGGGTGATGTTATCGTCGGCGCCAAGTTCGTTGATCTCGGAGATATGGAGGCCAAGTTCGGGGTGGTTGCGCATGAACCAGACGAACCGTTTGCGGAAATTGGGCAGGCGCTGGATCGTTTCCCCGGGAGCAATGGCGACCGCCATCAGGGGAAGGAGCCCGACGATGGACCGGAGCTTAAGCCGGATCGGATCGCCGTTGGAGATGGAAATCTGATCGTAATAAAAACCGTCCTTGTCATCCCAGAGACCGGTGCCGCCCACCGTGTTGATGGCGTTGGTGATGGAGACAAAGTGTTCGAAGAATTTGGAGGCGATATCTTCATAAACCGGATCACTCTGCGCCAGTTCCAGAGCCATGCCGAGCATGTTAAGGCAATAGCTGGCCATCCAGGCGGTGCCATCGGCCTGTTCGAGATAATGGCCGTCGCCGAGAGGCTGGGAGCGGTCGAAGACGCCGACATTGTCGAGTCCCAGGAAGCCACCGGAGAAAAGATTGCGCCCGGAAGCGTCCTTGCGGTTAACCCACCAGGTGAAATTCATGAGGAGCTTTTGAAAGGCGCTTTCGAGAAAAGCGACATCGCGGGCGCCGCGCGCGCCGGAAATTTTATAGACACGCCAGACCGCCCAGGCATGCACGGGTGGATTCACGTCGGAAAAGGCAAACTCGTAAGCGGGCAACGCGCCGTTGGGATGCATGTACCATTCGCGCAAAAGAAGGGTGAGCTGCGATTTGGCGAATTCGGGGTCGATACGGGCGAATTCGACGGTGTGGAAAGCGAGATCCCAGGCGGCGTACCAGGGATATTCCCACTTGTCGGGCATGGAGAGAACGTCCCGGTTGAAAATATGAGGCCAGTCCCAATTGCGGCCCGTCTTGTGTTCCGGCGGTGGAGGTAACTGGCTGGGATCGCCCTGGAGCCAGCGGCGAACCTCGTAGCAGTAAAATTGCTTGGACCAAAGAAGGCCGGCCAAAGACTGGCGCATAATCCGGAATTCCTCGCTTTCGGGAGGGTAGGGAAGATGCGCCTGATAGAAGGCATCGGCTTCGCGGCGGCGTTGTTCTAAAATGCCGGTGAAGATATCGCCGAAAGCGTCGCTTTCCGCCGGCAGATGGTTTTGATCGGCGAGGCGGAAGCGGAGAGTCCACGCCGCGCCGGGCGCGATGATCTTCTCGTAGTGAGGCGCCATTTTGGTGCCGGTCCCCTCCGGGTTGACTGCGTCGGCGCGGCCATGGATAAGCGCTTCATGAAACGCATCTTTGACAAAGGGGACGGTATTCGGCTGGCCGAAAAGGCGCGCCCGGTTGGTTTCGTTTTCGGTGAAGAGAAGGCTGCGGCAATTGTTCTGATTGGAGGGATCGAGGAGAAAGAAGAATGTGCCGAGAGTCGCATGGAGGGCTTCGATGCGATCCCCGGAACGGCAGCGGAGTTCAGGCCGGACCGGGGTGTCTTCCGTCAGGCGGCCCCAGGACCAGGTGTTGCGAAACCAGAGCGTGGGAAGGATGTGAAGCTGTGCGGGATCGGGGCCGCGATTGGTGGCGGTGATCTGGATGAGAATATCGTCCGGACCGGCCTTGCCATATTCGATCTCGATATCGAAGTAGCGATTTTCGGCAAAGGCGAGGGTATCGGTGATTTCGTATTCGCGTTCGAATTTGGAGCGGTTGTGGTTGGTCTCGACGAGGTCGCTGTAAGGATAGGCGCGCTGGGTATATTTATACAACGCGCGCTGGTAGGAGTGGGTGGGCAGGCCATCGAGATAGAAGTAAGATTCCTTCACGTCCTCGCCGTGATTGCCCTCTCCGTTGGTCAGGCCGAAGAAACGCTCCTTGAGGATCGGATCGATGCCGTTCCAAAAAGCGGGCGCGAAACAGAGCCGGCATTCGCGGTCGGTGAAACCAAGGAGGCCATCCTCGCCCCAGCGGTAAGCGCGGCTGCGGGAGTGATCGTGCGGGAAATAGTTCCAGCAGTCGCCGCTGGCGGAATAATCCTCCCGAACCGTGCCCCATTGCCGTTCCGGTAGATACGGACCCCAGCGCTTCCAGTTTTTGACCCGGTGGCGGTCTTCCTCCAGGCGCCGCGACTCGGGGCAATCGTCCATGCGAGGAATTTAGAGAGTGCCGCGTTAATCGCAAGCACGTACCAACTTTGACTCTAACCGTTTTTCAATGCAAACATGACAACCGGTGAGGTGTCCTGTACTATTTTAAAGCACGTCTTAAAAGTATGAGCACCATGCCGCCGCTTTCGACTCCTCGCCAATTCACGCCCGGTCCGACGCCACAGGAAAAAATCAAAGTCAACAAAGACGGCCTCGATGTCATCCAGGACATTTACCGTTATGCCCGGCTTGGATTTAAGGCGGTTTCGGAGGATGACTTCGAACGGTTCAAGTGGTACGGGGTCTACCGCCAGCGTCCGAAAGACAGCGGCTACTTCATGCTGCGGACGAAGATTCCGGGTGGACAACTCAACTCGGCGCAACTGGCGGTCATGGGTGGACTGGCGGACGATTTCGCGCACGGTTTTGCCGACATCACCACGCGCCAGACGTTTCAGTTTCATTGGCTCCGGATGGAGGATTTTCCCGAAGTTTTTGACCGGCTGACCGGAGTCGGCATTACCACCTCGGGCGCCTGCGGCGATGACACGCGCAATGTAGTCGGCTGCCCGGTCGCGGGTTTGGACCAGAGCGAAGTTATTGATGCGACGCCGCAATTGCGCGAGGTAAGCCGGCATATGACCGACAACCGCGAGTTTTCCAATCTGCCGCGCAAGTACAAAATTTCCGTGTCGGGCTGCCGGATTCATTGCGCCCAGCCCGACATCAATTGCGTGGGCGTGTTTGGTCTCGAACGGAGAGTGAACGGGAAAACTGAAACCGGCTTTGGGATCAAAGTGGGAGGTGGCCTTTCGAGTTCTCCGCATCTGGCGCAAACGCTGCCGGTTTTTTTGACTCCGGACGACGTGCTGCCGATGGTTCACTACGTCTCGGTTGTCTTTCGCGACTACGGTTACCGTGAGAAACGGATGCACGCGCGGTTCAAATTTCTGGTGGCCGACTGGGGCGCGGAAAAGGTGCTGGCGAAGGTTGAAGAACTGGCCGGGCGCAAATTCCATCGGCACGAAGAGTTTATTTTCCCGGATGATCCCGAGAGTGATCATCTCGGCGTTCACGAGCAAAAGCAAACCGGGCTCTGGTACATCGGCGTGTCATTTGCCGGCGGACGGACACGGGGCCATCAACTGGCGAAAGTCGCCGAACTGGCGAAAAAATATGCCCAGTCTGGCTTGGACCGCATTGCCACGACCAATAAGCAGAACCTGCTTTTGCTGAATATCCCGGGAAAGAACCTGGCGCGGCTACAGGCCGAACTTGGCGCTCATGGCCTTTCCTGGCAGCCATCGAACTTCCGGCAAGGCTGTGTCTCATGCACCGGCATCGAATTCTGCAACCTGGCGATCGCGGAGACGAAGAACCGGATGGTTCATCTGGTGGGGCAACTCGAAGCTGAATGCGGCGCTTATCGGGAAAAAATTCGGATCCATTTCAGCGGCTGCCCGAGTTCGTGCGGACAACATCAAATCGCCGATATCGGTTTTCGCGGGGGGATGACCAGAATCAACGGCGTCATGACGGAGTGCTTCGATATGTTCATCGGCGGCAAGCTGGGTGCGGATGCGCGGTTCAATGAATTGGTGAAAGGGAAAATTCCGGCATCCGACATCCATAAAACGGTGGGTAAACTTCTCAACTACTACACGGCCAACCGGCAGACCGGCGAGCCGTTCCACGCCTTCACCAAGAGGATTCCCAAGGAAACGATCAAGTCGGCTTTGGAGGCGCGATAACGCCATCTTTTGGGAGAAGCTTGTTCGAATTGACCTTGAGTTGCTATTCGCCTGGGATGGGAACAATGCCGAAGTGAATTCTCAAATAAAATATTTCCAATTTGTAATAGGCCTTCGTAAATTTTTTTCCCGTAACTATTCTTAATCTCGGTGGTTTAAAGAAAGGATGAATCAACGGTTCCGATATCAAAAACGGGGTTTCACGCTCACGGAATTGCTCGTCGTTATCGGCATCATCGCTATTCTTGGCTTTTTGGCTTTCCCAATCGGCAGAATGGCCATTTTGCACGCGCAGTGTACCGGTTGCGCCTCGCATATGCGCACCTTGGGAATGGCTTTTATGTCCTTTGCCACCGACAATAATGGACAACTTCCCGGGCGCGTTGAAGGCGATGGAAACAATAAATGGCCCATTTTACTCCAACCCTACGTGCCCGATCTGTCGGTCTACGTCGATCCAGGCGACCCAGTCGCCATGAAGATACCTCAAGATCAATTCCTTTCGAATGGCAGCAACAACAGCTCATTTTTCTTCAACGGATTTAACGACTTGGGGGCTTATAATAACCCCAATATCACGGTGGGTTTGGTCAATCTGACCGATGCCAGCAACCTTATTTTGTTAGGCCAGAAGGTCCACGGCATTACCCAATACTATATGGATTTCGTGGAAGGAAATCAGAACGATATCCTGAACAAAACCGCCTACTTTGGCGGCTCGAACTATGTCTTTGCCGATGGCAGCGCCCGATTTCTTTATAAATCCCAGTACAGCGACACGATGTGGCTGATCAACCAGAACTATAGCATCCCGCCTGTTCCCGCGGGACATTAAGCTACCTTGTGCTGGGTGTGGCGAACAACCCAAAGGGGGAAAGGATTCCTGGGGTCGGAGGAACAGCTTGGGCCGTTTCGGCGGCACGCGGAAGTTTCACAAAAATCTGCGTGAAATAGATCATGCCCTTTTGATCCTCCCAGATGCCGAGTCCGGAAAAGTTGTAATCGCCGCGGATATTTTTGAGATGAGGCGGGCTTTTTAGCCAGGCAGCGACGGCGCTTCGGGCAATCCCGGTGGGATCGTCGCTTTCAAACACGTTTTCACCCGCGCCCTGAAGTCCGGCAAAGGCGGCGCTGAGTTTGACGACCCGATTGTGAAAGCCGGCGTGACCAAAGCCAATTTCCCCGGTGGCCATGTCGTGGCTATGGTTCCGGGCGACGTTGGCGATCATTGGATCCCACTGCAGCGGAGGAAGTTTGCTGGCTTCGCGGTAGGCATTGATGAGATAGAAAGTCTCTTGCTCAATTTTGGCGCGGCTGTCACCGCCGGCATTCGAACTGGAGGTCTGTTGTCCTAACGCCGGAGTCAAGCCGATAAGCATCATGAAACCGAGAAGAAGCAGCAGGCGTATGGGCATAAAGCGACCGCATTCAAGCAGGCGGCGCGGATATAATCACGGTGAATTTGCCGGCGGATCGGACGAACCGGTTGCGGCAACACGGCCGGAATCCGCCGTAAGCGGACCAGTTTTGGAAATAGTATGCTCCGGACTGACAGTGGGATGACCGGTTTTTGCAATCACAGTATCCGGACTCTCGGAACCCGGGGCGGTTTCGCCCGAAGGATGCGCGCCGGGAGTAAGGGTGTCGACTTTGGCGAAAGCAATGGCGGCTTCCTTGTCGCGGCCGAGTTTTTGCAGCGTTACGCCGAGATCGTACCAGGCGCGGACATTGTTCGGCGCCCAGTGGACTTCCCGGCGGAAGGCCGTCATCGCGGCGCCGTGGTCCTCCTTCTGGGCGCAAACAATCCCGAGATTGTGCCAGGCGCCGGCCATCGATTCCTTGAGATCGACGGCGTGTTGGTAAGAATCACGGGCCGCTTTGAGATCGCCAATTTGATGATAGCTGACCCCAAGGTTGAACCAAGCCTCGGGCTCGTCGGGCTTGAGCATGGTGGCTTCACCGTAGGCATTGGCGGCGCGATGATAATCGCCGGCGGAGTACCAAGCTTGGCCGAGATCGTTCCAGGCCATCCAAAGTAGGTCGCATTTCGGGTCGGCTTTGGCCGCGCGGTGCACCGCGGCCTCGGATGCCTCCGTCTGTTCGAGCCGGGCATGGACCATGGCGAGAAAAGAATCGCTGTAAGCGGCCAAGCTGGGCAGAAGGGCGGAACGGCGGAAATGATCGGCCGCCTTGGGGAGGTCGTTTTTACTGAAATGAACGACTCCAAGCTTGAAGTAGACTTCGGGATAATCGGGCCGCAGAGCGGTGGCGCGTTCACACGCGATAACCGCTTCATCGAGTTTATCCTGCGCGCCGAGGGCGGCCGCGAGGTTGTCCCAGGCGCGGGCATAGTCGCGATTGGCCAGCGTGGCGTAACGCAACGCCGATTCGGCTTGGGCGAATTGATCCATTTGAAAATAGAGCACGCCCAGATTGCACCACACCTTGGGATGTTTGGGCTCAATCTGGTTGGCCCGCTGGTAGGAAGCCAGAGCGAGGTTGTATTTCCGGTTGAGATGATATCCGAGGGCGAGATTGAAATGGGAAGCCATCTCATTGGGGTCGTACTTCATCGCTTCATAGAAGGAAGTCTCGACCATGGGATGCTGGCCGGCTTCGTAACAAGCCTGGCCGAGATTGGTCCAAGCCTGCCACATTTCGAGTTTGTCGGCCGGTTTTTCGTTGGCCTTTTCCAGCAAGGCGCGGGCTCGCTTGAAGCGTCCGTTCTTGATCGCCGCCGCCGCTTCTTGAAGACAATGAGGGGTATCGAAGTCAAGGATGTCAGCCGCCTCGGCATCGACTTCAGGAAGAGTGTCGCTGATTTTTGTGGCCGCTGTATGAGTGAAGCGGGTGGGAAGAAGTAATTTGCCGGTTTTGCGGATCACCGTCGGCGCAATCGGCTTGGCATGCTGCTGGGTGGTGATGCCGGAGTAGGCTGCCCCTTGCCCGTGGCGCGCGGCAAGCTGCCGCTGCACGGCGACAGCGGAAGCTTCGATCAGTGGGCGCAATTCCTTCTCGGGGCCGTCCAGGCGGAGGGCGCGCTCAAAATGATGCAAGGCGACGTGGGGCAGGCCAAGATCGCGCAAGTAAATGAGTCCCACTTCTTTTAAGAGCGTGGGGCTGTTGTAGGCTTTCGAAAGACGAATGAACATCGACAACGAAAACGTGGAAAACTTGGCCTCGGCTTTCTCTTCCCGCAACGCTTTGAGACCTTCGATGATAATTTCGAGGCTCTTGATGCTGAGAGGATCGTTCTGGCCCTTGACCTTGACGGCGAGCCTCTCCCAAACGTCGGGATTGATCGGTTCCGCCTCAATCAAGGCAAGAGTTTGCGTGGCTCGTAGCGCCGCCTGTCCTGGTTCTGCCTCATTCTCACTCATAAAAGACCGTCACAACCCAAGGAGATCATTCAATTTCGACAAAAGATACATAAATTTAAGAAAAAAGCTGCAATCTTTTCGTATTCGATGCGCTGGTGTTTGCTGTGGGCAGTGGTTTTATGGGAAAATGGGGAGGGGAAACCGGGCCGTTTACCTCTCCCTCAACCCGGCAGCTTGACGGTAGAATGAACTGAAGGCGGCACCCATGATCCGCATGGTGAACTTTTCCCGAACGCGGGCTCGCGCCTGGCCGGACATGGCCGCCAGCAAGGCGCGGTCTTGATCAACCCGCGTAAGAAACCCCGCCAGCGCCTCGACCGCTGCCCGCGGGGAGGTAACCGGCGCGGCGAATCCGCATGCGGGTGTGACCTGCGCGGCGGGGCCGCCGATATCGAGGCAGGCGACGGGCCTTCCCGCCGCCATCGCTTCCATGCAAACGTTGCCGAAAGCTTCGTGCAGCGCGGGATGCATCAGCACGTGGGATTGGGCGAGCTTATCGAGCACGTCGGAATATTTGGGCAGGTGGCCGAAAAAACGTACACGTGAGCCGTCGCCCGACTCGGCGGCGGTCTTTTCCAGCTCGCGCAAAAAAGGGCCGTCGTTGACGATCCACAACTCGGCTTCGGGACTATTCCGGGCAAAAAGGGCGAAAGCCCGGATGGCGAGGTGAAATCCTTTCCAGTGAAGCAGGCGGCCCATGCAGATGGCGCGGAAGGGTCCCGGCGGAGGCGGCGGGAAACGGTCGAACACGGCCAGTTCATCGTCGGCCAGGGCGGCCTGCGGGAGTTGCTCGACGCGCCGCGCGCCAAGCTGCCGCAGGGCCTCGCATGATTCACGGCTGATCCCAATGGCGATCGTGGCGGCCCGGGCGGTGGCGCGAAGGGCGGGATCCAGATGCGAAACGGCGCGCACGCTATCACGGATAAATTCGAAGAGACGTTCCCGGGGCGGCAACTCGGCCAGAAAGGAGGCGGGAGCCACTTCCGCCGCGCCGACCGGTCCCCAGATAAACGGAATGCCCAGGTCGCGCACGCCGCTCGGACTCCAGTACCGGCCAAAGGTGATATGCTGAACCAGGTCGAAGCCGACCCGGGCGTGAAGCTCCCGCGCGATCTGCAGAAGTTTCCTTTGCCACAAATGATAGTAGATATTGCCTCGCAGGTCCGGTTTCACCAACGCGCGAACCGCCAGCGGCGGCAGGTCGAAGAAGACCGGATGGAAACCGGGCAGCGGATGTTCGGCGAGATAATGGGTGAAATCGCGCTCGTAGCCGCTTTTCTGGATGACGGCCCAAACTTCGTGACCTTCGGCGATGGCATGATTGACCGCCCGCCAGGCATTACCCGGCTCCGAAGTCTTCGTGGCGCCGCAGGAATAGGCGGAGAAGAGAATTTTCATGCGGCGAACGGCCTTGATCCTCCCGTAGCCGGATGAACATTCAAGCTTTTAGAGGTTGTTCGAAAAATGGTTTCTCCGCCGGGTTCTGTCCCGCAAAGCGACCTTGGCTAATTTCGACTTCGATTCTAAGCTGGCGCTTGTGACCACCGAATCTTCTTCCGATCCGAATCCGCTCAAACCGCTTCAACCTCAAGAGGGCCTCGGCGCGCTCCATCTTTTTTACCGCGTGAACCTAACGGTTTGGCGCGCGCAACCGGCCGAGGCGCGAGCCGCCGCTCTTGACGCGCTCGAAGAACTCGTCGCCGGGGCGCGCGGCCTGCCCCAAACGCAGATCGTCACCTGCTCGATGCTGGCGCGGGCCGATCTGGGCTTCATGATCCTCACGCCCAATCTCCATTTTCTCAACGCTCTCGAAAAAGAGATCGCCGCGTCGCTTGGCCCCGCCGTCCTCGAACCCGAGTTTACCTACCTTTCGATGACCGAGAAGTCGGAGTACACGCAGAAGGAGGAGGATTACGCATTGGAGCTGGAGAAAAACGAGGGCCTCGCGCGCGGCAGCACCGAATCGGAGGCGAAGCTGGTCGCGTTTCGCGAGCGCATCCGCCACTACACCCATGACCGGCTCTATCCTGTCCTGCCCGCCTGGGAATACTTCTGCTTTTACCCGATGAGCAAAAAGCGCGAACCCAGCCAGAATTGGTACGCGCTTGACCACGCCCGGCGGCGGGAGCTGATGGGCGGCCATATGCGGGTTGGGCGCGCTTACGCGGGGCGCGTGCGGCAGCTCGTCACCGGCTCGACGGGACTGGCCGACTGGGAATGGGGCGTCACCCTTTTCGCGCACGATCCCTTCGACATCAAGGCCATCGTTTACGAGATGCGTTTCGACGAAGTGAGCCACGGCTATGCCCAGTTCGGGCCGTTCTATAACGGCCTGCCATTGCCGTTGCGGGAAATCTATAAGCGAGTGCTGTTGGTTTAGAGGCTGTCCGAAAAGTAGGCATGGGCCGCGCCGAAAGGATTTTTGCGTTGGGCAAGGAGCCGAGCGGTCCTGCGGACGGCAGTAACGCTTCGCCCAAAAAGAATACTGCCGTGCGCAGAATCGACACAGCTCCAAGGCAAAAGGACTTCGGCTCAGAGGGTAACGGCGAATTTGGGCCGAGCTCTTTATTGCTCGCTCCTTACAGACCTCTGGCGGGTATGCTCGTCTCTTGCGCCTCGATTCGGCCCCAATTCGACTCGTCGCACGCCCCACGCCTACTTTTCGGACAGCCTCATTTAGAACCTTCACACCCTACCGGATATAAAATGTCTCCGGCGACCATCGCTTGTTCTTGAAAAGTACCCGTTTCCAGCCCGACTTGTCATTGGTGGCGATCCAACGCCGCTCTTCCTTGCGGTAGTGCCAATCTTTGTCGACCTGGTAATAGATTTGACGGCCATTGATTTCCAGGATGTTACAGATTTCGTGGTTATGATGATTTTCCTGGTCGTAATCGGTCAGGATCGGATGCGCCATCCGGGAATAAAGACCGTTGAGTTCACGCAACAGGGCGGCTTCTTGCGCGCCGAGGTCGCGGATATCGAGTCCAAGATGCCGCGCCTCATGCGCCGTGATGGGGTAAGAATGGGAGGGATAGGTGGAATTCAACTGCCTGCTGACGCGCGCCGCGCGCCTGCGGTCCCGCATATGATAACCGAGCAGTTCCTGACAAATGCGAATGGAGAGCGAACTGGAGCGATCAAGCGCGCCGATAACGAGAGGATGAAGGTAGCGGTAGACCTCGGGGTAGGGATTGCCTTTGCTGCGCTGCTCTTTCCAGAGCCGCAGGATGCGGGAGACCTCATCCTGGCTGACGGAGACAGCTTCATTGCGGTTGTCGACCGGCGAGAGCTGATGTTTGAGGCTGGTATCGACGGCGGTCAGGTACGAAGTCGGCCCCATGTGGACTTCATTCGCGCCGAGGGCAACCATGGTGGCGGCGGAAGCGCACTCAAAGGGCGCGTAAAGAATGACGCGCTTGAAGCGATTGCGCAAAAGATGGACCAGACGCAGGGCGGCTTCGGGATTGCCTCCATCCGATTTGAGGAAGAGACCGACCACCGTGCCGTGCTTGCGGGTCTCGAGCAGTTGCGCCATGGCCATGACGTCGTTCTGGCAAATCGAACCGCCGGAAGAAGTCCAGTAAGCGAGCAGAGGCAGCCCAATCTCTTTTTCGAAGCGGGCAAAAATCGCCTGGGTTTCCCGGGTGAGAACGGGGGAGCGTTTGGTGGGCGGTGTGCGCAGGGCCGTGCCGTTTTCAGGCATGAGCTTGGCTCGGGTTCGAGGCATGGGTGAATGGACACAATGCCATAGCCCGGTCCGAAGAGCAAGCTGCGGGAGTGAGCGATCGATTGGGCAAAATGGTTGCGGAAACGATTTACACTCGCTGCCGTGGCCGCTACACCTGTGCACATGGTCCATTCCCCCATACTCCGTTTTTCGCCTTTTCTTTCCCGCTTCTTTTCCGGTCTTTTCGCGTCGTTTCTGGCCGGTGGGGTACTGATGCTGGCGGGCTGTCACCAAGCCGTCACGGATCCGAAGGACCCGAAGTTTATCGTGGCCGAGAAACCGGGCGACTGGCAAATTACCCGCGCCGATCTCGACAAAGAGATGGATAACTTTCTCCGGTTGAAAAATGTGACCGCCGCTCAGGTTGGTCCGGCCCGGATGTTGGCGTTGCAATCCGTGCTGCTCAAAAACATGGTGAACACCAAACTGATCCTGGCCCGCGCGGAGGTCCTGCAATTCCCGGATGTGGATCAGGTAACAGACCAGCAAATACAGGCGTTGAAGGACCGGCTTCCACCCGGCGCCGATCTCGATTCGAAATTGAAGGAGGCTGGCATCACCATGGATATTTTGAAGAAAAATATCCGCGATCAGGTTTTAATGCGGGATGTGTTGAAAGCGGAGGCCTTGACCAATGACGAACCAACCGACCAGCAGATCAATGATTTTTACCTCCAGCACAAGGACCTGTTCGTGACGCCGCCACAGATTCGCGCCAGCCGGATTGTGGTCATGGTGGATCCGGGAGCAACGGCGGAGGCCAAGGCCGCGAAGAAAAAAATCATTGACGCGGCCCGCGCCCGTGTGATGAAGGGAGAGGATTTTTCCAAGGTGGCGGCCCAGGTGACGGAGGATCGCTCCGAGGCGCCCAAAGGTGGCGATGACGGATGGTTTCGCAAGGGAATACACGAGGAGGGCTTCGATGACGTTGCTTTCAAAACCAAATTAAACGAGGTGAGCCCGGTTTTTCCAACGCCGATGGGTTATGAATTCCTGAAAGTAACCGACGAGCATCCAGCCAACCAACTGACGGAAGCCGAAGTCCATTCCACCATCGCCGATGCCTTGCGGCGGCAGACGGATACCCAGAAGGTGAAGGATTATACCGAAAAACTTCTCGCCAATAGCGGGGTGGTTTTTCACCTGGCGGAGGTGAATGCCGACGGAGGTACAGGGAATCCAAGCCAGTCGCAGGGGACTTCAGGGCAGAATCAGCCAGAACCGGCGGGATCGCAGGGACAAACCAACACGGTTCCGGCAAATCCGTAATTGATTTTGGAGCAGCGCTCCGTTTTGCCCAGACTCGATTTTGGCACATGACATGACGCCCAAATTTGTCCAGGCATCGGCGGTGGCGCTGCTGGCGGGATATGTGGCCTTAGGCTGGACCGGCATCAAGGCGGGGCTCTCCTCCATCGACAGCTATGGAATAATCGAAGCGGCGAATATCCGCCTGCAAACCGGCGCGTTCGCCATGTCGCGTCCGCCCGGGCATCCACTGAACGAGGATTGGATGTTGCCTGCTTTTGCTTGGATGGTGGAAAGGGGGCCGGCTTTTTCGAGTGAAACCTACGGCTTCTATCAACTGGCCGGGGGACTCGGTTGCGCCGTTTTTTTCTGGCTTCTTCTGGGACAGATCCCGCTTTCTCCCGCGCGTAGGTTTCTGGCGACCGCGTGCCTGATGTTTTCGCCTTTTTTTTTGATTGAATCCTCCGACGGGGAGGAATTTCTCTGGGGATCGGCTTTTCTTTTTGCCGCGCTGTGGATCGTCGCGAAATTGTCTACCGGCACAATCCCGCGGATCATGGCTGGGTGGGGACTGGCCCTAGCTTGCGCCGTGGGCGCGTCGGGCTGCCGTATCGAATTTGGCGTGGTTGCTTTGGGAATGGTTTTTGGGACGCTTCTGGCTTCGGACCGGAATTGGAGGCAAAAACTGGGACTGATTTTATTTGCCGCCGTGCTGCTGGTTTTGCTGTGGGGACCGTTAGTGTTTCGTTTCGGAATGAACCGGCCATATCCCATTCCGTTGAGTCTGGCGGTTCGCTTGGGCGTTGGCCTCTATAAGATTATTTTTCACGCGCTGGGACTGATTCCGATGGTGTTCGCCGCGTATCTTTTTATCCAGGCCCGGGGTCATTTCCGACTTATTCCACCTTTTGGACGGCCTATCGTTGGTTACATGGGGGTGTGGCTGACGCTCGTTTTTTTCGGTCTTTTTTTTCTCTATCCAATGAAGCCCGCGGTGATGATCCCACTGGTTGCTTTTCTCATTTTGCTCAGCGCGATGCAGGCGGGGCCCTGGCTATGGGCCTGCTTTGTCATGGCCTGCCTGGGCGTTCAGCTTGCGCAGCTCGATTGCTTCGATAACCGGGTCTGGACCGGTTTGAAGTTGGAGCCGAGCCTTTGGGAACAGTCGCTTCGGGGCAAACCGGCGTTCAAGGGACCGGAGATCGCGGCGGCTTCTCATTTTGTCATGGGCGGCAGAAGAGTGGTCATCGCGAATGTCTGGCCATGGGATCTCGAGTGGGAAAGGAAGCACAACTCATGGCCCGGAACGCCGATGCCCGACCTGAAAACCAAAGAATGG
>DATJMI010000173.1:0-40385 GCA_035508775.1 Methylacidiphilales bacterium
GATCTCAAGGCGAGCCTCCCTTTTTTTATCATTTCACTGACGCTGGGTATGGCGACTCAGTTGGCTGGCGAATGGTTTGCCGCGCGTTATCCGCATCCTCCTCAGGAGGTGCCGATCGGCGGCCTCTGGTCCCGGATCGCCCTGGGAGGCTTGTCCGCTTCCTTTTATTTTTCCAAATTCTTTTGGCCGTGGGCGCCTTCGCCCATGTACCTTCAATGGAAAGTCGATCCACCCGCGCCGTGGCAATTCCTCCCCTGGCCGGTGCTGGGGGGAGTGATTTATTGTTGCTGGAAAAAACGTGAGAGTTGGGGCCGGCACGTCCTGCTCGGACTCGGTTATTTCTTTCTCTTTCTGGCGCCCTTTCTGGGGTTCCATGAGATTTCCTACATGATGTTTACGTGGGTGATGGATCATTTTCTCTATATTCCCATGATCGGCCTCATCGGTTTGATCGTGGCCGGTTTGGATGGCGTCGCCAGGCAATTGCCCCAGGCCTTTCGCCTCTGGGGTGCCGGCGCCGTGGCCATCGTGCTGTCTCTTCTCGCGCTGGAAACGCATACTTACGCCGGCATCTATGCCAGCCAGGAAACTCTCAATGCCTATGCCATTCGGCTCAATCCGGACACGAAATTAGCCCGCAATAACTTGGGTCGCGCCTTGCTGAAAAGGGGAAGCGATGCCGAAGCCATCAAGCAATTCGAAGAAACGTTACGGCTAGATCCCGGTTACGCCGATGCCCACTTCAATCTCGGAACTGCCTTCATGGACACCAATCAGTTACCGCAGGCCCAGGCTCAATTCGAAGAAACGATCCGCCTCGACCCCACCTACGCCGATGCCTACGACAATCTGGGAGCCGTTTTGCTGCAGATGGGACATGCGGACGAGGCCACGAAGTGCTTCCAGCAAGCCATCGCCCTTGCCGATTACGCGCAACCGCATAACGATTTGGGCAATGCCCTGGTTCAAGCGGGGCGGTTGGAGCAGGGAATCGCCGAATATCAAAAAGCTCTGGCCCTTAATCCCGATGTGGCCCAGGTGCACGACAATCTGGGCCTGGCTTTCATCCAGGAAAAACGTCTTCCGGAAGCGGTCCAACAATTCGAAATGGCGGCGGCCATCAATCCTCACGATGACTTGGCTCATGCCGCCCTGGAAAAACTAGAACCTATCTCAAAATGAGCCAGGGGCGCGCCTCGGCCACGCCGAGGGTTCCCATTGCCAGCCGTCCCGGTTGCGGTATGCTTCCCTCTATGGAATTTACATCGTTGCTGTCCCGTTTTCGCGAAGACTCCCCCGAAAAAGAGGAAAAGGAAAAGAAGGAACCGAAATCCAAACTCGAGGAAAAATTGCTCGAGACCCGCACCATCCTCATTTTCGGCGAGATTAACCAGAGGCTCGCCCGGGACGTGTCCGAAAAGCTGATTCTCCTTTCGTCGCTCAACGATAACGACATCAAGGTCGTCATCAATTCGCAGGGCGGCCATGTCGAGGCGGGCGATACCATCCATGACATGCTCCGCTTTGTGAAGCCGAAGGTGAAAATCCTCGGCACCGGCTGGGTGGCCAGCGCCGGAGCGCTCATTTATGTCGCCGTGCCAATGGAGAACCGCTATTGCCTCCCCAATACCCGTTTCATGCTCCACCAGCCCAGCGGCGGCGTCGGCGGCCAGGCGACCGATATCAGCATCGAGGCGCAGGAAATCCTCAAAATGCGCGCGCGGCTCAACAAAATCTTTTCCGAGCAAACTGGCCAGGCGGTTGAAAAAATCGAGGTTGACACCGACCGCAATTTTTGGATGAGCGCCGAAGAGGCCAAGCAGTATGGTCTCGTCAACAAGGTGATCCGCACCCAGGCGGAGTTTTAATCCGGCGACGGAGAGAAGCGCTTGGGGTTGAGGATGTCTAAGCGGACGTCAGATCGGCTTTTGCCAAGGCCGCTTCAAATACCCCAAAAAGGCTTTCTTTCTGACGGAGCACCGCTTGCCTGGGGTCGACTTCTTCTCCAGAGCAAGCCCCAGAGGAAGATAGCTTAGGCGCAATAAGCGCTCGTCGGTGACCAGTTTGATCAGGTCGGCTTGGATTTCATCGCGATGGCCCATGTCTGCATTCTTCCCTAAAATTGTAGAATTGCATCCGAAACTTTACCCCTCTTGTGCCAAAACCTTCGCCAGTGCGGCGGGATAAAGCTCATGCTCGGCGGCCTGGATGCGGGCATGAAGCGATTCGGGCGTGTCGCCGGGCAGAATCGGCACGCGTTGCTGCGCGATGATTTCACCGGCATCGACTTCGCGATTGACGAAATGGACCGTGCAGCCGGTCTCGGTCACACCGGCCGCCAGCGCCTGTTCCCAGGCGCGCAGGCCCTTGAACGCGGGCAGAAGCGAAGGGTGAATATTGATGATGCGCTTCGGGAACGCGCCGAGGAGCGGGTCCTTGACGACACGCATGTAGCCGGCGAGGACGACCCAGTCGATGGCGTTACGGCGCAGCAGATCGACCAGGGCGGCTTCGCCTTCGGGACTGAGCTTGGTGCGGAAGGGCGACGGCGGAAGTGTGGCGGTGGGAAGTCCAAATTTTTGCGCATGGGCCAGGATGCCCGCATCCGGTACGTCGCTAATCACCAAAGCGATAACGGCGTGGAGTTTCCCGGCGAGAATGGCCTCTTGCAGCGCAACAAAATTGCTCCCTTTGCCGGAGCCAAGGACGGCGAGGCGGGGCATGGTCTTCATGGTTGGTTTGCGCTTTGCCGTTCGCGGCGAAAACCGCCGCTGGAGAGATTGAAGATGAAGCGCAAAAGCCAGCGTGGGGTGCTTTCCACAAAAAGCATCGGAAAACGGACAGGAAAACCCGGAATGAGGCGGCCTTGGCCGCGAGCCATGGCGTACAGGGTTTCGCGCACAACGTCGGCTTTATCGACGCAAAGAAAGGGGGGCGGGGCAAAGCGGCGGTGGCTGTTGGCGCGCGAGGCGACCTGGCCAAATTCGGTTTCGACCGGCCCGGGTAGAAGCGCCGTGACGAAAACCCCGGAACCGTGAAGCTCGGCGCGCAGGGCCTCGGAAAAACTGTTCACGTAGGCTTTTGTCGCGCCATAGACGGCGAAGGAAGGGAGGGGGAGAAGGCCGGCGGTCGAGCCGACATTGCAAATCCAGCCCGATTTTTTGGCGAGCATCGGGTTCACCGCCCACCGGGTAAGGAGAGTAAGGGCGGTGACGTTGAGCGCAAGCATCGCTTCGATTTTCGCCGGATCGCTCGATTCAAAGATACCGAGATCGCCGAAGCCGGCGTTGTTGATAACCATATCGGGAGCGAGGTTTTGCCGTTCGAGATCGGAGATAAGCCCGGCGACTCCGCCCGGCGCCGCGAGATCGGCCGTAAGGAGATCGACCCGCAAGCCGGGATGTTCGCCGGAAAGGGCGGCTTTTAGCTTGAGCAGGCGGTCATTGCGCCGGGCCGTGAGAATGAGATGGGACGCGCCCCATTGCGCGAGTTGCCGGGCAAATTCCTCGCCGAGACCGGCGGAAGCGCCGGTAATGAGGGCCGATTTTCCCGTGAAGATGGTGGAACTCATTAGTATGAGAATAGTAGATGCCGAGGCTGTCTGGAAAGCGGGCGCAGGTCACGCCGAAAGCGGTCCTGCGGACGGCGGAAAAGCTTCGCCACAAAGAAAATCTGCTGTACACGACCACCTGCCAGTTGCTTCGCCGGAGCCGGGACCGGCTACCTACTTCTTTATCTCGTGAACATGAATCGCGTGGAGTGTTTCCTTGCCCGCGACAAGATCGGAGACAACGACAATCGAATCGCCCGGCCCGGCATAACCTTTTTCCCGCAGAGTCGAGATCATCATCATCAGCGTCTCATTCGGGTCGTCACTGGGCACAATCAAATGCGCCCGCACCCCGAAATGGAGCGAGAGACTGCGGCAAACCGCCATACTGGGCGTGAAGGCGTAAACCGGGGCCAATTGCGGACGCAGGCCGGCGATGAAGCGCGCCTTGGTGCCGGTGTGGGTGTAGACGCAAATGCCGGCGCATTTGCTTTCATTGGCCAGATAAACCGTGGCGGCGTTGATCCGTTCGCGGGCGGTGTGGGGTACGATGGGATTGAGGTAAGTGGACACCGTTTTTCCCGTCTCGATGCGCGCGGCGATACGATCCATGATCTCGACGCATTCGAAGGGATATTTGCCGGTGGTCGTCTCGCCGGAGAGCATGATGGCATCGGCATGTTCGAAGACGGCGTTGGCGATGTCGGTGATTTCCGCGCGCGTGGGCGAAGGATTGGTGATCATGCTTTCGAGCAGATGGGTGGCGACGATGACCGGCTTGACCGCCGTGAGACAAAGGTTGACGGCGCGGCGCTGGATGATGGGGAGTTCTTCGTAGGGAACTTCGATGCCCAGATCGCCGCGGGCGACCATCAGGCCATCGCAAGCGGCAATGATTTCCTCGAGATTGCGCACGGCCATCTGGTCTTCGATTTTCGCAATGATCCGGATGGAGCTTCCCTTCTCCTTGATTTTCGCGCGCAAAAGTTCGATGTCGGCGGCGCGGCGCACGAAGGACATGGCGATAAAGTCCATGTCGCACTCGAAGGCAAGTTCGAGGTCGGCATAATCCTTTTCCGTCAGCGCGGGCAGTTTCACGTCAACGCCGGGGAGATTGATGTGACGGCGGCTGCCCAAGGGGCCGGGTGTGAGGACCTTGCAGACAAGTTCATTGGGGCGCTTCTCGATGGCCTGCATCCGCAGGTTGCCATTGTCGACGATGACGATGCGTCCGACTTCGATGTCTTCAACAAGATGAGGGTAGTTGACGCCGACAGAAATTTGGACGGTGCCGGGCTGGCCTTTGACCGTGAAGCTGACCCAGTCATCAATCTGCAGGTCATAGGTTTTGGCTACGGCGCCGGTTCGGATCGCCGGGCCCTGAGTATCGAGCAGAAGTCCAACCTCGAGACCGAGCCGGCTCGAAATTTCACGAATCGACTTGGCAACGCTGCGAACCCAGTCGGGGGGTGCGTGCGACATGTTAAACCGAAAGATATTAACACCCAGTGATATTAGGCTTTCCAGCGCGGCAGGGGTTGAAGTAACCGGGCCGAGAGTGGCGATTATTTTGGTGCGGCGCATGGTAGTTCGTTTTTTCGGCTTTATTCGGAATGGAATGAGGACCTTATTTGTGTGGAGGTAAAAGCCGGACCACAAGCTCGAAAGCAAGGGCTATGCCTTGCAAGCCATGTCCATGCAATCGCCGGAGCCGTGGTGTTTTAGAGTGCATTTTTGACTTGTCTTTGCAAATTCGCAACTGAACATGCACAGATGCCAACAAGCCAAATGCCAACTGCCCGCCGCCGATTGGTAGCAGCTCTGACCGAGGAGATCCTCAGCAGAGCCGAGCCTGAAGCCTTTCAGTTGGAGAGCGAGCATCAGCTCTGCGCGCGATATAACCTCAGCCGGGTGACGGTTCGGCTCGCGCTGGCCGATCTGGAAAATCGCGGCTTGATCTACCGCAAACACGGCAAAGGCACTTTCGCTCATGGCCGGAGTTCACGCTCCACCAAAACGATGGCGATTTTCCTCAAATATCCGCCCAAATTCGAACATTGGCCGATTTCGGAAATGATTCGTGGAGTCCAAAATGTTCTTTCTCCGCTTCGCATCTCCATGCTTCTTGTCAACACGCCCCCGGCGGAATGGTCGGCAGAAATGGCGAGCAGTCTGGCCGGAATCATTGTTTTTCCATCGGGAGTAACGCAACGCGAATTGGATGACCTTAAAAACCGGAAACGGCCCTACATTTTGGTTGGGGAAGCTCCTTCTTTTTCCGAACCACAGATACGGCTTGGCCAGGCGGAGGCTGCCCGCAAAACCATGGAACGCCTTTTATGGCACGGGCATAAACAAATTGCGCTCTTGACGGGCTATGAGCCCAATTTTGATGCCGCCAAGCGTGAGGGGTTGAGTCAGGCGTTGAATGAAGCCAAGATCAAAACTTCTTCAATTCCGGAATTTTCCGCCAGCTTATGCGAAGGCGGCGCGGAAGGGGCTGTACGGCTATTGTTGAGCTTGCGCCCGCTTCCTACGGCAGTCATCGCTTTTGACGATGGCTTGGCCTCGCTTCTTTGCTCACGCGCCCGGCAGGACATGGCTCTTAAGATTCCTGCCACTCTTAGCGTGGCGAGCTTCCATTATTCACCTTACCTCCGTTTTCTGGAACCCGTGTTGGATACGGTGCAGTTCGATTTTGTTGGCGCCGGTCATGCGGCGGCTGAAACTTTGCATCGTGCCGCATTAACTGGAGAGCCAGTCGAAAATATTTGCTTTGAGCCCGTTTACCATACCGGACAGACAGTCGGTCCGGTGGCATCCTAAGAAAAGTCTGGAAGCTTTAGAAAATTGGCCCTAGAAGTCGAGGCTAACGGGAGGTAAGCTGTCGCAGGTTTTCGGGGCCTAATACTTTTTTGGGACTGCACCAACTACTAATGTGTGGTGTATAATTATGGGGATGAACTAATCTGAATAGTGTTGAAATCCATTTTTTCCCTTAGATTTTTATGGTTGAATAAAAATAATTAGGATGCTAAATAAATGATATTAACTACTTCCACTTATTTAGCGAAAATGACAAATGTATTGATTAGAACGGTGCTGTGTTTACTGGTAATTGCTGATTTTTCTCTTGCCGATACGACCACTAATCGCAAGGAAGGCACGAGTGCCACCGGTACCCCCGAAATCTTCCAGGAGCCGGAAAGTTCCTATTGGTCACAGCCTTAC
Organism: Methylacidiphilales bacterium; assembly: GCA_035508775.1. Classification (GTDB taxonomy): domain Bacteria; phylum Verrucomicrobiota; class Verrucomicrobiia; order Methylacidiphilales; family UBA1321; genus JABDGH01. The sequence continues at coordinate 6,782 of DATJMI010000173.1, forward strand.
ATGCTGGGCGATTGGGGCGGGGAAAGAACCAAGCTCGCGAATGAAGGCATTGTTTTTTTTCTCAACAATATTGGGGATTTGCAGAGTGATGTAACCGGTAGCCAGACGCATCACGTAACGTATAACGGACGTTTTCGCGGTATAACGGACATCAATTTTGAGAAACTTGCCAATTTCGACGGCGAGTTCTTCTTTACCGGAATCTGGCAATATGGGGAAAATAACACAGTCCAGTACCCTCTTGGAGGCGGCGCATTTGGCACTCCTTACCACGTTAATACTTTTACGAGCAGCGTTGGCGGCAAAGGGAGTGAACGCATCGACCAACTCTGGTATCAGCAGGGTTTTGCCGACAGCATGTTCAAGGTCAAATTGGGCCAGGTGGCGGCGTCAAGTGAATTTGGAGCGACCGATTTTTACGATATTTTCGTTAATGACGAAATAGCCTATGCGCCGGATGCTCTTTACAATATCCGCCAGCCGTTCAGTCCTGCTGGAAAACCGGGAATCATCCTCTGGGGCGACCTGTCAGATCTTACCAAGGGTCTTTATGTCAAGACCGGTGCGTTTACCGCCTACGACAACCCTTACAGCCTCGATTCCAACGGCATCTATTACTACGACGATTTTAACCACGGCATGACCGCCGCCTTTGAAGTTGGCTATAACGAACCCAATACCGCTTATCCTGGCCTTTATAAAGCTGGGCTTAATGCCAATGAGTTGAGCTACACCAATCCTTATACGGGAAAACACTACTGGGGTGATTACAATGCTTATGCTGTTTGGGAAAAAACCGTTTATCATCCCACCGGTGCCGATGGCAAACCGCAGACGGCCAAGGGCCTTGATCTTGTTTCCGAATTTATCGGCGCGCCTGGTGATCGAAATCCGCTCCAATATGAAATTACAGCCGGCTGCCGCTACACCGGGCTCATTCCGGGGCGCGATGCGGACAAAGCCAATTTTGGCATCATCTATTCCGATGTGGGAACGGCTTACAGCTCGGCTTACCGGACGGTCTACGGCCATGGACTTGGAGGTGAAATCGATATGGAACTCGGCTACCAGTACAACGCCACGCCCTGGTTCGGAATTCAGCCGAACTTGCAGGACATCATTAATCCGCAGGGTGACACGCAGCGTGCCGAAATTCTCATCATTGGCCTGCGTACCATCGTTCAATTTTAAGTTTCGCCTGTCATTCCAAAAATTCCACCTCTCTTCCTTTTTGCGCAGCAAACCCAATCCAGGAGAATAAAAAATGAAAGATAAAGTTATCTTGGTAACCGGCGGCAGTTCGGGGATCGGCAAGGCGTGTGCCTTGGCTTTCAGCCGTGCCGGCGCAATCGTGACGATTGTCGCCGATATTAATCAGGAAGGTTTGGATCAAACCGTTTCTGAAATGGAGGGCGAGGGGCTGTCGATCCGTCTCGATGTCTCCAAACCGGATCAGGTGAAAAATCTCATTGACGATGTGGTGCGCAAGTATGGCCGAATTGACTGCGCGGTTAATAATGCCGGCGTAGAGGGAACGCTTTCTCCCACCGCCGATTGTACCGAGGAAAATTGGGACCGGGTTCTCGCCATTAACTTAAAGGGGATCTGGCTTTGCATGAAGTACGAGATTCCCCAGATGCTCAAGCAGAAGAGCGGCTCGATCGTCAACATGTCATCAGTCTTGGGATTGGTTGGTTTGCCCGGATATCCGGCTTACGTGGCCAGCAAGCATGGCGTGGTGGGGTTAACCAAAACAGCCGCACTGGAATACGCGCAGACTGGAGTCCGAATCAACGCGGTTTGTCCCGGCGCCGTCCGCACTCCGTTGATGCACCGGATGATCAAAGACAATCCCGGCATTATTTCGGAGGATTTGCTGGTTTCGCTGGAACCAATCGGACGGGTGGCCAATCCCGAGGAAATCGCCGATGCCGTTGTTTGGCTCTCTTCCGCGCAGGCATCTTACGTTACAGGGATTGCCCTCCCGCTGGATGGCGGGTTAAGTGCCCGCTAACCGTGAAGCGCAATTGCAGTTTTTGCCGCATTGGACAAAACCCATTTTGCTTCTTAGCTTTAAGAATATTGGTTTGCCTCGGCGTAAAGTGAGGTACATTTTCAAGCTTAAGTGGCAATAAGGGAGAAAGAATAAAAATATGTTATCCGAAAATGTTGAATTGCTATCAATCATGAAGGATAAACAGAGGCTTCTGGTGATTGATGATGATCCCAGCATCATCCAATCCCTGCGCCTGCTTTTTCAAGAAGACTACGAAACGTGCGAAGCGGCCACTGTGGAAGAGGGGCTGCGGCTTTTTGCCAAAATTCATCCTCCGGTGGTGATTTTGGATCTCAAATTGCCCGACCGGAGTGGAATTGAAGCACTGCGCGAAATTCGCAAAATTGATCCCGCCGTTGCCGTAGTCATTCTGACCGGATACTCGACCCGTTTTGCCGCCGAAGAGTCGCTCCGTTTGGGGGCGGTCGATTACGTCAATAAACCTTTCGTGGCGAGCGATCTCAAAAAGCGCATCGCCAAATTGGCGCTGGCCCAGGCGTTGCGGCAACCGGAGTCTTCCGACCCCGCCATGAAGGAAAAGTCGATGATCGAAAGCATCATGGGAATTCGCGAGTTGCAAAATGCTTCGGCCGCTTTCTTGCATGACGTGGGCGGACCTTTATCTTGCCTCATGGCCGGTTCCGATCTCTTGAGCCAGAAAATAAATGAAAGCGACGAAATTACCTCCGATGAACTATTGCCGGTCGTGTCGATGATGGGCGATAACGTCCGGTATTTACGCGCGCTCGTCGAGCAGTGGCGCGCTTTCTCCGACCTGCATGTTTTGCTTAAGGACAAATGCGACGTTCAACAGGCGATCGATCTCGCCGTCGATCAGGTTATGGACATGATGGCTTCGTCCGGAGTCGTTTTTCAAATCGAGTTTCACCGCGAAGCCCGTTACATCCCCGGCAATCATTTCGCCTTGGCCCGTGTCCTCATCAATCTGCTCAAAAACGCCTACGAGGCCGTATCCCCGGACAAGGGGTGCATTTGCTTGACCGTTACCGTGGCCGACAAGGAGATGCAAATGGTTGTGTCGGATAACGGGCCGGGCATTGGCCCCGAACAAATGGCGAAACTTTTCACGCCCCGGTACACCACCAAAGCCAAGGGGCATGGGCTGGGGCTTTTCATTTCCAAGAAAATCATCGAAGCAATCGAAGGCAGAATTGTGGTTCGCGCGCCGGGCCGCATCCGGGGCACTGATTTTATCATTACTTTACCTTTGGTTTGAAGATGTCCATGACCGAAGAGTCCAATGAGAGCCTGATCGTTTGCGAAAACAGTCAGGGGGCCGGCATTAGGGCGACGCTTTTGCGCATGACGCGTTACTTCGTCAGTTTTGAAGTCTACAACCCCTACAGCATCCTGCAATTATCCGAAGTTTTGACTTCGTTTAAAATTGTCATTGATGGAAAGACCATTTACTCCGGGCGAGCCATCATTAGCAGCATCGTTAACACCGGCTTGCTTTTGGTTTGCGAAGCATCGCTGGACGAAGAGAACTGGCTCGATATCGATATTCTTTCCCCGATGGTGCAGGTGGATCGCCTGGCAATCGATTTTGAGCGCCTGCTCAATGACTGGGCCAAGGTCGAGCAGGTATCGCCCGAGATGAAGATCATCGTTTCGGATATGCAGGCGCTTTTGCGCGATATCAGGCGCTGGCTGGAACAGTTGGAACTTTCCCTGCGCTCGGTGTCGCCGAGTGAACGGGGGCATATGGAGCTTACTTTCATTGAAAGGGTCAACAGCCTCGTTTTCCCGGTTATTGGAAATCTTTTCGAAAAATTCGAGAGCATTGCCATTTCAATCCGGGAGGAAGTGCGGGCGGTTCACCGCGCTTATGCCCGGCGCCAGCTCCACCCGCTGATTCTTTGCGCTCCTTTCATGCACCGAACCTTCCAGAAGCCTCTCGGCTATGCGGGAGACTATGAAATGGTGAACATGATCTTACGCGATCCTGTCGAGGGAGCCACTCTCTTCGCCAAAGTGCTCAACAGTCATTTTGTGGGGGTCGCGCCGGCCGAAGGCCATCGTAACCGGATTAAATATCTGACCGAAGCTTTGCGGGAAGAAACCCGCTTGCGCGCCAAAAGGGGGCTTTCCACCCGTATTTTTAATCTCGGCTGCGGACCGGCCAAAGAAGTGCAGGACTTTCTCACTTTCGACGATCTTTGTGAACGGGCCACGTTCCATCTTCTCGATTTTAACGACGAGACCCTGGCTTATACGGGAAAAATACTGGCCGACATCAAAATGAAACACCAGCGGCAGACGCCGATAGTCTTAATCCAGCGCTCGGTGCATCAAATTCTCAAGGAAGGTCCGCGCGGTCCGGAAACGGGCAAGGACACGCTCTACAACATTGTTTATTGTGCCGGTCTTTTTGACTACCTCTCCGACCGGATTTGCCGCCGGTTGATGGATATTTTCTACGAGATATTGGCCCCGGGCGGTTTGTTGATCGCCACCAACGTGGAAGCATCGAATCCGGCCCGGCAAATGATGGAATACTTGATGGATTGGCATTTAATTTACCGCGATGCTGAGCAACTCTTGGCCTGCGCGCCGCAAAAAGCGGCCCGCGAGGATTGCCAGGTTTTATGCGACAACACCCGCGTCAATATCTTTCTGGAAGTGAGAAAACCCGACGACGACACCTAAGCTATGCCATCAACCGAGGATCTCAGGCAGTCCTTTTTTGAGTATAACCGGGATGTTCGCATCTCCAATTCCAAGGCTGGTTGCATGCTTGTGGTGGTGCTTATGCCCGCCGGGGTTTCTCTCGATTATTTTGTTTACCCCAACAAGCTGGGACTGTTCCTTCTTCTGAGAATCATCTGTTCCCTGCTGGCCTTTCTTCTCTGGGTATTGTTGAGCACACCGCTGGGACGCCGGCATTTCCGGGTGCTGGGCATGCTCTGGTTTGTTCTTCCCTCGCTCTTCATTTCGATGATGATTTATTTTGAACAAGGGGTGACCTCCTCTTACTACGCCGGCCTGAACCTTGTTCTGGTCGCTATTTCGTGGGTGGCGCAGGTCGATGTTTTGGAAACGTGCATCGCGGTGGCCTTGACCTTGTTGATGTATTGCGTGGCCTGTTTTAGCGATGGCCCGGTTTCCGTCTCCGTTCTTTTCAACAATCTCTACTTTATCGTCCTGACTGGAATTATCGCCGTCACCGGCAGCTACTACGTCAACCGCCTCCGTTTTCGTGAATTTGCGCTGCGGGCGGAAGTTGATCAGAACCGGAAGCAACTGGAGGCATCCAATCTTAAGCTGGTTGAGTTGGACAAAGCCAAGTCCGAGTTCTTCGCCAACATCAGCCATGAACTGCGGACGCCGCTGACGCTTCTCGTCGGACCGCTCGAAAGGATGCGGGCCGATTTCGCCAAGATCTCGGCCGGGCAACGGACGGAATTGCTGGATATCATGTACGGCAACGCCATGCGCCTGCTGCGCTTGATCAACGATTTGCTCAATTTGGTACAGCTCGATTCCGGCACGTTGGTGTTGCGCAAGGAAAAAATGGGGCTCAGGGCCCTGATTGAAGGTTTGGCCCAGTCGGTTAGTCCGATGGCCCAGCAATGTCACTTGGAATTTACCACGAGGATAGCGATTGCCGAAGACAAGACCGCTTGGGTAGACCGCGATAAGGCCGAGAAGATCGTCTATAATCTTCTCTTCAATGCCTTCAAGTTCACACCGCCCAAGGGGCGGGTCAGTCTAGTGGCCGAGGTGATCGGAGAGATGCTGGAAATAACGGTCAGCGATACGGGAGTGGGAATCGCGTCATCCGACCTAGCCAAAATCTTCGACCGGTTCTGGCAGGTTGAAAGGTCGAGCGCTCGCCGCTACCAGGGCGCCGGCATCGGATTGGCGCTGGTCAAGGAACTGGCGAAGATTCATGGTGGAGAGGCATCCGCCGAGAGCGAGCTGGGCCGGGGAACGACGATGCGGATCAAACTTGATGTTTCCACCTCTGCTGCCGGCGAAGCGAAAGAAAAACCGCAGCAAACGCCGACAAACGAAGAAAATGCCGCCTGGCTGAGCCGGCTCTACCGGCGGGCCGAACTCTTTCCGGCCCATGTCATGGGCAGCTCCAATTCGTCCGCGTCCGACACGTCTGCCAACGGCGATATGCCGCATGTGCTGATCGTCGATGACGAGCCTGACATGCGGCGTTTTCTCCATTCGCAATTGCACGACCTTTACCATGTGCATGAAGCCCGCAATGGAACCGAGGCCCTGACCGCGGCGAAGACCGAAACTTTTAGTCTGATCCTGCTCGATTTCATGATGCCTGACATGGATGGAATCGAAGTGATGAGACGTCTCAAGGAGATACCGGGTACAGGTTGTACCCCCATTATTATTTTGACCGCTCGTGCCGACGAAGACTTCAAGATCAAGACGTTACGCGCCGGCGCCACCGATTTTCTGACCAAGCCCTTTTCCTCCGCCGAATTGATGGTTCGGGCCAATAACATCATTTCGGTCCAAAATCTTCAGCAACAATTGGTCAAAAAAACGGATCAATTGGAACATGCTTTGGAACAAATCAAAGAAACGGAGAGTCAAATGGTCCACCAGGCCAAAATGGCATCGCTTGGCCAACTCAGTGCTGGTCTCATGCACGAGATCAACAATCCATTAAATTTCGCCAATACCGCTTTTCACCTCCTTAAGAAGCGGCTTTCCGCCACTCCGCCGGCCGACTTGTCTTCCTTATCCAAGCCGTTGGCTGACATTCAGGACGGAATCAAGCGCGTCGTCGAAATTACCACCAGTTTGCGTACTTTCACCCATCCCGACACGGAGAGTTTTACCATAGTCGACTTAGGCGAGGCGGTTGCTTCCGCGGTTCGGTTCGTGCAGTTCGACCGCCAGCAAATGGCGCTTCATGTCTCTGTCCCGCAGCCGATGATGATACGTGGAAATAGCAATCAACTTGTACACCTTTTTATCAATATGCTGCAGAACTCCATTGATAGCCTCCAGGAAAAGAACGGAGCGGCAAAAGAAATTCGGATCGAAGCCTCGGCCAAAGATGATGAAATCGAGGTCATCTTCTTCGATAATGGCATCGGGATTGCCCAGGAAGACCTGCCGCGTATTTACGACGCATTTTTTACGACGAAAAAGGTTGGTTCCGGCGTCGGTTTAGGGCTGAATATAAGCCATCGTATTATCGAGCACCACCAAGGCCGGATTATGGTCGAATCCAAGAAAAACGAATATTGCCGATTTCGGTTGATATTTCCGCAAGCCAAACCCTGAACTCTTATGAATCCTACTTACGATTACCGTCAGTTCTCGCTTCTCTACGTGGATGACGAAACGCAGACCTCCACGAATTTTAAGGAATATTTTTCTGACACCTTTGACGTACATGTTGCTACCAGCGGCGAAGAGGGCTGGCGTATCTTTTCGGCCCATCCGGCCCGTTTCGCCATTGTCATGACAGACCAACGCATGCCGGACAGCTCGGGGGTGGAGCTGCTGCAAAAAGTCCGGTCCAGCCAACCGCGGGTCATTCGGATCTTGGCAACCGCTTACTCCGATCTCGATGCGGCGATCCAGGCGGTCAACACAGGGGCCATCTACAAATATATCACCAAGCCTTGGGATCCGCCTACCTTGGAAATGACCCTCAAGCGGGGCATGGAGTTTTTCCTGGTGCAGCGTGAGCGCGATCTTCTGCTGCACGAAAAGATGTTTGCCCTTCAGCGGCTCATGATGACCGATCGCCTCATCAGCCTTGGCATCTTTGCCGCCGGCTTGAACCATCATCTCCGCAATTCGTTGACCGCGGTTAAAACCTTCCTCGATTTGGCGCCGTCAAAGCTCAAGGGTGAAATGCTGGATATAGACCATCTGCGCAACCCCGATTATTGGCATGACTTTTACCGCACGGTGCAGGAGCAGATCGGCAAGGTTGTCTCGGTCCTGCAAGACATCAAGGAAATCCCCGAGCCGCCTACCTTGCCGATGGCGGACGTTATTTCCGTCAGCGATCTGTTACGCGAGGTGGCCGGTACCAAGGCCGCCGCCTTCGCCAATCGCAAGATCACCGTTTCGGTGCAGGCGGATGAAACGCTGCCCATCAAAGGCAATTCCCAGATGTTGCGGCGGGCGCTCGATTTCATCCTGCAAGACGAGGCGATCAACGTTAATCCGGAGGGAAAAGTTTGTCTCTCGGCGGCGAGCCACACCACTTCCGGGGGCACGGCGGGCGTCCTGGTTTCCATTTCCGACAACGGCCCGGCCATCCCTTCTGCCGCGCTTTATTCCATTTTTGATCCTTTCTTTGTGCGGCGTAATTTGCCGCAAGAGTATGGCTTGAATTTGTTGACGGCATTTTTCCTCATCTATCACCATGGCGGGGAAGTCGTGGTCAAAACCAGCGGAACGGGCGGGGCTCTCTTCGAAATCTTCCTGCCTCAGGATCCGCACCAGGTACCTGTCCAGCACGATGAGGATGAGTTCCTCAAGCGTGTCTTCGCCACCGAAAAAATCTGGGAAAAGCTCCTGCTTCAAAGTTAAGGGAAAATTGAGGGAAAGAAATGTCCAAACCGCGCGGGCGCCCAAGCGCGCTTTTAGTGGATGATAATCCACAGATTCTCCAGTCTCTGGCCCTTTTGCTTGAGGTCATGGGTTGGGATGCAATGAAAACCAGCCATTGGGAGCAGGCCCTGAAGTTGCTCCTGGAACACGATTTCAGTCTGGTGATCGTCGATTTAAAAATGCCCGATATCAGCGGAGTCGAGCTTAGCCGCCGGATTCACAGCCAAAGCAAAAAGGCTCCAATGATCTTCATGCTTTCCGGCTACGTTGACTCCCAATCGCATGCCGACGCGCTCGACTCGGGCGTGCGGGCCATTTTGCACAAGCCGATTGGCTTGGACGAAATGAGAGATCTTTTCAAAGCCAACGGTTTGCCTTGCGCGATTTAAACAATTGGACACGCGCAAACCACAGGGCGATTGTCATGCGCTCCGCAATAGAGCATCTTGGCGGGATGCGTCTCCATTTCGTGCTTGCGCTGCTTTTGGTGTTTCCGACCCTTGTTCAGGCCACCCAAACCCAGCATGCCGTTTTCAGCGGCTATGACGATTTCGCCTCCGGCAAATGCCGCAGCACCAGCCTTGGCGAGGATGGCGTTCTCGCCGCCGCGCCCGCCATCGGCAGTCTCGCCAGTCTTAACACCCAGCAGGTTTGGTCGGTTCTGGCTTTGCCCGATGGTTCCATCCTGGCGGGCGTGGCGCCGGACGGAAAACTTCTTCGCGTCAGCGCCGATGGCACGGTAAAGGAGCTGGCCAAGTTCGATGAATCCCACATCTATGCGCTGGCCCGCGGACCCGGAGGTGAAATTTACGCGGCCACTTCGCCGGATGGAAAAATCTACCGTCTCGGCGCCGATGGCAAAACGGAAGTCTGGTTCGATCCGAAGGAAAAATACATCTGGGCGCTTCTGGCCGCGCCTGACGCCACGCTCTACGCCGGCACCGGCACGCACGGAAGAATTTACCGCGTTACCGGCAAGGGCCGGGGTGAAATCTGGTACGGCGGCAACGAAACCCATATCCGGGCGCTCGCTTTGGACAAAAGCGGGGCGCTTCTGGCGGGCAGTTCTTCTTCCGGTTATCTCTATCGCATCACCGGCAAAGACGCCGCAGTCGTTCTTGCCGATACCGGCCACGAAGAGATCAACCAAATTGTTGTCGCGCCCGGCGGCGTGGTTTGGTTTAGCGCGACCGGAACCGCCAAAATCGGGGCGCTTTCCTCCGGCGCCGGAAAGCAATCCGAACCGGCTTCCGGCGGCGATAGCTCGCTGGTTCAGTTGCGCGATCTTCTCGTTACGGAAGGCCAGCATGGCGGAGGCGAGAGCAACGAAAGCGAAACATCCGCTCCCCATGGCACCGGAGCCTCCACTCTTTACCGTCTCGATTCCACGTTCTATCCGCAGGCTCTTTGGGACACGAAGGAAACGATCCTTTCGCTTCTCTGGGACGAGCGCGATTCCTGCGCACTCGCCGGCACCGGCGACCAAGGCTACGTCTATGGCGTCACGCCTCACGGCGACGCCACCCGCCTCTGCAAAATTGAATCCGACAGCGTCACCGCCATGGCCGTGAGAGGCGCGGGGATCATCCTCGCCGCGAGCAATCCCGGACGGCTTTTCCGCCTCGGCCAAAACCAAAGCCAGCCGGGTGTTTATGAAACCAGCGTCATCGATTCTTCCGGTTTTGCCCGCTGGGGTTCCGTTGTAGTGGACGCTTCCGATCCCGGCTCGGTGAAAGTCCTCACGCGCAGCGGCAACACCTTTGTGCCCGACAAGACCTGGTATCCATGGCTCGAAACCTCGGGAGGCCGGTCACAAAGCGCGCCTGCTCGCTATCTGCAAATACAATTACAGATCGGCGGGGGGACGGTCGATCGGGTCGACGCAAGTTATCTTCCGAAAAATCTCCCGCCCCATATCGACACGGTCAAAATTCTTCCCGCCGGTATTGGCTATACTCCGGTCGAATCAGTCCTGCCGGTCACCGTGCCTCGTACCGCGGACCAGTTGCTCTTCACCTCCGATCAGCCCAATGCCAATGAAGTGCCGCCAACTCGCTGGCAATCGGCCACCGGCCATGGCCTGCGCACCGTGACCTGGAAAGCGAGCGATCCCAACGGGGACGAATTGACCTACACCGTCTCGTGGCGCAAGGAGGGCGAGACGGCCTGGCATGAGCTGGCCAAGGACATCAAGGAAAACGTCCTGAGCTGGGACACCACCGGCTGGGCCGATGGCCGTTACGAACTGAAAGTGGTGGCCAGCGACGCCGGGAACAACGCTCCCGGCGAGGGCCTCACCGACGATGTGGTCAGCCGCGAACTTCTCATCGACAACACGCCGCCGGTGATCCAAATCATTTCCCGGAATGGCGATTCGGTGGAATTTACCGTCACCGATGAACTCAGCGGCCTCAACAGCGTGACAGTTTCCACCAATGGCCGCGATTACAAATCAATTCCGCCGGTCGACGGCATTCTCGATTCAGGCCCCAAACGTTTCGTTGTCAAAATCGCTTCCGGCCAGACGCTCTTTATCCGCGCCGAGGATGGCAGCGGCAATGTCGCAGGGGCGCAGGCTGGGGGATAAAAATCAACGCAAAAACAATCCGTCATCCCCGAGCTTATCGAGGGATCAGCCACCAGGCCCATTCCGAACCTTCATGTCCTCTCTGAAAAGCGAATACTTTCGGGAGATGGTCCCTCGACAAGCTCGGGATGGCTGCAATTCTGAAATTGACCCACGACCCTGGTTTCAGACCCGCTCCAATTCCCTGCTCGGAAAAACCGTGGAAATAATTTGGCGCAGAAGCGAACGGCGCTGACGTTGGGGTTGAGGCTTGGGGACCTTTTGCAGGAAAGTCAGGGCATTGACCAGGGAAGGCCATTCCACCGGCGCGAGTTCAAGAATCGTTTGGACAAAAGGTCGGGATTTGCTGGAACGGTGCGAGCGTAATTTAAAAAGCAGATGATCGTCCCTTCGGTCCAGAAACTTAAGCGAACCCTGGTAACCATAGGCCCCATAGCCAGCCGATTTGCTTTTGCTTTGAAAGTAGCGGGAATCGGGAAGACCTTTAAGATACCAGCCTGAGGCATCTTTTCTGATTTGAAGTTCCTTGATCCGGTACACGGCGAAATTCCACGAGGTTTCACCATCCTGCATGAACCATCCGGTGGGAGACTTGAGCGGCCTGCCCACCACAAGGACAACGTCTTCCAGTTTCAGGCGCGTGGTTTCGCTGGCCTCGCGAATTTCTCTCGAAGACCGGGCCCAGCAGGCGAAAAGGATGGGAACTTCACCCGCTTCCGTGGCTTCCAGGTAGAGAATGCAGGGATCGGCATAGCCGGTGGCAATTCTTGGTCCCAAGGAGGGCTTTTGTAGGAATGGATTAGGTTCCGAAGAATTATCCGGCATGAAGAAAGTATAACCAAAATTGCCCGAAAAGTCTCGGTTTTTTACCAGCCAGAGGGGAAGATTTCTAAAAATTAACAATCCGTTAAGATAGGACCAACGGACCACGTTTTCTTAACTCATTCAGAGAATTTTTCCGCGCTCCCAAACTTCATTTGGGAGCGCACCCCTGTTCCACGCGAAACTTTGTTTCGCGCTGATGAACTGCCGTCGTGCAGAGGCGAAAGTCAGCACGAAATAAAATTTCGTGCGAAACAAAAGACGTTCCCAAATTCAACTTGGGAACGAGGTAAATCAAAGTTAAGACTTAAAGATGCCCCTGAGCTTCGGCTTCGGCCTTAATCCGGTCAGCTTCGGCTTTTCGTTCCGACTCTTTTTTGCTGACCCACGCCGTCCATGATTTGCCATCGGCGGTGTCTTTGCCGGTAAAGGCGATGGCCATGATGTCGGCATAGGGAATAATACGAGGCTCATCGCTGCCCTTGAGGAAGACTTCGACGCGGGGCGGGCGCGCTTGGGCATCACGGTTGAAGATATAGCCCTCGATCTGTTCGCTGTTGAGAGTGAGCGTAACGTCCCCGCGGTAATCGAAGGCTTTATCGATAGCTTCGATCCGTTCGGCTTCGTTCTTAAAAGTGAACTTGGCGCCCTCCAGAGAGGCCGGACGATCTGCGGGATGAGTTTTGACTTCAGCAGGCATAGGTGGTCTTTGAGAAAGCCACCCGGTTAGCCGATGGCGGCTTTGGCGGTCTGGATGAAACCGGAAAGCGAGCCAAAGGTGGCATTGACGGCGGAAGGTTCGAAACCGCAGTGGACCATGCAATCCTGGCATTTCGGATTATTGCTCTTGTTGCCGTAGTTGTCCCATTCAGTGAGTTCAAGGTATTCCTTGAACGTCTTTACGTAGCCGTCCTGCAGGAGATAACACGGTTTTTGCCAGCCGAAGATATTGTAAGCGGGGCTGCCCCACGGAGTGCATTCGAAATCGAACTCGCCTTGGAGGAATTTGAGGAAAAGAGGAGAAAGATTAAATTTCCAGCTCTTCTTCGGGTTCTGGAGAATCTGCTTAAAGAGGCTCCGCGTTTGTTCCCGATGCAGGAAGTTGGCCTGGTCGGGAGCTTTTTCGTAGGTATAGCCGGGAGACAACATCATGCCTTCGACCCCGAGGTTCATCATCTCATCAAAAAACTGGCGGACATGGGATGGGTCGGCGCCGTTGAAGAGTGTCGTGTTGGTGGTGACGCGGAATCCCCGCTTGACCGCCTCTTTGATCGCTTCCACCGCGATGTCGAAGGTGCCATCGCGGCAGACCGCCATATCGTGGTCTTCCTTCAATCCATCCATGTGGACTGAAAAAGTTAAATACTTCGATGGCTTAAAAAGATCGAGCTTGCGCTTGAGCAGCAAGGCGTTGGTGCACAAGTAGATATATTTCTTGCGCTTAACCATCCCTTCGACAATTTGATCGATTTCAGGGTGGATCAGGGGCTCGCCGCCTGGAATGCTGACCATGGGAGCACCACATTCTTCGATGGCGTCCCAGCATTGTTGCGGCGTAAGTCTTTTATTGAGAATATGATCTGGATATTGAATTTTTCCGCATCCGGCGCAGGCGAGGTTGCAGCGAAAGAGAGGCTCCAGCATCAAAACGAGCGGGTAACGCTTGCGTCCCTTGAGCTTCTGGGAGATGACATAGGAGGCAACTGTCCAGGCTTGAGAAATTGGAACCATATTTTGTGATATTGGGCAGGTTTGGTTAAACGGGTGAGCCTACGGTGGAACACCGGGATGTCAAGGGTAGCGTTTAGCGGACGGTTGCTATTATTGGAATGGCAGTTGACGCCGGGGCAAGAGTCTGGGAGGAGTTAAAAAAATGCCATGCTTAGCTATATCATTCAACTCCTCAGCGGATATTTTGGTTGGGTCGGAGAATTGATCGGTTTCTTACTGCTGGGGTTTCACATCTGGATGTTGATCGATGCCATCCGGCGCGGGGAAATTATTTGGGCCATATTCATCTTTTTCTTTCCAGTCATTAATGACTTGCTCTATTTCTTTTTGGTCTACCGGGTGGCGAGCGGTGGGGCATTGGCGGGATTCGAATTACCCGGCGCTGCGGACCGCCGGCGAATTAAGTCACTGCTGGCCGATATCCATCATCTCGACAAACCGCATCACCATCTCCAGTTGGCCGACATCTATTTCAGCCAGGGAAAACTCGACAAGGCGGAGGAGAGCTACCGCGCGGCCTACCAACGGGATCCGAATGACGAAGATATCCGCGCCCACTTGGGCAATTGTCTGGTCCGGCGCAATAAACCGCAGGAAGCTTTGCCGCTGCTGGAGGGAGTCTGCGCGTCCAACCCCAAACACGATTACGGCTACACCCTTATGACGCTGGCCGAAACCCAGGCGGCCATGGGACAAACGGACCGGGCCTTGGCGACCTGGCGGCAGGTGTTGGCGCTTTATTCCTATCCCCGGGCCCGGGTGCAGTTCGCGGAACTGCTGATCCAGAAAAAAGAATACGATGAGGCGCGGAAAAACCTCGAGGAAGTCATCAACGACGCGCCTTACGCGGCCAAATTTTCCCGCAAGCGGGAGGCGGTCTGGTTTAGCCGGGCCAAGTCGCTTCTGCGTTCGGTGCCAAAATAAGGAACCGCTGGCGCTGCCAATGGGTTTAGGGCAAATTTAAATTATGTTTCGCCGGTTATTTAGAGCGACTTTTAGCCTGGCCTGCCTGGCGGTTCTCGCCTTGGGCGGAATGGCGTTGGTGCTGATCTGTGACGGATCAGCGGACCAGGGCGATCACGCCGATCTGGCCATGGTGCCCGGACACGGGGAAGTGGCCGGTGGCCAGCCAAGTCCGGCGCTCAAAGCGCGTCTGGATCGCGCCGTCCAGCTTTACCAGCAGCAGGAGGTTCCCTTGATTCTCCTCTGTGGCGGAACGGCGCCGGATGGAACCGACGAAGCCGCCGTGATGGGGCAGTATTTGCAGGACCATGGAGTGCCGGGCAGCGCGCTGGTGGAGGATCACCAGGGCGGTTCGACCGATCTGGCGGCGCGGCATGCGGCGGAATTCATGAAAGCGCGCGGCGTCGATTCCGTGTTGGTGATAACTCAATACTATCACATCACGCGCGTGAAGCTGGCCTTGCGGCATGTCGGAATCACACAAATTGCCCAAGCCCATGTGGGCAAATTGCGGACGGAGGACGCGCGGGAGATCCTGCGGGAAGCGGTGGCAACCTATTATGACGCGGCCAAGTTTTATTTTCTCCCAGTGGCCAAGGTGGCGGCGCAGCAATTGGAGGATGAAGCGGAGAAAGTGAAATCCCAGGCGAAGGACAAAATAAATTCCATCGACAAATAGGTTCCCGGGTGTGACAGAATGGTTCGTTCATTATGATCAATTCCGCCTATACACCTCCGCTGGAACTGATCCGGCGTCCGCGCCGCAATCGCCGGACGCCGGCGATTCGCGCCCTGGTGCGCGAGGCGCGGCTGCATGCCGACGACCTGATCCAGCCGATTTTTGTCAAAAAGGATGCCAACAGCTCTGAGCCGGTGGAGAGCATGCCGGGCATTGAGAGGGTTGGCTTGAAAGGGCTGCTCGCCGAAGTGGCGCAGTTGTCGGCGCTCGGCGTGCGTGCGGTGGCGCTCTTTCCACAGATCGATCCGGCATTGAAGGACGCGCGGGGAAAGCATGCGACATCGGAAAAGAATTGGTTCTTCGGGTTGATCCGGCGGATGAAGACGGAATTTCCCGACATGTTGATCGTCGCCGACGTCGCGCTCGATCCTTATACGGACCATGGCCATGACGGCGTGCTCGATCCCGTTTCGGGCGATGTGGCCAACGACGAGACCGTGCATGTCCTGACCCACTACGCGACGCGGTTGGCCGAGGCAGGCGCCGATATTGTTGCGCCGTCCGACATGATGGATGGGAGGGTCGGCGCGATCCGGGATGAACTCGACCGGGAAGGCTTTATCCAGACGTCGATCCTGGCCTACGCGGTGAAATTCGCCTCGGCCTACTATGGTCCGTTCCGTGATGCTATCGGAAGCGCGAAATCGGCGAAGGCGGCTACGCTCGACAAGCGGACTTATCAGCTCGATCCGGCCAACATCCGCGAAGCCTTGCTGGAGGCTCGGCTCGACGAGGACCAGGGCGCCGATATCCTGATGGTGAAACCGGCGGGGCTTTATCTCGACGTCATTTCAGCGGTGCGCCTGGCGACAACGTTGCCGGTGGCGGCCTACCAGGTGTCGGGGGAATATTCGCAGATTCAGGCGGCGGCGCGGGCGGGCTGGCTCGATCTTGAGAAAGCGCGCGATGAATCGCTGCTGGCGATCAAACGCGCGGGGGCCGACATCATTCTCACCTATTTTGCCAAAGCCATGGCGGAGAGTCTCAAGAAGGGTTGAAGACGCCGCCGCCATTAAATCACCGGACGGGCGGGACCGCCATTTTTGAGGCGCATACTCGAAGGAACATCATCTATAAGCCCACTGACCGGACGATTCCTCTTGGCTGGGACTTCGAAATTTTTGAGATTAAATGGTCCCCGGACTGGAGATATCCTGAGGCGCCTGTTCCGGTCGTTCGCATTTGGGCTCATTTTTCCCAATGAAATTCCATGCAGGATAACGAAGTACCTTAGGTGATCGTGGCCTGGCCGCATTGGGGACAGAACTTGGCGCCATGCAATTCGGCGCCGCAACCGGTGCAGAAAAGTTTGGGCGTGGCGGTCAGGGCCGTGCCACATTCGCCGCAGAATTTGGCGTCCCGCGACGCTTCAGCTCCGCACTTCGGGCAGGCTATTGTGACGACGGCATGGACGGTCTTAAAGTCCATCTTCGAGGTGTAATTTTCCAGGTGGGTCTTGGTCTGGATCTGCTCCGCGGTGGCGAGGGCCTGTTGGGAGGCCATCTCCGTCTGGGCATCGGGGGCGCAGGCGTGGCAGAGGCCAATTTCGGTATTCCAGCAGACTTCCGGGCAGACCCATCGCGCGCAACGCTTGCATTGATGGAAATGCTGCTTGCCTTCGTCAACGGCCTTTTTCAAAGCGGCATCGTGGGCCGGTCCTCCGATGGCGCGCTGCACCTGATAGGCCGATTGGCCGACATTGCCCAGAACGCCGCCGAAGATCGATCCGGCGGCCTGGAGGAGCCCCGCCGTCGTGCCGAGAGTGTTGACCTCGTAGCCGGAGAGAAAGCCGTTGCTACATTTGTCGCAGAGGAATTTGAACTGATAGCCTTTGTCGGTGGAAAGGTCCTCATAATTGGCGACGAAAGCGATCATGGACATGGCCGGGATTCAACCACGGCGGAGCGCCTTTTGCCAGCCTCTGATTTGGGTCGCCGCGTAAAAAGTAGTGTCCATGGAACGAAGTCGCGTTAAGCTCACCTTTTGATGAGCACGGCGTGGACGCGCAAGGATCTGCTGACGATCCGGGAATTGGACCGGGCGGAGATCGAGTTGATTCTCGACACGGCGCGGATTTTCAAAAACCTGCTGGCGCGTCCGGTCAAACGGGCGGTTTCGCTCGAAGGGCGGACCGTGGTGAATCTTTTCGTCGAGCCGAGCACGCGGACGCGGACCTCCTTTGAATTGGCGGCTACGCGGCTGGGCGCCGACGTCGTCTCCATCGACAGCGAATCGAGTTCCTTTCGCAAAGGGGAGACGCTGAAGGACACGGGGCAGGTTCTCCAGGCGATGAATGCCGATTTCGTGGTTTTACGCCACTCCGCCGCGGGTGCGCCGTTGTTTCTGGCCGAGCGGTTGCAAGCGCATCTGGTCAATGCCGGCGATGGCGCGCACGAGCATCCCACGCAGGCCCTGCTCGACGCCTTTACCATGCGGGAGCGGCTGGGCGGCAAGCGGGACTGGAAAGATCTGCACGTGGTCATTTGTGGAGACATTCTCTTTAGCCGGGTGGCGCGCTCGAATGTTTGGGCGCTGATGAAGTTAGGGGCGCGGGTGACGCTGGCCGGGCCGTCGACGCTGGTACCGGAGCAATTTTCGGAGTTGGGCGTCGCCGTGGCGCACGATTTCGACGCGGTTTTGCCCGAAGCCGACGTGATTATGCTGCTGCGCATCCAGCATGAGCGGCAGCGGCGCAGTTTTTTTCCCTCGGTGTCCGAGTATGTGTCGTTTTTCGGGTTGGGTCTGGAGCGGTTCAAGAGATGCAAACCGGGAGTGCTCATCATGCATCCCGGGCCGGTCAATCGCGGGGTCGAAATCGCCAGCGAGCTGGCCGACGGCCCGAATTCAACCGTGCTCGATCAGGTGCAAAACGGATTGGCCATCCGCATGGCCGTCCTTCATTTGCTTGGAGGCGGTGGTACGGTGGAATAGATTTCACCTTATCGCAACGCCGCACTGGCCGAGGCGCCCGCGGCGCTGGCGCTATTTCCGGTGGGAACCGCGGGCGGTTGAGCAAAGCCCCAATTGAAAAGAATCTGGGCGTCGACCCATTTATTGGGACTGTCGAGGAGGGTGAGGAGGAGTTCACGGTTGCCGCGCGTGACCGCCGCGGCGTAAGTGTGGCGCGAGGCGACGGTCCAACCCGTTTTGGCCGGTCCCATGCCCGGATAAACGCCCAGGAGCAGGTTGTGATTGCGGAAAATATGAACTCCGGAAGCGGAGCGCATTTCGTATTCCTTGGTCTCGCAGATTTGGCGCAGTTCGGGATAGGCGATGACGGCGCTGAAAATCTTCATCAGGTCGGCGCAAGTCGTGTAGTGGGTACCGTAGGGCGCCGGCAAGCCGTTGGGATTTTCGAAATGGGTATTGAAGCAGCCCAAGGCTAGCGCCCGCTGATTCATCATTTCGACAAAAGCTTCGTTGCTGCCCGCCACGTAACGTCCGAGCGCGCGGGCCGAATCGTTGGCCGATTCGATCAGGAGCGCGTGGAAAAGTTTGTTTACTGAGATCGTTTCTCCGGGTACCAGCGGCACATTGCTTGGCTCGGCGCGATCTGCCTCGGTGATGGTTACCTCGCCGTTGAGGCTCCCAAGTTTTTCACGGACGATGAGGGCGGTCATCAGCTTGGTGGTGCTGGCGGGAAGAAGGTGCGTGTCGGCGTTTCGCGCGTAGAGAATCGTGCCTGTACGGCCGTCTTCCAACAAGGCTCCGACAGCCTTGATGGCGTCGGGCGGCGTCAGCACGGGATGGGAGCCGTTGTAGTCCCGGAAATGGAATTGCGCCCGGGCCATTTCCGTCCAGCAAAGCGGTCCCAGCAGGAAGGCGGTGACCGCAAAGACGAGGACCAGAGCAAAATTACCTGAGCGGCGCGTAGCGTGAATAAGCATCGGTCGCTTGCGCCAAAATGGCGTCCATCCGTGCGGCAAGATCGTCATTGCCGGGTTTATTTTCAAGGGCGCGGTGCAAAGGAGCGATCTCATTGCGCCTGCGTTCCGGTTTTACATCGGTATGTCCAAAGTCTCGTAAAAGCACGGTGAT
This sequence comes from Methylacidiphilales bacterium, assembly GCA_035508775.1. Lineage (GTDB taxonomy): Bacteria > Verrucomicrobiota > Verrucomicrobiia > Methylacidiphilales > UBA1321 > JABDGH01. Next base: position 26,291 of record DATJMI010000173.1, read on the forward strand.
ATTGTTGGTCAGAAGAGTCGCTTCTGCAAGTACGGGAATGTGGCAGAATCCAGTATCCACCTACAGAACATGTCGCCAAGTAGACCAGCCGGGTGGGGCTGGAGATGGCGTGACACCGACGCGGGAGATATCTTCCGGACGTTTTGGAAACTTAAGAACTAAGCCTTGTAACGTAACCGCTTCTTATGCCGGTTTGCCCTCATGCGCTTGCGACGTTTGTGTTTGGCGATTTTGGCTTTGCGGCGTTTTTTGATGGAACCCATAGAACGTTAAGTTGGCCGTTGTAGAGTGCTTCGGACTAATAGACAACCTTATTTAGCGGATATTCGATGATTCCCTCCGCTCCAAGCTCCTTGAGGCGGGGAATCAAATCGCGCACGACCGATTCATCAATGATGATTTCCACCGCGGTCCATTCCGGATCGGCGAGAGGCGAGATGGTGGGATTACGCAATGCGGGCAGCGTCAGAGCCAGTTTTTCCAGCACGGTTTTGGGCACATTCATCTTGAGACCCACTTTGTCGCGGGCATTGAGGGCGCCGATGAGCAGCAATTTCAGATTCTCAAGTTTCTGCCGTTTTTCGGAGTCGGCGAAGACGGCCGTATTGGCAATCAGTTGCGGGTAGCTGTCCACGATTGTCTCGACGATCCGCAGCTTGTTGGCGCGCAGGGAAGAGCCGGTTTCCGTTAGGTCGACAATAGCGTCAACCAATTCGGGCACTTTTACTTCCGTCGCGCCCCAGGAAAATTCAATTTCGGCGGTCACATTGTGCGCAGCCAGATAGCGCTTTACCGTCGAGACTAATTCGGTCGCGATCCGTTTGCCCTGCAAGTCCTTAATGCTTTTGATCTCGGAATTTTCCGGCACGGCCACCACCCAGCGCGCGGGCAGGCTGGTCGCTTTGCTATACGCCAGGTCGCAGAGGACTTTGACCTCGTGGCCGCTTTCTTGAATCCAATCCTTGCCGGTGATTCCGCAATCGAGAAAACCTTGGGCCACGTAGCGGCCTATTTCCTGGGGACGCACCAACCGCCCATCGAGTTCGGGATCGTTGATGTAGGGTTTGTAGCCCCGGCTCGAAATCTGAACTTTGAAGCCGGCCCGGTTTAGCAACTCAAGTGTCGGCTGTTCCAGACTGCCTTTGGGCAGTCCGAAACGGAGTGGTGTTTTCAGCGGCATGGGAAGCCCGCCATATTGGCGGGCCTATCGGGGAAGTAAAGGGAATTGACGGACGATTATTTAAAACCATCCATGAGCTGGCTCTTGATTGTCGGCGGCATCGCGACGTTGACCACATGGGTTCCCGCCTGCCCTGGGGAGCGGATCGTTATGGCATAACTGGACGCACTCATATCTCGCGCATTTTGGCGGGCTTGGGCGAAAAGTATGGCGAAGGTGATGAGATCGTGCTGGACCGGTTCGCTTCCGACCGCCACGATTTCGTCGCCCGCCTGGATGCCGGCTCCGGCCGATTTGCTGTCGTCTTCTACGGCCAGGACGGTAATGCTGCTTCCGTCGGGCTGGCCCACCAGCATTCCGTCGAAAAAGCTAAACCGCTGATCGAGCAGGTCGCGCTCGCGGGTTTTCCCGCCCAGCGAATAAATCAGGTGCATCACCTCAGTCGGGAATTGCGCCATGGCCAGCTCAAAATTAACCGGAGTGGTCCATACGGTCCGGCGGTATGTTTCAAGCTGGTGGGCCACTTCGTAAGGCATTTTGGGCTGGCTGTCTGTGCTTGGGTTGCTGCGGGCGTAGGCTTCCGCCTCGTCGGTGGCATGAGCTATGCCCAGATCGTTTGGTTCGTCGTCTGACTGCTGGATAATATAGAGCGTCCGCAAAATCATCCCCGGCTTGAGTACTGTTATCGGATTGATCATGACCGGAAACTTAACCGTGACAAAATCGCCCTGTTTGACCAGGGGGAATGTCAGCGGAAATTCGGGCGTCATTTTCACTGGCGTATCGACCGTTTGCGCGGATAACAGCCCCGCGATGGCGAACGCCATAGCCAGAGCCGGCAGGCGGAGAAATTTCAACACGAGACCATTCTAGAGCCTATCCCAAAATTAGCCAAGGGCGCGTTGCGAGCCCGATTTGCCGCCGTGCACGGCGCCAGCGCGAAAATATTGCGATTTTGTGTCGCTTTCGTAACGGCGTGAAGCGAGACTTTCAAGGCTATGGATACTTCTGGTCCGCAAGTTTTCACCGGCAACGCCAACTCCGCCCTTGCCCGGGAAATTGCCGATTACGTTGGCGTTCCTTTAGGCAAGGCGACCGTAAACACCTTTCCCGACGGCGAGACGTTCGTAAAAATCGACGAAAATATCCGGGGACGCGACATTTTCATCGTACAACCGACCGCTCCGCCCACCAATCAGAACCTGATGGAACTGCTGATTATGATCGACGCCGCGCGGAGGGCCAGCGCTTCGCGCATCACGGCGGTCATTCCTTTTTACGGCTACGCCCGCCAGGACCGCAAGGACCAGCCCCGGGTGCCGATCACGGCCAAGCTGGTGGCTAATCTTCTCGTCGCCAGCGGCGCGCACCGCATTTTGACCATGGACCTGCACGCGCAGCAGATCCAGGGATTTTTTGATATTCCGGTCGACCATCTTTACGCCGCGCCGGTGCTCTATCGTTACCTGACGACTTTGAAACTCGACAACCTGCTGGTGGTTTCGCCCGACGTGGGGGGGATGAAGATGGCCTCGGCCTATTCGCAACTGCTCCATACCGGACTGGCTATCGTGGCCAAACGGCGGACAAGCCCGACGTCGGTGGAATCGCAATATCTCGTGGGTGAAGTCGAAGGCAAAGACGTGCTTTTGGTCGATGACCTGACCGAGACGGCGGGCACTCTCACCGCGGCTGCGAAACTGGTGAAAGAGCACGGCGCGCGCCGCGTGCTGGCCGCGGTGTCTCATTCGCTTTTCACTGAATTGGCGCACAAGCGGCTGCAAAGCTCGGCGATTGACGAATTGATCACGACTAATAGCACCGTGGTCCGTCCGGTTCCAGGTTTCAAGCTGACGGTCCTGAGCATCGCGGAATTGCTGGGCGAGGCGATCAAGCGCATTCATGGCGGCGAATCGGTTTCGTCTCTTTTCGAGATCAACGGTCGGGGCAACAAGGACTAGTTAAGGCCAAATTCCTCCCGGCGTGCCCCGTGGCTACTTTTGATAAGAGTACTAAGGCAGCCCGGACAGCGCCGGCAAGCGGAACGGGTCTGTGAAGATTTGCGACGTGACCCAATTCTACTCGCCGGTCAGCGGCGGAGTGAAACGCTATATCTCGGAAAAGCGCCGTTATGTGCTGGAACAGACACGGGACGAGCACCACTTGATTATTCCGGGCGATGTGACGCGCCATGAGCAAAACGGACGCCTCCATCTCCACACGGTCCGTTCACCTCGGCTCGATTTTTTTTCCCGTTACCCATCGCGTTACCGGGTGATTTTGCAGACGAGGCAGGTGCTCGATTTGATCGACGGCATCCGGCCCGATGTTATCGAATCGGGAGATCCTTATCATCTAGCCTGGACCTGCTTGCGCGCAGGCTCGCAACTGCACGTGCCGGTATTTGGATTCTATCATTCTCATTTCCCCGAGGCCTATCTGCGCACCGCGCTTAAATATGGTGGAACCTGGTTGCGTGACGCGGTGATGAATTACGCGCAGGACTACATCGTGAAACTCTACAGTCTTTTCGCCGCGACCTTGACGCCATCCGAACATTTGCGGCAGGTCCTTTACGGTTGGGGCGTAACGAACACGGTGACCCTGAATCTGGGTGTCGATACCAGTGTATTCCGGCCCGAACCGCGCGATGATGTTTTGCGTGGCGAATTGGGATTGCCGCGTGACCGGAAGATATTGCTTTACGTGGGACGCCTCTCACCGGAGAAGAATATCGGCCTGTTGCTGGCCGCCTTCGAGGCGCTCCATGCGCGGCACCCTGCCCGATATCATCTTGTTATCGTGGGTGATGGGCCGCTCCGGCGCATTTTGCCGGCGACCCGCCACCGAACGGGCGCTTTGACGTGGCGCTCTTACATTCAGGATAACGTTCATCTTTCCCGTTACTATCATGCCGCCGATATGTTCATTCACCCCGGCGTATGCGAGACCTTCGGGCTGGTGGTGTTGGAAGCGCAGGCCTGTGGATTGCCCTGTGTTGGAATCAGCGGCAGTTTTATGGATGCAAACGTGATGGTGGGGCTCGACCAATGGGCGACCCGGAATGATCCGGAGGATTTGGCGGATGCGATCATGCGTTTTGAACAGATGAATCTTGCGGCGATGGGCGCGGAAGCATCGCGATTGGTGCATGCTCGTTTTGCATGGAAAAAGGTCTTCGCAAAGCAATGGGCTTATTATACCCATGCATGGCTTCATGGGGCCGAGACACTTCATTCAATTGAACCCCATCTGTTTTCGGTCGAGTGAATTGAGTGACTTTTTACGTTGGATAAGCATAGGGCTTTATGAGACTGATTAATGTCCTTTTCCCTCACGGCGGTATTTATATATTTTAAAAATAATAAATTTATATATTTAACAACTTTACTGTTACAATAATGATTTTTATAATATTTGAGTTTACATGATACGTTCTTGATATAGACTGCAACCCTGTCACGGTAAAAGCCACTTTTTTCAGCTAGGCTTGAGTATTCCCCCCAACAACCGGAATAAATACGGATGAAAACTATAAAAATTCTCAAGATCGCACCCATTGTCGTTATAGGATTTTTTGCCCCTTTTGCGAACGCTGCCACTACGGCCGTTCTTCACGCCTTTAGCGGCCAGGATTTCAGGTCTCTTCCCTATGGAGGATTGGTTTCCTCTGGCGGCGTATTCTATGGCACCACCTCCGGTGGCGGCACTGAAAATGCAGGAACGGTATTCAAAATCAATCCGAACGGCACAGGCAAATCGACATTGCATAATTTTGCCGCCTACAGCTCGTCCAAACCCACAAACACTGACGGCGCCAAGCCGTATGCGAGTCTGATTATTTCCGGCAGCACTCTCTATGGGACTGCCAGCGCGGGTGGTTCCTCTGGCAATGGCACGGTGTTTAAGGTCAATACCGATGGCAGCGGTTTTGCCGTTCTCTACACTTTCACCGGCGGAGCCGACGGAGCCACTCCAGTCTCAAGTCTGGTCTTGTCCGGCGGCACGCTTTACGGGACTGCCTCTCAGGGTGGCAGCGGATACGGCACCGTGTTCAAAATCAATACCAACGGTTCCAGTTTTACCGTTCTTTATACTTTTACCGATGGATCGGACGGATCCTACCCGATGGGCGGTTTGGTTTTGTCCGGCAGCACGCTTTACGGAACTTCCGATGGTGATTCCGGCACTCCCGGCAACGTATTCAAAATCAATACCGATGGCACTGGTTTTGCCACCGTCTACGGTTTTGGCGGCGGATCAGATGGCCAGGCTCCGGTGGCGGGCTTGACCTTGTCCGGCAACACGCTCTACGGGACGACAACAATGGAAGGTGATGGAGAGGAGGAAGCGGGCACGGTATTCAAGGTCAACACCGATGGCACCGGTTTCACCGTGCTTTACACCTTTCTTGCCGGAGATGACGGAGCCGCTCCGATTTCAACCCTTGTCCTGTCCGGCACCACGCTTTATGGAACAACATCCCAGGCTGGCATCAATAATAATGGCACCCTGTTTTCCGTCAGCACCAGCGGCACTAATTTCACCGTCCTGTATGACTTCAGCGGAGGCAATGACGGGTCTGATCCCAATGCGGGCATGATTTTGTCCGGCAGCACGCTTTACGGAGCGGCGGTGGGTGGAGGCGCCGGCGGTAATGGCACACTGTTCTCCATCGGCACCAACGGTAGCAGTTTCGCCGTTTTCCATGATTTTGCGGGTGGCACCGGCGGAAGTGCTCCGCTGGCGGGCATGGTTTTATCCGGCAGCACGCTCTATGGAACGACATATGGCGATAGCACGATCTTCTCCGTTAGCACCAATGGTTCGGGGTATTCCACCCTTCATTATTTTGGTGGAAACGATGGCTCAAACCCCGAGGGGGAATTGGCCGTGTCTGGAACTAACCTTTACGGGACGGCGGAATTTGGCGGCAGCGGCGGCAGCGGCACGGTCTATTCGATCAACACCAATGGTTCAAGCTTCACCGTTCTCCATAGTTTTGGTGTTATGAATGGCCAAACCAACACCGACGGCGCCCTTCCTGTGGGAGGCGTGGTTCTATCCGGCAGCACGATCTATGGAGCGGCGGAATATGGGGGCACCAATGGAACCGGCACTCTATTCAAGGTCAATACGGATGGAACCGGTTTCACGGTACTCCACACGTTTAGCGCCTTTACAATTGGAACCACCAGCAACAGCGACGGAGGATTTCCGGGAGGCGGTTTGATCGTTTCGGGTGGCACGCTCTATGGGACGACGGTTAGCGGCGGCAGCAGTGGCAGCGGCACGGTTTTTTCCGTCAGTACCAGCGGCACTAATTTCACCACGCTCTATAATTTCACCGGAGGCGACGATGGAGCCATTCCGTACGCAAATTTGGCCTTGTCCGGCAGCACCTTGTATGGAACGACCAGTTCTGGCGGGGCGAATGGAACCGGCACGCTATTTTCGGTCAGCACCGGCGGGACCGATTTTGCCCTGATTCATACTTTTGGCGCACTGGTGTCGGGAGATAATAGCGACGGCGCCGACCTGCTTTCAGGACTGACTTTATCCGGCAGCACACTTTATGGCACGGCATGGTCTGGAGGCGCCTATGGTAATGGCACGGTGTTTTCCCTCAGCACCAGTGGCAGCAATTTCACTGTGTTACACAATTTCGGCGCTCTGGTGGAACCCTTCGGCACCAATACTTATGGGATTCATTCCGAGGCAGATTTGCTCCTGACGGGCGGTATTCTCTACGGGACGGCAGCAGGTGGGGGCAATACCGGAAACGGCACGGTATTCTCCGTGACTCCCTGAACCATTCAATTTTTATTTGCCCAAGTCAAACTTAACACAAATAGAGCTGACAAGGGTAATTCAGATGAAAACTCCAAAAATTCTCAAGATCGCGTCCATTGTCGCCATAGGATTTTTTGCCCCTTTTGCGAACGCTGCCACGACGACCGTTCTTCATGACTTTACAGGCCAGGATAACCGATCTCTTCCCTATGGAGGATTAATCCTCTCGGGAGGCGTTCTCTATGGAACGACCTCCGGCGGAGGGACCGGCAACACGGGAACGGTATTCTCGATCAATCCAAACGGCACAGGCAAAACGACGCTTCATAGTTTCGCGGCGTTTGCCTCGTCCGGTCCCACGAATACCGATGGCTCCAAGCCGTATGCGAGTATGATTCTTTCCGGCAGCACCCTTTATGGAACAACGAGCGCCGGCGGTTCCTCCGGCAATGGCACGGTGTTTAAAGTCAATACCGATGGCTCGGGTTTTTCCACTCTCTATACGTTTACGGGCGGAAGTGACGGCGCTGTGCCGGTGTCGAGCCTGGTTTTGTCCGGCAATACCCTCTATGGGACAGCTTCTCAGGGTGGCAGCGGCTATGGCACGGTCTTCAAAGTCAATACCAACGGTTCCGGTTTTACTATTCTCTATAGTTTCACCGATCAGTCGGACGGAGCTAATCCCTTGGGCGGTTTGGTTTTGTCCGGCAGCACCCTCTATGGAACGACAAATGGCGATTCCGGTAGTCCCGGCACTATCTTTAAAATCAGCACCAGTGGTACCGGGTTTGCCACGGTCTACGGATTTACCGGCGGATCAGATGGCCAAGCTCCGGAAGCGGCTTTAATCTTGTCCGGCAACACGCTTTATGGGACGGCATCCACTGAAGGCGACGAAGAGGCGGAGGCGGGCACGGTATTCAAAGTCAATACCGATGGCAGCGGTTTTACGTTGCTTTACACCTTCCTCGCTGGAGACGATGGCGCTGATCCAACCTCAGCCCTCGTCTTGTCCGGCAGCACTCTTTACGGAACAACATCCGAAGCCGGCAGTGGAGGTGCCGGGACCGTGTTTTCTGTCAGCACCACCGGCACGAACTTCACCGTTTTGCATGGTCTCAGCCCGGCTAGTGACGGGGTTGATCCCAACGCAGGCTTGGTTCGGTCCGGCAGCGCGCTTTACGGCGCGGCGGTGAGTGGCGGCTCCGGCGGTAACGGCACGCTTTTCTCGCTGAGCACCAGCGGCGGGAGCTTTACCAATATTCACAATTTCACGGCGGGCAATGGCGGCAACAGCTCACTGGCGGGCATGATTTTATCGGATAGCACTCTCTACGGGACAACTTATGGCAGCCTTGGGCCCGGCTCCTTTGGCACGATATTTACGATTAACACCAGCGGTTCGGGATATTCGACACTCTATAGTTTTAGCGGCGGAAACGACGGAGGCGCTCCGGACGGGGAATTGGCGATGTCGGGCGGCACTCTTTATGGAACTGCCTCTCAGGGAGGCAGTGGAGGTAGCGGCACGGTTTATTCGATCGGCACGAGTGGTTCTGGCTTTACCGTGCTGCATAGCTTCAGCCCAACTACGAATGGCCTGACCAACAGCGACGGATTTGATCCGGTAGCCGGCGTGGTCCTTTCCGGCAATACACTTTACGGAGCGGCAGAATATGGCGGCACCAATGGGAACGGCACGATATTCAAGGTCAATACGGACGGAACCGGTTTCACGATTCTCCATACGTTCAGCGCCTTTGGAGTCGGAACCACCACGAACAGCGATGGAGGGTTTCCGGGAGGTGGCCTGATCATTTCCGGCGGTACACTCTATGGAACGACGGTAAGCGGCGGTAGCGGGGGGAGCGGCACGGTGTTTTCCATCAGCACCAACGGCACGAATTTTGACACGCTCTATAACTTCACCGGCGGCGACGATGGAGCGGGTCCATACGCAAATTTAACTTTGTCCGGCACTACCCTCTATGGAACGACCAGCTTCGGCGGAGCGAATGGAACGGGAACGTTGTTTTCAACCAGCACCGGTGGAACCGATTTTGCCCTTCTCCATACTTTTGGCGCACTCGTTTCGGGAGACAATAGCGATGGCTCCAGCCTATTCTCGGGATTGACATTGTCCGGCAGCACGCTTTATGGCACGGCTTTTTACGGGGGAGCCTACGGCAATGGGACCCTATTTTCCGTCAGCACCGGCGGCAGCAACTTCACTGTGTGGCATAATTTCGGCACGCTGGCGCAACCAACCATGACTAATACCTATGGAGCGCATACGGCGGCAGACTTGGTTTTCACCGGTGGAGTGCTCTATGGAACGGCGACGGACGGCGGCAACGCGGGATACGGCACCGTATTCTCCGTGACTCCCTGAAGCAACTCTGTTTACCAGCCCGCCGTGATCGCGATTCCCATTGCGTTCACCACGGCTGCGGCCCGCCGGTCTTTGGAGGCGACAAATGGCGCGGAAGTAGTATTAGTTTACCGCTCGCCATTGAGCAATCGGTAAAGGCGCTCTGCCGCCGGGGGCGGCGGTATGCGGCCTTCGAAAATATCGCGAACGAAGATATTCGGCCCATAGGCCATTTGGTTGACCGAATTTTTTGTCTCGATCGTGCTGCCACCAAGAGTTGCGCCGCCGAATATGCCGCCTGAATCCCGGTAAACGATCACCGCCTGCTGGGAAAGCTCGCGTGTCGATTCGCTCTCCACCGCCGTGTCGGTGCCTGCCGTGCCCATGGCCGTGGCGTCCCATTTCACTTTGCCCTCGCCCGAAAATTGGCGCACCGCCGCGTCCGTGTTGAGAATGAAGATGTACCTGATCTCCGAAAAGCCGATTTGTGCGCCGAGACTGCCGCCGGAAATATTAAACGCCGACGGCGCCGACCACGATGGCGGTGGAGTGAGGGGCTTGTGCAGAAACACAATGCCCTCGCCGCCCATTCCGCCAATGCCAAGCCCGCCTTTTTCGATGGTGGCGAACGCGACCCCGCGCGCGTTGGTTAGCAGTTCCTGCGGGATGGGCGAAAGCGATCCCTGTTTTTTTTCCAACATCTTGATGGCATCGGCAATGCGTTCGTTGATATCATCGGCGCGAACCAGCGGCGCCAGGAGAAAGAGAGAGAGGCAAGGAATAAGAATAGTTTTCATGATCTAAGTTGAGGGGTAGTCTAGGGGCATGTTTTTAAATAGACAAGGTCGCGCCGTCACGAAAAGTTCACTTTGGGGCAGGTGCGCTCTTTTGTTCTTGCTCCAGAAGCTTGAGATGGTTGCGGACCGCATCCTGGCCGGGATCGAGTTGCAGGACAATTTGGTACTGCGCCATGGCCTCGGAAATTCTCCCCAATTGTTCCAGAACGGAACCTAAACCCGCATGGGCTTCGGGGCTTTGGGGGTCGAGTTGCACCGCCTTTTGATAATGGCCTAGGGCCTCGGAAATAAGACCCATCTGTTGCAAGGCGGCGGCCATATTGATCCAAATCGTGACGTCATTAGGACGGACGGCCAGGGCCATCCCATACTGGTTCGCCGCCTCTGAAAAATGTCCTTCCTGAAAAAAGGCGTTACCGAGATTATAGCGAGCCGGCGCGTTATCGGGATCGAGATCGAGCGCCTTCTGGTATTCCGCGATGGCATCAGCAGTTCGTCCTGTTTGCAAGAGAACATTGCCCAAATTCATATGCGCGCGCATTTGGCCGGATTGCAAACGGAGTGCTTCCTGGAATTTTTGCATGGCTTCCGACAGATGACCTGTACGGGCCAGGGCGCTGCCCACATTGGTGATAATATCGGGATTTTCGGGATAAAGCTTCAAAGCGCGCTGGTAATATTCTAGCGCCTCCGGTACGCGCCCCGCCTCCATCAAGTCATTGCCCTGATCATTGATCGCCGGCCAGGCGTCTGGATTTCTTTCGAGCGTATAGGCCCACATAATCTGGTGATTGACGAAGAGTTTTGCCTGCGAGTGGCTTCCAAACGCCAGCAGAAGCATGATGGCCGCGACGGCGGCGACACACCACGGACGATCGTCCGGCTTCAGAGCCGCGTCGATTCGTTCCAGCCCCGCGACGGCTAGCCCGGCCAGTCCAATCAGCGGCAGATAAACGAAATGGTCCGCGACCGGGCTGACGTTGAGATATTTCATCCAGACAAGGCCGAGGACGGGAAGCAGATTGAGCGTGAAAAAACCGAGTCCCAGCACCGCGTGCCGTTCCCAACCCCGGCGCCAGACCCACCAGCCGCCCAGGAGCAGCGCCACTGCTGGCAGGACGAGCTGTTCCAGCAGATGATGATCTGCCCGCCACTGTGGATAAACCGGCAAAAGTCCTACCGGGAGCAAAAATTTTCCGAGATAAAAAAACCAGGCCATTACGGCATTTTTAATCCGAACGAGAAGGTTGCCCGACAACTCCGCATCAGCGTCGATGGTCTGGTGGCTTTGCAAATAAAAGGTTATCGCGCCGAAGGCCACCGCGACGAGAACATAAGGGATCATCTCCGCCATTTCCCGCCGCGAGATCCGTCCGCGCTTCCACCAGGCGTAAAGCAGCAGCACCGCGGGCAGCATAATCACCGAGGTCTTTGACAGCATGGCGGCAAGATAAAAGAAAACCGAACGCGCGTAATTCCAGCCGCCGCCCGCCGCGCCGTAATCGAGCCACGCATCGAGTGACAGAAGGAAAAAAAGCAGCGACAGCGTGTTTTTTGTTTCGCAAATCCAAGCCGCCGTTTCCACCGCCAAAGGATGGATGACAAAGAGAAGCCCCCCCAGCCATGCCCACCGCAGGCCAAGCCGCGACAGCAATCGCCAAACCAAAAGACCGCAGGCAAGGTGCAGAATCAGATTGCAGATATGGAAGGGCGCCGGATTTTTCCCCCACACGTGCCACTCGGTCCACAATAGAGACATCGACAAGGGCCAGTCTTCCTGCATCGTCCAGATTATTTTCAAACCCGGCAAAGTGCGCAGCGCGACATTGTCGGTCTCCACCAAATTATCATCCCAGAGCCAATCGCCGCTCATGGCCGGCTGAAAGACCAGCCATCCCGCCACGATGATAACCAGCGCGAGCAGCAACCGCTTAAGTCCAGCCGGCCATTTGAAAGCAAGCGTATCTGGAGCTTCGGGGATTTCCGGCTTGGATCCGGGATTGGAGGTCGATTGCGTCATGCTGACGATGCAGACCTAGAAGCTGTCCGAAAAATAGGTGCGGGTCACGCCGAAAGGTACTGCGGACTGCGGAAAAGCTTTGCCATAAAGAAAATCTGCCGTGCGCAGTATCTGCCATCCGCGCCGTCTGGCAACAGAGCCACCAGACGAAATTCTTTTCAGATAGCCTCTAAGAAACGCAAACAGGCTCTTCCCAGGCCAGCGCAATTTCCCGGCCCGCATGCCGCGCGGTCTCGAAATCGAGCAACGCCTTTTTGCGCGTCAGACCTCCGGCATAACCGGTAAGCGAACCATCCTTGCCGACAACGCGATGGCAAGGCAGCGCCCAGCAGACCGGATTGGCCCCTGCTGCGGCCGCAGCCGCGCGCACCGCCCGCGGTTCGCCGATCCGGCTGGCCAGCTCGGTATAGGTGATCGTTTCTCCAAATGGAATGGCGCCGATTTGCTCCCAAACTCGGACTTGAAATCTGGTGCCGGCTAGTTCAACCGGGAGATCGAAGACTTCGCGCTCGCCCGTCGCATATTCATGTACCTGCCGGCGCAACTTGGCAAAGATGGGAGCGTCATCGCGGCGAATCCAATCGGGATGGATTTGCGGGGCATGGGACTGATCCGTGAAGTAAATTCCGGTCAACGAATCACCGTGAGCCGTCAACAACAGTTCGCCCAAGGGGCTTTCGAACAAGGAAAAAAAGTTCATTCTGAAGATTAGCCCATCCCGAATGCCGCGTCTTGCGGAAATTTTGATAGTACTCTTATCCAAAGTAGCCATGGGTCGCGTTGCCTTCATTTTTTAGCCTCTAACGAGGCGCGAGGAGGGAGGATCCCCGCAGCGGTTTGCCCCTACGGGGCCGGTGCAAAAATGCTTCGGGAAATAATCCGGCGCTGCCGAGCCGGCACACTGACCGACAAGCAACGAAGTCAGAGGTCAAAAAATAGGCAACCCCAAGGGCCGGGGCGCTTCGGCCTTCCCACGTTGTCGCTCGCTCCTCACGTAGCGCTTTGGCTATGCTTCTCGCTCGGCTTCTCGTGAAAAGGCAAAAATCCATTTCGCGCGCCCCTGGTTAGTTTTGAGATAGGTGATAGGTTCTAGCTGTGGAGAGTCAACAGGTTGTTCTTAGATAAGTGCAGTCTGGAGACAGGAGTTTTGAGGCCGAGGGAAGAGTGAGGGCGATACCAGTTGTAGCGATGAAGCCAGCGGGGAAGTTGGTCGGCGCGATGAGCGGAGGTGTCGAAGGAGGAGGCGTAAGCCCACTCGCGCAAAGACGATGGGATGAAGCGCTCGGCCTTGCCGTTGGTCTTGGGCGTGTAAGGGCGGGTGGTGATGTGCTTGAGGCCAAGTAGGCGGCAGGCGGCGGCAAAAGCATCGGAGAGGAAGCAGGGGCCGTTGTCGGTCATGATCCGTTGCACGCGAACGCCGAAGCGCTGGTAGTGGGCAACGGCTTGGCGCAAAAAGGCGACGGCGCTGGCCTGCCGTTCATCGGGCAGGAGGGCGGCGTGAGCCAGGGTCAAGTCATCGGCCAATGCATGAAGCGCCACCGTCATCAAGAGTTTTTGGCTTTCCTCAAAACCATCGACCGCAACACGCCTCAAGACTTGGCCATCCACTGCATCGTCGATAACTATGCCACCCCCACCCACAAAAAAGAGGAGGTCCAGCGTTGGCGGCGGCGGCATCCGCGCTTTCATTTCCACTTCATTCCCTCCTCATGGCTCAATCTCGTCGAACGCTGGTTTGCCCAAATCACTTCGCGACGCATCCGCCGGGGCGTTTTCCACAGCGTGGCCGAATTGGAAAAGGCCATCATGGATTACATCGAGCACCACAACCCCGATCCCAAGCCTTTCGCCTGGACCAAGTCCGCCAACGACATCGTGCGCAAAGCCAAACGTGGTAAAGCGATGCTGGAGACACTGCTCTAGAAATCACTCAA
>DATJMI010000174.1:0-34898 GCA_035508775.1 Methylacidiphilales bacterium
TTTTGCAAATCAAGTTTCATACTTGAAGTGGCGCTCGAGCCAGCGCGACCAAAGCGAAATGGGAATGGTCAGGATGAGATACCCGGCGGCCAGGGGCAGATAGCTTTCGAGCGTGCTGTAGGTGTTGGAATTGACCTGCTCCGCATAGTAGGTGAATTCCTTGATCGCCATGATGGAAAGAAGAGACGAATCTTTGATCATCGTGGCGAGTTGCCCGGCCAGGGGCGGCAAGACTTGGCGCGTCGCCTGCGGAATGATGACGTAACGATAGGTCTGAGCGCGCGTCAGGCCGATGGCGCGGGCCGATTCGATCTGCGATTTCCCGATACTTTCGATCCCGGAGCGCATGATCTCGCTGATATAGGCGCTTTCATACAGCGTCAGGATAAAGACGCCGGCCAGGAACCGGTTATTGATGTGCAGCACGCCACAAACGCCATACCAAACCACGAGAATAAGCACGAGCAATGGCGTGCAGCGAAGCACTTCAACGAGAACTTTGGCGAAATAACGCAAAGGCAGAAAAAAAGACCGCTGGCCCAGCGCGAGGACAAATCCGCCAACGGCGCTCAAGACCAATGCGACGCAGGCGACAGTGAGGGTCATGAGCCAGCCGTCGATCAAAATCCCGCGCGATTCCCAGACCGATTCCCAACCCCAGTTATAATTGAGCTTAAACAGGCTCAGCGTCACCCCGCCAATCAGGAGCACCAGGGCCGCCAGGGTGTTAAGCACTTTTGCCACCGTGGGCGGCGATGCCTCTCCCCTCTCTCCGGCGGGCGCCAGCACGAGATCACGCCACGATTTGATCACGCTCTGGAAGCCTACGGGAAACCAGGCCCTTGCCAAGGCGGGTATTTTCACTGCATCGGATGCCCGTGCCTCTTGCGCCGCCTCACGCGTCGAATAAGTTGAGGAATGTCTCAGCCGGAAAAACTTCGCACGGCGTGCTGTATCGCTGGCGGCGGCCCGGCCGGAATAATGCTGGGTTACCTGTTGGCCCGCGCGGGCGCCGAGGTGATCGTGATGGAGAAGCACGCCGATTTTTTTCGCGATTTTCGCGGCGATACCATCCATCCCTCGACATTAGAACTGTTGCACGAACTCGGAATTTTGGAAGAATTTTTGAAACTAAACTGCCAGCAGGCGCCAACCCTTGGCGGCCGTCTGGAGGACTTCGAGTTCACCGCCGCCGATTTCACCCATCTGCCGACGGTCTGCAAATTTATCGCCTTCATCCCGCAGTGGGATTTTCTCGATTTTATTGCGCGGCAGGCGAAGCGTTACCCGCGGTTCCGGCTCTTGATGAAGCACGAGGTGACTGAACTGATCTGGCAGGCGGGGCGTGTCGCCGGAGTGAAAGTGATGACGCCGCAAGGCCCGATGGAAGTCGAGGCGGAATTGGTGGTCGGGGCCGACGGGCGCGGCTCCACCGTGCGCGGGCGAAGCAAATTGGAAGTGATCGATCTCGGCGCCCCGTTTGACGTGCTTTGGATGCGCCTGTCGCGGCAAGAAAATGACCGGAGCCAAAGTCTCGGCAATTTCCAGGCGGGCAAAGCGCTGGTCATGATCAACCGGCATGACTATTGGCAATGCGGCTATCTGATCGCCAAGGGAAGATTTGCAGAAATCAAAAAACGCGGACTCGCCGCGTTTCAGGAAAATATCGCCGCAATCGTCCCGGCCCTGCGCGAACGGGTGAAAGAACTCGATTCCTGGGATAAAATCAGCCTTCTGACGGTGCAGGTGAACCGGCTGCGGCGTTGGCATCTGCCCGGCCTGCTCTGCATCGGCGACGCCGCGCACGCCATGTCGCCGGTGGGCGGAGTGGGCATCAATCTCGCCATTCAAGATGCGGTGGCTGCGGCTAACCTCCTCGCCGCGCCATTGCGTAAGAAAAACGTTACCGAACGGCTTCTTCACGCCGTCCAGCGCCGGCGCGAATTTCCGGCGCGTTGGACACAGGGACTACAAGTCATGGTGCAAACCCGGTTTTTGTATCCCCTATTGCGCAACCAGGAAAAAATGAAAATTCCGCTTCTTCCCAAACTGCTGGCGCGTTTTCCGATTCTCCGCCGGATTCCTGCCCGGATTATCGGCCTCGGTTTTCGTCCGGAACATATTCGCACGCCGGAAAGTGTCTGAAGTAAATCGAGTTCTATTTAAAAGCGCCTCCTCATGCCCCAAATTTCAAATTGCATGATGAGGCTTGGCGGAAACCTCTTTTTGCAAGATTTGAATAAAAATGAAGCAAATCATCATCTGCGCTTATATATGTGTAAGTAATTGAATTGAAAGGAGTTGTAAATGCATACCGGCATCGGCGTTTCGTTGGCATCCCTTCTGGTGTAGATTGAGCTGTGGCACAAAGCCCGAAAGGGTCTCACAAAAAGTCGGAGTGGGGAAGTAATCACATCACGGAACCGGAGGCATATGGTATGAAAGTAAAAAACCAATTCCTCATCACTACGGCGCTAGCGACGGGAATTGCATGCTCCTTTCCCCCCCTGGGGGCGCGAGCCCAGAATCCGGCCGTTCCCGAACAAGCTCCCGTCATCTCCGGACAAACGCCGGATGCGCCATCGCCTCTTCAAGTTGTTGCTTCGTTCAATGAACAACCGACCGGCGTGGCGGTCTCGAAGACGGGACGCATTTTCGTCAATTTCCCCTATTGGTCTAACCAGCATACCGATTCCGTGGTGGAATTGGTTGGCGGTCATTCTGAACCATTTCCGGATACCATTTGGAACGATCCAACCTCGGCGCTTACGGATCCCGCTCACCGATTTGTGTGCGTGCAAAGTGTCTACGCCGACCCGGCAAATAATTTATGGGTTCTCGATGCCGCCGCGCCCAAATTTGGGCCGGTTGTTCCCGGCGGCGCAAAGTTGGTGAAAATCAATTTGGGCAGCAATACCGTCAAACGAATCTATTATTTTGACGGCATTGTTGCTCCGCCGGGAAGCTATCTCAATGATGTCCGTGTCGATCCGGTTCGGAACTTTGCCTACATTTCCGATTCGGGACTCGGAGCCATTTTGGTTCTTGATCTTGCCTCGGGAAAGGTCAGGCGCGTTCTCGACGGGGCTCCCGAAACCATGGCAACGCCGGGACACGTGATGAATATCGACGGGCAGGAGCTGCTCCAGGCCGATGGCACTCCTTTTACGATTAATTGCGACGGCATCGCTCTCGATTCACCGGGAGACACTCTCTTTTTCGAAGCGCCCAGCAATGGAAACCTCTATTCGATGCCAACGGCTGCTTTGCGCAATGACAGCCTCAACCCGGCCGCTTTGCGCGCCCGCATTCGGTTTGTCGCCCTCATCGGTCCTTCCGATGGATTTGCCTGGGGACCCGATGGCGGTCTTTATATCACGAGCGTCCTCAATCATTCCGTCAAGCGCCTCGATCCAACCTCATCGCTACCGTTCACCGTTCCGGTGGATGATCCACGTCTAAGCTGGCCCGATAGCATGGCTTGGTCAGCGGATGGCTGGCTCTATATCACCGCCTCGCAAATTCCGCGCATGCCCCGTTTTAATGGGGGCCAGGATTTAGCCCAACTCCCTTACCATTTGTTCCGTAGCCAAGCGATTACCCGGGCGCAACCGATAGCCCAGTAGGAGGCCCCGCTGCTTTCATTTATCTCCGGGATTTAGCATCCTGAAAATAAGTCCGGCGCATAAGCCGGCGATCAATTCTACCACGGCGTAAACACAGTATTTACCCACCGGAAGCAGCCCCAAATAGAGCGCTCCCGTTGCCACGGCCGGATTGAAGGCGCCGCCCGAAATCGGGCCCACCGCAAAAGCTCCCACCATGACCGTCGACCCGATCGCCAGCCCGTAAAATGAGTTGCCCGACGTTCCCTTGGCTGTCGCCACATTGACAACCACGTAAGCCAGCGCGAAGGTGAACAAAAATTCCGCCACCGCGCATTGGCCCAACGAATAAGCCGGCGCCGGAGCGGCCGCCGCCTGATTTGCGCCCTTCAAATAAAAAACAATTCCGGCGGCTCCCGTGGCGCCCAACAATTGGGCCAGAAAATACCATGGCGCCTCCAGCACCGGAAGTCGGCCCCGGACGGTGACGGCCAGCGTGACCGCCGGATTGTAATGTGCGCCTGAAATGTGTCCGCCGGCAAAAATCATCACCATCAGCGCTCCGCCAATGGCCACCGGCGCGATGACTCCAGGATTTGGATTATCCACGCAAGCCCCGACGGTCAGTACCAGAAAAAATGTCCCGATCAATTCCACAATGAATTTTTGCATAAGGGAATTTTTCTTTGCTTTTCACTTCGTGGCAAGACCACAAGCCATATTTTCCATTCATCTAACAAAACCCTCTGAATCAAGAACCCGGCTCAAGTTCACGCACGACAAGTAATAAATTAGTAAGACGTCAAAGGGACGGCTCTTTGTCTTGAATGCTGTTGGTAAGCCGGTTAAAAACAACCGCGCATGTGGTATTATGTGAGTAATGGCCAGCAGCAGGGTCCCGTGGACGATACCGGTCTCGATGAATTGATTGCCGGACAAGTGATAACTCCTGAAACTTTGGTGTGGACGGAAGGCCAGCCGGCTTGGGCACCGCTTAAACAATTGCGTTCCACGGTTCCGTATCTTGCGGCTTCGCCGGTCACAGACCAGGAAGCGACCTGCATGGTTTGCAACACCAAGGTCGGCGCGGATAATCTCATTAACCTGGTCGGTATGCGGGTTTGCGCGGCTTGCAAACCGAAGGCACTGCAGGCCATGCAGGAAGGGGCCGTTCTCACCGGCAAAAACACGGCTTGGTATGATGGTAAGAGGCTCGTTGTTTGCGACGGCACTTATCTTCCGCAGCGGTGCCTGAAATGCAATAGCGAGTCAACACAACCGCCTTTGAAGCGGAAAGTGATGTGGCATAGTCCGGCTTATTATCTGCTGATTCTGATCAATATTTTTCTCTATTTGATCGTGGCGATATTCGTGCGCAAAAGGGCGACAATTCACGTGTACCTGTGCGAGCGGCACCGGCAACGGCGCCTCTATTTCATCATCGGGACGTGGGCCGGGTTGGCCTTGGGAATTGCCTTGGCTTTCGCAGGTATTGTCGTCTCAACCCAGACCACTTCCGCCATTTTGGTCATTGCGGGATTCGTCCTCATGCTGGGAGCAATCTTTGTGGGTCTGTCTGGAGCAATCATTACGCGAACCGTCCGGATTAAGGATAACTTGATTTGGCTGACGGGGGCTGGAAAGGAATTTCTCGCCAGCCTTCCTCCTTGGACCGGTATCGGTTTCTAGTCCTCCCGGCACGACCCGTGGCTACTTTTCGGATAGCCTCGAACCAAATCCAGAGAGGGGTCCACTTTGGGGAGCGGTTGGCCGGACTGGAGTCGCGTTTCTCACAATCAGCCAAACGCCTCCTAGGGTGAGGATGAAGAGGCAAACCGCTCCGAACTCCATCGGTTGGAAAACCATTCGCTGGAGATTGTCAGCCGCATCGGTATTTCCGTGCTGGGCGGCGATGGTATACCATAAGGCCGCTTGGGCGTAGTTTTTAGGCACGCCCTCACCTTTTTCGTACATCATGCCGAGGTCGTTGCCGGCATCAAAATCTCCGTAGCGTATCGCCATTTGATACCAATAGGCGGCCAGACGGTAGTTTGGGTTAATGCCATACTCGTAGATTCTGGCTAAATGATATTGAGCGAGGGCGTATCCCTGGTCCGCCGCCTTTCGGTACCAATAAATGGCCCAAGCGGAGTTTTGCGTCACGCCGGTTCCCGTTCGGTAAGCGGTGCCTAGATAGTCTTCCGCCTCCGGTTCGCCCTTCACGGCGGCTTGTCTGTATTTGAAGAGGCCATCACTGGCGCTCGTTTGATCCAGAGAGGCAAGACGGTTCTGAGCGACAATATTGCCCTGGGCGGCGGCCTTTTTAAACCAAGCGATGGCCTGCGCGCGGTCCTGCTGAACACCCCAGCCATTTTCGTACATGATACCGAGATTGGTTTCGGCATGATTATCGTTTTGCCGCGCGGCTTCTTGCAGCCAAGGCAAAGCGAGGCCGTAGTTCCTTGGAACACCCCATCCATTCATATACATAAGGCCAAGATCATTTTCGCCAGCGGCATCACCTTGACGGGCCGCCTTGGCAAACCACGAACCGGCTGCGAAATAGTCCCTTTTAACTCCAAGCCCTTTTTCATAGAGGAGGCCCAGCTTAACTTCGGCGCGGGCATATCCTTGATTCGCGGCCTTGGCATACCAAGCCGACGCCTGGACGTCATCTTGCTTAACCCCAAAGCCGGTGACGTATAATTGGCCGAGAGCACATTCGGCTTTGGCATTGTTTTGGGCGGCGCTTTTTTGAAACCAGCCAAAAGCCTGTGCCGGATCTTTGGCGACACCATTGCCCAGAGCGTAACGTCTGCCCATTTCATACTGAGCTTCGCTGTTGCCTCCGTCCGCCAGACGTTGCAGATCGGCCAACGGCGTTTTTGCATAAGGACTGACCCCATTTCCGTTCATCGGCTCTTGCGGCCCAGGCAAAGAAGCTTTTTCCAAAGACGAAGCTGGCGCTTGAGCCGGAGACTGTGTTGCTTGAGGCGTAACCGGCATCGTTTGCGGCGCTGGGGAGACCGTCTGAGCTGTGGGTGGCGCTGCTTGGCTTGAGGTTACAACAGTGGGAGCGGAGTTGGCTGTTTGGTCGCCGTATAGCAGTCCATCTGCCGCCATGAACAGGAGGAACAGATAGATTTTGTCCTTGGAAAGCATAACCTTTTTTTTGAGAAAACCAGAAAGAATGTAAGACTAAATTCAGCGAAATCGAACGGTTGCAAAAGTGGCTAATATTTTACTTGTTTTCAAGACTAAAGACGATTAAGAATTTCTGCGGTCTGAAATTTTTTGAACATATGTCGTGGTACTATCATTTGAATGGGGAGAGCCGGGGACCGATTGATGTCACCGAATTGCAGAGCCTTTACCAGAGTCAGACCATTTCTTTGGATACCCCTGTCTGGACGGAAGGAATGGCCCAATGGGAGCCGTACCAAAATAGCCGGGCCGCTTCAGGCACGCCAGCGGCAACCGTTCCAACCCAGGTTTGCGCCGAGTGCGGCAAACGGTTCTCCGAAGAGGAGATGCTTCATTATGAAAACTCGTGGGTATGCGCGGCATGCAAGCCGCTCTTTTTCCAACGCATCAAGGAAGGGGCCGCGCCAATCGGAACATTTGTTTACGCCTCGGTTTTAAGGCGTTTTGTGGCGGTATTTATCGATGGCATCATCATCGACATTTTTGTCTTTCTTCCCCTATTTTTTATCCTTGGCGCCGGAGGTTTTTTGCTGCATCAGGGCATTTCCCCCCTGACCAACGTGATGATCATCATAGTCGAGTATCTCTTTCCGGCGCTTTACGAAATTATTTTCATCGGAAGATACGGCGCTACTCCGGGGAAGATGGTGATGAAGATCAAAGTTGTGACGGTCGACAGAGCGCCCATGACTTATGGCCGTTCCACTGGGCGTTATTTCTCCAAGATGCTTAGCGGAATCATTCTGGGTATCGGTTATCTCATGGCTATTTGGGATGAAGAAAAGCGGGCTTTGCATGACCGCATTTGCAAGACCCGCGTCGTGATTAATGACGCAGTTTGATTCCGGCGGAAGCTATGCCAGACGCCACTTTTGCGTGTCCGAAGTGCAAAACCGCCTTTAGCGTGGAACCCGGCGCGGATCACCTCGCGTCCAAGTGCCCCACCTGCGCCTCTTTTCTCGACGTTTATTTCTTTCCGGCTTTTTTCCGGCCGCCCCAGCCGGGGGTGGCGCCAACGGCGCTGGCCGATCATACCGAGGCGAGTTGTTTTTATCATCCGCAGAAGCAGGCGGTCCGGGTTTGCGACGGCTGCGGCAGGCTGGTTTGTTCTCTTTGTTCGATTGAATTGGGAACGGACCATTTGTGCCCCAATTGCATTTCGGCCGGCAAGAAGAAGGGAAAGATCATCACCCTCGAAGGCAGCCGCACGCGGTACGATAGCATTGCCATGTCTCTGGCGGTCTTTGGCCTGTTGATTTACTTTCTCGGCATTATTTTGGCTCCGGCGGCCATTTACGTCTCCATCCGGCATTGGAACAGCCCCGGCAGTTTGCTGGGCGTCAGCAAAACGCGATTTGTTATCGCCATTATTTTGGGGGTGCTGGGGCTTGTCGTCTCGTTCTCAATTATGCTGGGATTGGGAGTCGTCATGTTTCATCCATCAAGGTCAACATCAACACCATAATGAAGAGCCAGTATAAACCCATCAAAGGGATCGGGACCGGGCGGGGCAGACCCGCCGCCATACGCGTCCGTCTTTACGAAGGGCCGGATCATCTGCTGCTGGTGTACAGCGCCGGATATACGGAAGATTACAAACGCGTATTCTACCGGGATATCCGCTACGCCATCGCCAGAAAAGATCGGGGACAGGTGTGGCAAGGCATTCTTTCCGGCTGCTGTATACTCGCCGCATGCCTGCTCTTTCTCATGCCGGTGCCCTGGATGGTCACGGCTATTCTCTGGCTTATTATCTCTCTTCCGTTTCTTTTCCATTTTGCGGGGAATTTGTTCTTGGGGCCGACCTGCCGCATTTATCTCAACACCGATGTCCAGACGGTCGAACTGCCGGTCCCTCGCCGGTTGGGCCGGCTGCCGAAACTCGTCGCCTTTCTGAACACAAAAATCTCGCCTGAGCAGCCCAAGGTGGAGCAGGCCGTGACATAAACTCGCCGTGAGCGCCCCGGCCTTAACTCTCCGGCAGCAACGCTGCTCGAATCATCCGCAGCGGGAAGCCTCGGCGCGCTGTCCCGAATGCGAGCGTTATTACTGCCGCGAATGCATCACAGAGCACGACGACCGGGTGCTCTGCGCGTCATGCCTGGCCAAAATCGCCCGGAAGGAGGAGACAGCCCGGCGGTGGTGGACCCTGGCGCCCAGAGTGGTTCTGGCGTTGATTGCGGTCATCGTCATCTCGGTCGCCTTTTTGCTTCTGGGCAACATGCTTCTTTCCATTCCATCGCAATTTCACAATGTGGGAGGCTGGTAATGGCTGCTTCCGCCCAAACACGATTTGCCACTGAAAGTTCGGTCAAGGGACCCCGCGCGACGGCGGTTCTCGACGAGGCGGTTTCGCTGTTCCGGCGGACTCCGCTTTCGATTCTTTCGGTTTATTATCTGGGCGCGCTTCCGTTTTGCCTGGGATTGATCTATTTCTGGTTCGACATGACTCAGGGTGCGGACGCCGAAGCCCACCTCGTCGCCGAAGCTTTGGCCCTGACGGGGTTTTATCTATGGATGAAGACCTGCCAGGCGGTTTTTGCCCGCAGGCTGCTGGCCTTGGTGGAAGGAGAGGATACGGAACCATGGGATTTGCGGCGCTGGGCGAACACGCTGCTGATCCAGGCGGTTTATGCCGGCAGTCTCGTTTTGGTTTATCCCATCGCCATGATCATCACCATCCCGTTTGGTTGGGTCAGCGCTTTTTATCATAACATTTCCATTTTTGGGACCAGTTCGGAAAGCACGCTGCAATCGAGCTACGCGGAGGCAGCCGATCTGGCGCGTTTGTGGCCCAAACAGAATCACCTTATTATCGGGATCACGCTGGTGGCTTCTCTCGTCCTGTTTCTCAATTTCGCCGTTTTCTTCATGATGATTCCCGAACTGCTCAACACGTTTTTCGGGATCGAAACCATTTTCGAAGAAAACAGCTTGGCCTGGAATAACAGCAGTTTCTATCTCGATGTCTCGGTTTTTTGTTTTCTCGTTTTGAATCCCTTGAACAAGGCGATTTATGTTCTGCGCTGCTTTTACGGCCGGGCTCGTCTCAATGGAGCCGACCTGAAATCGGCCTTGTGGCGATACCAGGCGGCCAGAACGGCGCAAATGCCGGTCCGGACCTTGGCGTTAATTCTCGTTCTTTTTTGGGGCGCGGCCGGCAGCCATGCCCGCGCCGAAACCGATGCCACCGGTGCCGCGCCGCCCAAGATATCGGCGCCGGCCGATTCCTCCGCCGTCAGGCTGGACCAAGCTATCGAGAAGACCTTGCAAAAAGACGAATTTGCCTGGCGTCTGCCGCGCACGGCGCCGGGC
This sequence comes from Methylacidiphilales bacterium, assembly GCA_035508775.1. Lineage (GTDB taxonomy): Bacteria > Verrucomicrobiota > Verrucomicrobiia > Methylacidiphilales > UBA1321 > JABDGH01. The sequence goes on from DATJMI010000174.1 coordinate 10,125, forward strand.
GGGGATGGGAACAATTGGGTGTATCGCATCATGCGCAGCGTCTTTGATTTTTTCAAAAATACCCTTCGTACTCCCCTCAAATGGTTGGGCAAATTGATCCGATGGCTCTTGGACCGGGACCAAAAGCATGAATCCAACAGTTCATGGTGGCAGGGGATCAGCGAAGTGCCCTGGAGGCTGATCTTCGTTTTCCTGGCCTTGATCGTCCTGGTCATCGTGGTCCTTTGGTGTCTTCGTTATCTCCGGCGGCAAGCGCCCCAGACGCTTACGCCTTTGACGGCGGCGGCGGTGCGCACGGTCGATTTGCAAGCCGAGGATGTGCGGGCCGATGATTTGCCGGAAGATTCGTGGCTTTCCCTGGCCCAGCAAATGATCGAACGGGGAGAGATGCGGCTGGCGTTGCGCGCTTTTTATCTCGCCACTCTTTCCGTGCTCGCGCAACGGCAACTGGTGCGGCTTGGGGCGGCGAAGTCGAACCGCGATTATCTTCTGGAACTTTCCCGCCGTTTGCGCGGTGACATCTCATTTCTCGGTTTTTTCCGGGAAAACGTCGGTCTCTTTGAAGCATCGTGGTACGGGACCCATGAAGTCACCGCCGCGATGATCGATACGATGCGGGCCAATCATCAGCACATGAGGAGTTATGCCGCGCCGTAATTTTTTTCTGCCGCTGCTCGCCTTCGGCATGGCGGTTTTTTTCGCCCTTGCGCTGGTCCGGCTTCTGCTGCTCCGTTACGAACGGGGCGATGTCTATCCCGCCTATTCGACTATGCGGGCCGATCCCTTGGGTACCCGGGCCTTATACGAGGCTCTTCAGGCCACGGGCCGCTACAAAGTCGCCAGGGGCTTCGCATCACTGCACCGCGAATTGGAAACAAAACCGGATGCCCTCTTTTATTTGGGGTTCGATGTGGACGAAATTCCGTCGTTTGACAAAGACGAGGTGGCCGCGCTGGACGATTACGTCAAAAAGGGCGGACGGGCCGTTATCACGCTTGCGCCGGAAGAGCCTTCTTCCCCGGAAGAGAACCAAACGAAAAAGGACGATAAAAAGAACAAAAAAACCGAAGCGAAAAGCGACAACAAGGCGGATCAAAATCCATCCGGCAATGCCTCCAACGATGAAGATGCCGGCGAGAAGGCCAATCCCGCCGAGCCGGAAACCAAGCAGGAAAAATACGAACGGGAACAGCTTCGCAAAGACTACGAGGAAGAAAAGAAATCGGACAAAGATCTACCTCCGCCCGAATATCACAAATCTCTCGCCGCTTTATGGGGCTTTGGTTGGGACGTGCACTCCGATTCCGAAAACAAGAAGAGAAAAGATGACGGGAACGATGCCGGTGGCAATACGGATGAAACTTCGGCGGTGTTACCCGAGGTATTTGCCCTGCGCACAGATTTTGCCGGTACGGAAGCGAATGTGCCGTGGAAATCGGCGCTCTATTTTGTCCGTCTTGAGTCCGACTGGACGCCGCTTTACAACGCCAAGGGCAAACCGGTGCTGATTGCGCGCCACTGGGGCAAGGGAGAAGTGGTGGTGGCCACCGATTCCTATTTTGTCAGCAACGAAGCCTTGCGCAACGATCGCAGGGCCGACCTGCTGGCTTTTATGGCCGGCGCGCCCGGGCAATTGCTTTTTGACGAAGGGCATCTCGGCACGCAGGAACAGGAAGGGATAATGACTCTGGCGGAGAAATTCCGGCTGGAGGGATTTCTTTACGGCATGATTGGCGCGCTCGGACTTTTTCTTTGGCGCAACAGCACGCCGCTGGTTCCTCCGCGCACGGAGGATGCCCAGGGGCCGCGCGGCGGAACGATTTCGGGAAAGGATTCGCGCAGCGGATTGGTCAATCTTTTGCGGCGCAATATTTCCCGCGCCGATATTTTGAAGGTTTGTCTGGCGGAATGGAAGAGAGGCGTTACCCCCCGGCGCACGCATCTCCGTTCCCGGCTGGCCGAAATGGAATCGATCGTCGGCGCCACGTCCGATCAGCCTGGACAGATTATTCAATCCTATCACGACCTCAGCAGAATCAACGCCCCCGGCAAAATGAGAGAAACCCATGCAACAAAATCTTGAACAACTTAACGAAGTCCTTCGCTCCATCCGGACCGAAGTTGGGAAAGTCATCCTCGGCCAAACCGAGGTGGTGGACAAGGCCATCATCGCTATTCTCATCGGCCAGCACGCTTTGATCGAGGGCGTTCCCGGCGTGGCCAAGACTCTGCTCGTGCGGACGCTGGCCCACATTCTGGGCTGTCATTTTTCGCGCATTCAGTTCACGCCCGATCTGATGCCGGCGGACATTACGGGGACGAGCGTGTTTAATTTTCAGAAAGGGGAGTTTAATTTGGTGCCGGGCCCAATTTTCACCACCTTCCTCCTGGCCGACGAAATTAATCGCGCCCCGGCCAAGACTCAGTCGGCCCTGCTGCAGGCGATGCAGGAGCGGGAGGTAACCATTGACCGCCAGACTTACAGTCTCTCGCCCGTTTTTACCGTCTTCGCGACGCAAAATCCGGTCGAGTACGAGGGCACCTATCCCCTGGCCGAAGCGCAAAAGGACCGTTTCGCGCTCAAGATCAGCATGCAATGTCCCGAGCGCGAGGATGAACTCGACCTGGCGCGGCGCATGTTGGGCAACAGTTCGCCGGAGGCCACGCTGGCCAGCGGCGCGGTCAAGCCCATCCTGACGGTGGAGCGGTTGCAGGAATCGCGCCGGGCGCTGGAACAACTGGCGGTGCGGGATGAAATGCTCGGCTACATTCTCGACATTGTCCGCGCCACGCGGACGCATGAGGCGGTTTTGGTCGGCGCGGGACCTCGCGCCACCCAATCTTTGATCATGTCGAGTCGCGCCCATGCCGCGCTGAATGGACACGATTTTGTGAGTCCGGATGATGTCCGCGGGATGGTCGTGCCGGTTTTGGAGCATCGTCTTATTCTTCGGCCGGAATATGAAATCGAAGGTCTTTCGCTGGCCGAGGTTCTGCAACAAATTCTGCAATCCGTGCCTGTGCCGCGATGATCGTTCCCCGCCTCCGCCTGATCGTTCTCGCCTCTCTTACGTTGATTCCTTTTCTGGGGATGGCGGTGAGTCTGCCGCCTCTGGCACTCCCGTCCTTGTCCATCATCGGACTGGTGGTGATGATCGCCGTGACGGACGCGCTGTGGGGGCGGCGGAAGATGAAGGGAATCAGGGTTGATCTTCCCGATAAGCTGCGTTGGATCCAGAATCGCTTGGCCAAACTGGAATTGATTTTTCACACCACGGGGGCGGAAGCGTTCGATTTGCGCGCTGGCTTGGCTTTTCCGCCGGGCATGAATCCGGTCCACGAGGAATTGGCGATTCAATTGCCCGCGCAGCCCGGCAAACATTATGTCACCTGCGAATGCTCTCCTCTGCAGCGGGGGCTTTTTTTCATCGAAGGCTGTTTCTATGAAATCGCCTCGCCGTTCCGCCTTTGGAGCATTCGCGGAAGCAATCTCAAACCGGCGGAGGTGCGGGTTTATCCCAATCTCGAATCCGAACGCAAGCAGGTGGCGACAATTTTTCTGCGGACTCATCACAGCGGTTTGCAGCCGGTGCGGCAGGTCGGACAGGGCCGCGATTTTGAAAAGCTGCGCGAATATGTCCCGGGCGACGGTTACGACACGATTCATTGGAAAGCGACCGCGCGGCGAGGGCATCCCATCACGAAAGTGTACCAGATTGAGAAGACGCAGGAAATTTATGTGATTATGGACGCCTCCCGTCTATCGGCCCGCCTGCAAGAGCCTGGGAATCCTTCCCAGGGAACTCACCTCGACCGGTACATCGCGGCGACGCTGGTTCTCGGCCTGGCGGCGGAAAAACAGGGCGATCTTTTCGGATTGCTGACGTTCAGCAACAGCGTTCTGAGTTTTGTCCGGGCCCGCAACGGCAAGGCGCACTATGGAGCCTGCCGCGAGGCGTTGTACCGGCTTGAGCCTCAGACGGTGTCGCCCGATTTCGAGGAGGTGGCGTCATTTATTAGACTTCATTTGCGCCGCCGGGCGCTGCTGATTTTCATGACCAGCCTGGATGATCCCATCCTGATGGAATCGTTTCAGCGCGCCGCCGATGTCATGTGCCGGAAGCATTTGATGATGGTTCACATGCTTCAGCCGGGGAATATCCAGCCGGTTTTTTCCAATCCGAATGTGACTGTGGTCGACGAGGTATATCAGGATCTGGCCCAACACTTGGCCTGGCACGACTTGCGTCAGTTGGCCCTGGCCCTCCAGCAGCACGGAGTGACGCTTTTGCTTTGTTCGCAGGAGAAATTCAGCGCGGAGACTCTCTCGAATTACCTTCTGGTGAAACAGCGGCAACTTTTATGATTCTCGATCTGCAGCAGTTTATTCGCGTGGAGAGGCCCTTTTGGGATGAGCTGGCCGCCCTGTTGAAAAGAATCGAGGACGATCCCGATTTGCGTCTCGGGTTGGACGAGACCCGCCGTTTTCATTATCTCTACGACCGTGCCGCCGCCGATTTGCTGCGGATTTCCACGTTCGCCTCCTCTCCGGAAGTTTCGTATCATCTCGAGGCATTGGTGGCCCGCGCCTACGGCGAAATCCACGAAACACGCGCGCCGCGCCGCCATTTTTTCTTTCTGCACTGGTTTACGCGAGATTTTCCCCGCACGTTCCGGCGCCATTTACGCGCCTTTGGGTGTTCGCTGGGGCTGACGATATTGGGCGCGGCGTTCGGCGCGGGAGTCCTTTATATGGATCCGGACGCCAAAGAGACGCTGCTGCCGTTTCCCGAGTTGATGCAGAAACCGAGCGAGCGCGTCGCCCACGAGGAAAAAGAGAAAGGTAAGGAACTGGAGGGACACAAGGCGAGTTTCGCCGGCTTTCTCATGACGCATAACATCCGCGTGTCGATTTTCACGTTCGCGATGGGAATGACCTACGGCATCGGGACGGCGCTGATGCTTTTCTATAACGGCGTGATGATTGGGGCGATTTCGCTCGATTATATTCAGGATGGCCAGACGAGCTTTCTCATCGGATGGCTGCTTCCCCATGGATCGATCGAAATTCCCTCGATCTTAATCGCCGGGCAGGCGGGGTTCGTTTTGGCGTCGGCCCTCATCGGTTCGCGCAAGCGGCTCTCGCTGCTCAGGCGCCTCGAGGCGGTGCGGAGCGATCTGGTGACGCTGATCGGCGGTTTTTCCGTCCTGCTCGTCTGGGCGGGAACAGTGGAATCGTTTTTTTCGCAGTACCATGAGCCGGTTTTGCCTTACGGAGTGAAAATCGGTTTCGGAATGATCGAACTCATGCTTTTGATCACTTATCTCTCGTTCAGCGGGCGCAAAAAATATCCGGACGAGGTGGCTCCATGATCCTGAATTTTTCCGGACGGAAGGCGATGCAGATTCAGACTCCCGAGGGAGTCGTCTTCAATCTCGCCATGGCGGGGCTTTTCACCCGTTTTCTTGCCTGGTCGGTCGACGGCGCGGCGATCGCGGCGGCGAGCATAGCCATCGGGATAGTCACGCAAATCTTTGCGCTGATCAGCTCCGACTTCGCCTCGGCTCTCTATATTGTTTCCTATTCGGCAATATCGGTTGGTTATGGCATTTTCACCGAATGGAGATGGCGCGGCCAGTCGCTGGGGAAGAGAATTCTCCGCATCCGGGTGTTGGACGCGTCGGGCCTGAAACTGCAATTGAGCCAGATCGTCGTCCGTAATCTTCTCCGCCCGGTCGATCTGCTGCCCATCGGTTATATGTTGGGGGGACTCATCGCTTTTTTTACCCGGAGCGGACAACGGCTGGGAGATTTAGCTGCCAACACGGTGGTGGTGGTCATTCCGGAAAATTTTGTTCTCGATGTCCGGCAGATCCAGGAATCGAAGTACAATTCGTTCCGCGATTATCCTCATCTGGAGGCGCGCCTGCGCCAGCGGGTCAAACCGGCGGAAGCTGCCCTGGCGCTGGACGCGGTTCTGCGGCGCGATGAAATTACTCCCGAAGCCCGCCTGGAATTGTTCCGCCAAATCGCAGCCCATTTCCGTTCCCTGGTTCCATTCGAGGAAAAAATGGACGAAATGATCACCGACGAGCAATTTGTCCGCAACGCGGTTGCCAGCATCTACCGTCAAAGCGGCACGAAGCCGCCATAATCGTTTTTGCCGGTCTTGGCGCCGTCATCCGCCGCCCAGGCGGGATGCGCATTGGTGTTCGTGTATTGATCCGGACCGTCTCCGTTTTTTTGCAGGAGATCGCTCTGGCTTCGCCACGCGCCGACCCGGGTTAATTCCGGGTACTTGGTGATTTCGATGCGCCAGCCCTGGTCATCGGTCAAGTGCCAGTGAAACCGGTTCAACTTGTATAATGCCATTTCGACGAGAACTTTTTCGACCTCGGCCTTGGTGAAAAAATGGCGGCTTCATCGCATTGGATTTGAGTTTCGGCGGTTAGGACGAACGTCCAGGGCACAATTTCCACTTTTTGTGGCTGGGGAATGAGAGCCAGATCACCAGCCCGGGCCGTGAAAACCGATGCCGCCAGCATGGATAAAATGAGTCCGAAAATCATAATGAGAATCGGACAATCTCCAGTGGAAAAAATCGATCTCTGGCAAAGTAATTTACGCGATAGGAGCGTTCGCTTCTCTTTTCGCCGTTTTGACCAGCGACGCGATGATGGAAACCGCCAAAATCGCGGCGATAACGCAGAGTGAAACCTCCGTCGATACCGGCACGATTTCTTCGCCGATCATTTTTGCGCCGATGAAGATGAGGATACATCCCAATCCGGCGCGGAGCCAGACAAGATGCCTCACGGCGCGGGCGAGAAGAAAGTAGAGCGACCGAAGCCCGAGTACGGCGCAGACGTTCGAGGTATAAACGATGAAGGGATCGCGGGTAACACCAAAGACGGCGGGAATCGAGTCGAGGGCGAAGATCAGGTCGGTGATTTCGACGACGACTAAAACCAGAAAAAGGAGGGTGAATTTAAACCGACCTCCTTCCCGGGTGAAAAAGCGGCCGTCGCATTCGCCGTCGCTGATGGGCAGGATGCGACGCGCGATGCACACGACGCGGAGTTTCCCGGCCTCGGTCTCCCCTTTTTGCGCGAGCATCCGCGCACCGGCGAAGAGGATGTAGGCGCCGAAGAGGTAGAAGACCCATTCGAATTTCCGCAGCAACGCGGCGCCAGCCATGATCAAGAGCCCCCGCATGACCAGCGCTCCAATGACACCCCAAAAAAGGAGCCGCCGCTGCTGTCCCGGCGGCACGCGGAAATCGGTGAAAATGAGGACAAAGAGAAAGAGGTTGTCGACGCTAAGCGAGTACTCGATGACATAACCGGTGAAGAATTCGGTACCCCTTTTCCAGCCCGATTCGTGAACAATCCAGCAGCCGAACCCGGCGGCCAGGGCGACCCAGACGAGCGTGGTTAAGAGCGATTGAAGGAACGAGGGCGCTTTCGGCTTTTGGCCTAGGAACGCCAAATCGGCGAGCAGCAGCGCAATAACGGCGAGATTGAACCCGAGCCAGAAACTGAACGGTGTTTCCATCCATCCGCAGTTTAGGGCCTCTTTTTCAAATACGACAAGGCCGTGTACGCCTCGGGACGCCCTTGGCACGGGTCTTGCAGGACACTTTTTCGCGTTTACAACCGCCAATCCTCGCCCAACGTTTTTGAAGTTTATGTCCGCTCCCACCGATATCAGCCCCGATTCGCTTTCCGCGGAAATCCGGCAACTGGGCCGGGCGCTGGGGGAAATCATCGTCAAGCTGGAAGGAAAAGAAATTTTCGATCTCGAGGAGAAAATCCGGCGGCTGGCCAAGAGAAGCCGGGGAGGTGAAGCGCAGGCCGCCGCGGAACTCAAGGACGTTATTCACGGACTGACCGTCGCTGAAGCGGCGCACATTTCGACGGCCTTCACGGTCTACTTTGAACTGGTCAATCTGGCCGAGGAAACGCACCGGATCCGGCTGTTGCGCAAGCGGCGCCGGGCCTTGTCCGCCTCGCCGCAATCGCATCCGATGCGGGAGTCGATTGGCGCGGCCCTGCGAGCGCTCAAAGAAAAGGGTGTGCCTTTCGGGACGGTGCAGGAAATCCTCGATAAACTCTGCATCGAATTGGTCTTCACCGCCCATCCGACCGAGGCCAAACGGCGCACCATGCTGAACAAACTCAAGCGCCTCTCGGAGCGGCTGCGCAATCCCGAAGCGATGATCGAAGATGAAATCACCGGCATCGTCGACCCCCGCGCGATGGAGAGGGAAATCACCGCCTTGTGGCTGACGGACCGCTCGCGCACCGCCCGGCCTCAGGTGACCGATGAAGTCCGCACCGGCCTCTGGTATTTCGATACGACGCTCTGGCAGACCGTGCCGCTTTTGCAGGATGAACTCGATCGTGCCCTGGCCGCCGCTTATCCGGAAGTGAAGCCACCCAGCCGCTGGATCAAATTCGGCTCCTGGATGGGCGGCGACCGCGACGGAAATCCCTTCGTCACACCCGAGGTGACGGCGGAGACGCTGATGCTTCACCGGCGGCTGGCCCTCGACAAGCTGCAAGGTTCGGTCCGTTCCCTGGCCCGCAATCTTTCGGTCTCCTCGCGTCTCGACGGCATCTCGCCGGAACTGGCCAAGCTCTTCGACGCCGAGCATAATTTGACTCCGCACCTGCGGGCGATCCGGGACCGCTATCCCCGCGAGCCGTACCGGTTGGTGCTGACCGGCTTGCGCGACCGGCTCATCGCCGCCCAAAAAAGCGAAACCCCCAAGCTGCTGTTGGGCAATGAAGCGCCGGAGATTCCGATCATCAAAACCGGCGAAGTGCTGAAGGTGCTCGACCTAATCAGCGAGAGTCTCAAGAGCCATCGCTCCGCCTTGCTGGCCGAAGGTGAATTGCAACGACTGATTCAGCAGGTGACGCTCTTCGGGTTGAGCGTAGCCCGGCTCGATTTGCGCCAGCACTCGGGCCGTCACGAAAGCGCGATGAAGGAGATCCTGGCCGCGCTGGGCGTTGCCTCCGATTATTTGGCGCTGACGGAACAGGGGCGCTTGGCCATCCTGAGCCAGGTGCTGGCCAAGCCTGCGCCACCGCTGCCGGAGAAATTCACCCCGGAAACGAGCGACGTTATCGGCTCTCTCCGGGTGTTCAAGCGGGCTATCGAACTCTTCGGCGAGGAAGCCGTGGGAGCCTACGTCATCAGCATGACGCATGATCTTTCTGACGTTGTCGAAGTGCTGGTTTTCCTGCATCTCACCGGGCTGTCACTCGATATCGCGCCCCTTTTCGAAACCCTGGGCGATCTCGAGGCCGCGCCGGGCATTTTGGAGCAGATGTTTGCCTTCGAGCCTTACCGCCATCATTTGCGCGCCCGGAACGGTCACCAGATGATCATGCTCGGCTATTCCGACAGCAACAAAGACTGCGGTTACCTGACGGCCAACTGGGCGCTCTTTCAGGCCCAGGAGACGATCGCGGACGTTTGCCGCAAGCACCAGCTTGGTCTGACGCTTTTCCATGGCCGTGGCGGAAGCATTGCGCGCGGCGGCGGCCCGGCAGCCAAGGCGATCCTGGCCCAGCCTTGCGGCCTCTACGACGCCAAAATTCGCGTGACGGAACAGGGCGAGGTTCTCTCCACCCGCTACCACGATCCCGACCTTGCGTTCCGCATCATTGAGCAGATGGCCTATGGGGTCCTGCTCGGCGCGAACGCCGCGCGGCGGGAGGCGGCCGTGCCCGAAGCGTGGCGCGCGGCGATGAATCAGATGTCGAAAATGGCCTACGGCGCTTACGAGACACTGGTGCACAAGGATCCGGAGTTCATCGAGTTCTGGCGCACGGCCACGCCAATCGAGGAAATCAGCGGGCTGAAGCTCGGCTCGCGCCCGACGTTCCGCAAGGCGACCAAATCGGTGGAGGATCTACGCGCCATCCCGTGGGTTTTTTCCTGGATGCAAAGCCGATTCGTTTTCCCCGGCTGGTACGGGCTCGGCAGTGCGCTGGTGCAGTTTTCCGAACTGGGCCAGGAGCAGGCCGAATTGTTGCGCACCATGTACAAGGAATGGATGTTTTTCCGCGCCACCATCGACAACGCGCAACTGACGTTGCTCAAGACCGATATCCAGATTGCCTCACGCTACGCCGCGCTGGTCATCAGCGACAAAATCCGCAACCGCATTTTTGGCTGCATCAAGGAGGAATTTATCCGCACCGAAAATGCCATCCTGGCCGTGACTGAACAGAAGGCGCTTTTGGAACGCGAGCCAGTGCTGGCCAAATCGGTGCAACTGCGCAATCCTTACATCGATCCGCTCAATTACATTCAGGTGGAAATGATCCGGCGGTTGAGGGCGATGGAAGACAAACAAGCCGCCGAGGCTGAAGCGATCCGCGGCGTGATTGAGCTGACGATCAGCGGCGTTAGCGGGGGGCTGAAGAATACCGGCTAGAGAATATCCGGAAAACAGGCGAGGATCACGCCGGTGCGCTCCCGAAATGGTTTTTGTAAATCGGGATGAGATCGACGTAATGATCCGCCCAGACCCGAATGCCGGCGATTTCTTCCGGCGTGAGCGGGCGCACCACTTTGGCTGGCATCCCCATGACCATCGAACCTGGAGGGATGCGCGTCCCCTTCGTCACCAGCGCGTGCGAACCGATGATACTGCCCTTGCCGATGATCGCACCGTCGAGAATCGTCGCGCCCATGCCGATGAGGCATTCATCTTCGACCTCACAGGCGTGCAGCACGGCGCGATGCCCCACCGTGACCAGTTGGCCGACTCGTACGGGCAAATCTTCGGCCAAATGGACGATGCAGCCGTCTTGGATGTTCGATCCCTCGCCGATTTCGATGTAATTAATATCGCCGCGCAGAACCGCGGTGGGCCAGACGCTGGCGTGGGCCGCCAGCCGCACATCCCCGAAGACAACGGCGTGTGGAGAAACGTAGGCGGTTGGATCGATTTGCGGTTCGATCTTAAGAAAGCGGGCGCGTTCGGCGGGGGGCACCTTCTTATTCTCACGCCGCCTTTTTTTTTGTCCAGTTTCCAGCGCGAATTTGGTATAAGGCATTTTGCATGTCCCCTTCCGCGCGTAACTTTTTACTGGCCGTCCTTCTGGCTGCGGGACCGGTGGCCACTTACGCCAACGTCGGAGATGACATTAACCAATTGCGCGCCCGCTACGGCACGGCCGAGGCCGTGGGCAACCAGGCGCTGTTTCAGCACGACGGCTTTTCCATCTGTGTCTATTTCGACGGCTCTCACTCGGGGATGGAGGTATTTGTGCGTGACGGCAGCAAGCCGGGCAAGACCGACTTCACCGAGGACGACATCAAACAGATTCTCGCGGCTCAGGGCGACGGGCAGATTTGGAACTCGGTGCAGGTTTCCAGCGGGAAACGGACATGGATGCGGGCGGATAACAAACTGATCGCCCGTTTTTCGGAGGGAGACACTCCCGGGGACAAATATCTCACCATCATGGTCAACGCCAAATAGCCGCCGATGCTTTTGCCGCCGCCCCGCAAAGTGTTGATTGTTGGCTGCGGCTATATCGGGAAACCGCTGGCGTTACGGTTGTGGGAGCAGGGACATGAGATCCACGCCTGGGTTCATTCCGCCGCCAGCGCCGGCGCGCTCGCCGGTTGCCGTTTCCATCGCGTCATCACGGGAAGCGTGGCCGATCCTGCTCTCTGGGAGAGTTTGCCCGGCGAATTTGATCTGGTGATCCATGCCGCTTCGTCCGGGCGCGGCGGGGCCGAGGCGTATCGTGAAGTTTTTCTCGAAGGCCTTCGCCAAATCAACACGCGACAGAGCCGGGCGCGGCGGCTCATGGTTTCGTCCACCTCGGTGTACGGCCAGACGGCGGGTGAATGGGTAACCGAGGAATCCTTGGCGGAACCGGCCACGGAAACGGGCCGGATTTTGCGTGAAGCAGAAAAAGCGACGCTTGGGTCCGGCGGCATCGTCGTCCGCTCCGCCGGGATTTACGGTCCGGGACGAAGCGTGTTATTGGAAAAATTCCGGAAGGGTGAAGCCGTTATCGAAGGTGATGGAGACCGCTGGATCAACCAGATTCATCAGCGCGATTTGGTCGCCGCGCTAGAGCATCTGGTCCAGGCGGGCGAACCGGGACAAATTTACAACGCCGCCGATAATGAACCGGTGACCCAGCGTGATTTTTACGCCTGGTGCGCCGAATTTTTGCGCCAACCGATGCCGCTCCATGGCCCGGTCGCGGTTAATCGCAAACGGGGCCTGACCAACAAACGTGTGGCCAATGTCAAATTGCGTGGCGCCGGCTGGCAGCCGGTTTATGCGAGCTTTCGCGAGGGATTCCCCGCCGATTACTCCCCCAAATAGGCCTGCCGCACCTCGTCGCTGGCGAGGAGTTCTGCGCCGGTGCCGGTAAGCTGGTTTTGACCGGTGACAATGACGTAACCGCGATGGGCGATCCGGAGCGCCTGCTGCGCGTTTTGTTCCACGAGGAGAATCGGCACGCCCTGGCGGTTGATTTCGCGGATGATCTCGAAAATTTTCGCGACAATCTGAGGCGCGAGACCCAGCGACGGCTCGTCGAGCATGAGCAGTTTGGGTTCGCCCATGAGCGCACGGCCAATGGCCAGCATTTGCTGTTCGCCGCCCGAAAGCGTGCCGCCAAGCTGGTTGCGCCGTTCCGCCAGCAGGGGAAAATAGCTGTAAATCTGCTCGATTTTGGCGGCGTTGCGTTTGGCGGGAAGAAGAAAACCTCCGCTGATCAAATTCTCCAGCACCGTCAGGCGGGGGAAAATGTGACGGCCCTCCGGGCAGAGGCAAATGCCGCGGCGCAGAACGGCATCGGCCCGGCCGCTCGGCAGGGACGCGTCCTGCCACGTGATCGAGCCGCCGCGCACGGCCACCACGCCTGCGATGGTCAGCAGCGTCGTGGTTTTGCCCGCGCCGTTGGCTCCGAGCAGGGTGACGATTTCGCCGGGCCGCACTTCGAGCGTCAAATTTTTGAGCACTTCAATGGCGCCATATCCGGCGCGGACTTGGTCGAGCTTGAGCATGGCCTGCCTTAAGGCGTCGCCTCCTCGCCCAGATAAGCTTTGATGACCTGTGGATCGTTGCGGACTTGTTCCGGAGTGCCGTGAGCGATGGGCACACCATGGTCGAGCACCAGAATGTCATCGGAAATGCTCATGACGACTTTCATGTGATGCTCGATGAGGAGGATGGCCAAACCACGGTCACGGATGCATGAGATGAGCTGCACCATGCCGGCGGCCTCCTGCGGATTCATGCCCGCGGCCGGTTCATCGAGCAGAAGGAGCCGTGGACGGGTGGCCAAAGCTCGCGCGATTTCGAGCCGCCGCTGCAAACCGTAAGCGAGGTTGCTTGAAATTTTATCCGCCTGATCCGCCAAGCCGGCAAAGTCGAGAAACGCGAGCGCCTCGTCGCGGTTCCGTCTTTCTTCATCGCGGAAACGGCACGAGTGAAGCAGAAGAGGCAGCGGGGAAACCGAGCGGTGCTGAAATTGCGCCACCAGCACGTTTTCGAGCACGGTCATCTCCGGAAAAAGCCGGATGTTTTGAAATGTGCGCGAGAGGCCGAGCCGGCAAACCTGGTGCGGCGCCCGGCCCGTGATGTCGCGCCCCTCCAGCAGGATGGAGCCGCCATCGGGACGGTAGATTCCGCTCAGGCAATTGAAGAAAGTCGTTTTGCCCGCGCCGTTGGGACCAATGACGCTGACAATCCGATTCGCGCCGATGCAAAGATCGACCTTCTGCACGGCCTTGAGGCCGCCAAAGGTCTTGCTCAAGCCACGAGTTTCCAGGAGGGGCGTCACGTGTGTTGCATCTCCGTTTTTCTGCGGGCGCTGCCCAGCAAACCCTGCGGACGATAGAGCATCATCAGGACCATCACCGCGCCAAAGAGAAGCAGCCGGTAGTCGGAGAGGTGCTGAAGGGAATCCTGAATGAAAGAGGGCACGATGGCGTTGAGCGCGGGATTGCCGCCGATCATCGAGGGGAGGAATTTGAGATACTCGGGTACGAGATAAAGGAGAGCCGCGCCGAGCAGCGCGCCATAGCTGTTTCCCAGGCCGCCGAGAATGACCATGGCCAGCACCATGATCGATTGCTGGAATTCGCAAAGAGTGGGACTGACGAAACCATCTTTGGCGCCCGCGATGACGCCGGCGACGGCGGCGACCGCCGCGCTGAGGGAAAAGGCGAGCAGTTTCATCTGTACCACCGGAACGCCGACCGCGGCGGCGGCGACTTCATTTTCGCGAATGGCGATCCAGGCGCGCCCCACCGGCGAGTGATAGAGCCGCTGCAGGAGGAAAACGGCCAGGAAAAGGACGAGCGCCGTGACGAGATAGGCCACCTGATCGCTGCTCAGGCCCGCCAGGCGGCCAAATTTTCCATTGAGACTGATGCCTTGGTCGCCGCCTGTGTTGAAAATGACGAGAAGTTGCCGGACCAAGGTGCTATGCGGAGTTGTGTCTTCGGGATCGTATAGAAGATTGCGCATCAATTCGCGAAACGCCTCGGCGAAACCGAGCGTGACGATGGCGAGATAATCGCCCCGCAACCGCAGACAGGGCAGACCCAGCAGGTAGCCCGCCATGCCGCCGAAAACGAAGGCCAGGGGAGCGGCCAGCCACCAGGAAAACCAGGGTAAATTTTGTTGCGTGAGCGCGAAAAAATAGGCCCCGAAGCCATAAAATCCGGCGTAACCGAGAACAAGCAGGCCGGTCATGCCGACAGTGATGTTGAGGCCCAGCGCGAGCAGCATATAGATGCCGGCGTCCGTCAGCAGGCTGAGGCTGGATGGGTTGAGAAAACCGGGTCCGGTGAGAACAAGAGCCATGGCGACCCACGCCCAGTAGAGCTGCCAGTGACGGGCCGCTTGTCTGGATAACCAATGTTCCCGCAGCACTTGGCCCAGGCCGGACCAGCGATTGGCCTGGATTCCCAGCCAGATCAACGCCGCCACGATAAAAACGAGCGAGAGATCGGAGAAAAACTGAAACCCGTGTTGCGGCGTCCAGGCCACTTTGACCGTGTCGTTGGTAAAGTCGGGTGCCAGTTGCAGCCAAAGGAAGGGAAAGGTAATGGCGGCGAGGCCCAGAAAACCGAGGAAATAGGGACGCCATCGGGAATTCATGGCCGTCACACTTTATCGGCGACCCTTTCACCCAGCAGGCCGCGCGGCCGCAGAAGCAAAACCAGCATGAGCAGCACGAAAGTCGTCACATCGTCCCATTGGCTGCCGAATTTCAGCGTGGTCAGCGCCTCGGTCAGCCCGAGAATCAACGCGCCCAGCACCGCGCCGGGGACATTGCCGATGCCGCCAAGAATCGCGGCGGTAAAGGCCTTGAGGCCCATCCGGTAACCGGCATTGAAAACGAGCACATTGGTGTACATCGATACCATGACTCCGGCAACGGCGGCGAGCGCCGAGCCGAGAATGAAGGTGAAGGCGATGATCCGGTCGACCGGAATACCCACCAGGCCGGCCATGAACTGATCCTGTGCCGTCGCCCGCAGGGCGATGCCGAGCCGGGTGTAATTAATCAGGTAAAACAGCCCGGCCATGATGACCAGCGTCAGCCCGAGGATGGCGAGGCGAAGATAGGTGATATCAACCGGGCCGAGATGGAGATGGTTCGATGTCAGCCAATCGCTGTAAAAACGGGGGAAATTGACCGTCTGTTTGCTGACGGTGAGAAAAATGAAATATTGCAGAAAAGTCGAAAGGCCAATGGCGCTGGTCAGCGGCGCCAAAACATGCGCCTTGCGCAGGCGGCGGTAGGCGATCCGTTCATTGGCATAGCCATAGGCGGCGGAGAAGCACATGGCGACGAGAATGCCCAACCCGAGATTCACGAAAACGTGATCTCCCCAAAAAACAGAGAAAGTTCCCATGGCATAAATGCAGGCGAACATGCCGATCATGAAAATCTCGCCATGCGCGAAATTAATCATGCCCAGCACGCCGTAAACCATCGTGTAACCCAGGGCGACCAGGGCGTAGACTGCGCCGAGCGAGACGCCGTCGAGCAGGATTTCGGCAAGGGTGGAAGTGGAATCCGCAGTCACATGGCGTCGGGTAAAAGTTGGCGCCTCATCGGTCAGGGATTGCCGGGAGCGACCTGAAATTTCCCGTTCTGAATTGTCCAGATAACGAAGATCGATTCCTTGACGTCGCCTTTCTCATCGAAATCGATGTTGCCAAAAATGGTGTTGAAAGTCTGGCTTTTCAGCACCGCCGCCACCTTATCAGCGTCGGTGCTCTGCGCCTTGTCGATGGCTGTAAGCAGGACATTGGCCGCATCGTAGCCGTAAACCGAGTAGGCGCCCTCGTCGTGGCCGTAAGTCGATTTATATTTTTGCAGAAACGGCTGGGCGGCGGGAACCTGATGGTAATCCTTGCCGAAAGAAAGAAAGACATTGGCCGCACTGGCGCCGACGGAGTCGATAAACGACTGGTCAAAGCAGCCATCACCGCTGACGAAGGGGATATCGAGCCCCGCCTGACGCAAGGCGAGACAAAGCGGGCCGCCCTGGCCGTACATACCGCCCCAGAAAAAGCCTTCAGCGCCCGAGCCTTTGACGACGGAAATATTCGCGCTGAAATCGGTCTCATCCGCGCCGATTCCCTGGAACATGGTCACCGTGCCGCCCATGCTCTCGAAGGATTTCTTAACCTCCGAGGCCAAACCTTCACCGTAAGCCGTTTTGTTGTGCAGAATGGCGATCTTGGTCAGCTTAAGCTGGTCGTGCATATACCTGGCCGCCACCGGGCCTTGCTGGTCGTCACGGCCGCAAATGCGGAAAGCATAGGGGAAGCCCTGATCTGTATAGAGCGGATTGGTGGAACCGGGGCTGATTTGGATGATTTTAGCGTCGTTGTAAACTTTGGAGGCTGGAATCGTGCAACTGCTGTTGAGATGCCCCAGCACGGCGACCACACCGTCATCCACCAGATTGTGCGCCACCGTGGTCGCTTTTTGGGGGTTGCCCTCGTCATCGAGCCAAATGGTATCGATGTGCCGGCCAAGTACGCCGCCCTTGGCGTTCCATTCATCGACGGCGATTTGAGATCCCTGCAGCATCGTCAGCCCGATTTGGGCGTCGGGGCCCGATTGCACGGCGGCCAGGCCGATCTTGATCGACGAAGGGCCGGAACTCTTTTGGCATCCGGCCAAAGCCAAACCAAGGGCCAAAGCCAGGGCCAGACAGAGATATAAGTGGAGCTTGCGCACGTTTCTGTCTAGGTCACTTCCGCCCGCAGGGTCAACCAAAAGTTAGCTCGTGCCTTTGTCGTGGAAATTGTTCTTCCTGCTGTCAGGTTTTAAGTAATGGCCTCTTTTGCCGGATCATCCCTCGAATCTGGCCAAGGCGTAATTGCGCTTACCCTTGCGCAGGAGAACAAATTTTCCGAAGAGGAGATGTTCATGCCCGAGGACAAGCTTGATGTCGGTCACTTGCGTATTGTTGAGGTAGACGCCGCCGGCTTCGATGTCCCGGCGGGCCTGGCTTTTGGAGGGACTCAGCCCGGTACCCATAAGAATTTCAACGATTGCCGCGCCCGGCTGGCCCAGATGAGCGCGCGGAAAAACCGAGTTCGGCGCTTCGGCGATCACCTCGCCGAATTGCGCTTCGGTGATGCCTTCCAGCGAGCCGCCGAAAAGAATTTCACTGGCCCGGACCGCGTCCGCTACGGCGGTTTCGCCGTGAACCAGCCGGGTCAATTCGAGAGCCAGCTTCTTGTGCGCGGCGCGCCGTTCCGGGCTGGCGGCATGTTGCGTTTCCAGCGCGGCCATCTCCTCCTGGGAAAGGAAGGTAAAGTAGCGCAGCAGTTGGATGACCTGAGCATCCTCGACCTGGATCAGAAATTGGTAAAAGCGGTAGACGCTGGTCTTCTGCGGCGCCAGCCAAATCGCTCCGCCTTCGGTTTTGCCGAATTTCGAGCCGTCGGATTTGGTCAGGAGCGGCGTGGTCAGCCCGCACGCGACCTTCTCGTGTTTGCGGCGGATCAAGTCGATCCCGGCGGTGATGTTGCCCCACTGGTCGGCGCCGCCGGTCTGGAGCAGGCAACCGTATTTCTCATGAAGATGCAGGAAGTCATAAGCCTGGAGGAGAGAATAACTGAACTCGGTGAAGCTGATGCCGCTCGTTCCTTCCATCCGGGACCGAACGCTGTCCTTCGCCATCATGGCGTTGACCGTGAAGTGTTTTCCGATGTCCCGCAAAAAATCGAGCACGCTGAAGGGGCGCACCCAATCGGCGTTGTTGAGAAGAAGCGCCGGGTTGGTCTTATTTTCGAAATCGAGCAGGCAGCGCAGTTGCCCTTGAATACCCGCGATATTCTCTTCGATTGTTTCCGCGGAAAGGAGATTCCGCTCCGCCGATTTGCCGCTTGGATCGCCAATCATGCCGGTGGCGCCCCCAGCCACGGCGATGGGCCGGTGGCCGGCCTGCTGAAACCGGCGCAGAATGAGCAGGCCGATGAGATGCCCGAGGTGCAGGCTGTCTGCCGTCGGATCGAAACCGGCATAGAGGGTCACCGGCGTGGCGCCCGGCGCGAGCAGGCGCTCAAGTTCCTCGCGGTTGGCCATATCGGCGATAAGGCCGCGCCATTGCAAATCCGGCAAAATAGAGGATGGCGTCATGGGAACCGTTATTCAACGATTCAAGCGCCTCTTCGGCAAGGCGAACCTTCGCAATTCCGCATCACCGTCCCCGGTGGAGACGCTCGGCATAGGCGCTTCGTCCACGCGGCTTTTTTGCCGTTTGCGCCGGTTGGTCGATGGGCAGGCCGGTCTCGTCACGCTTCGGTTCCACGCATTTCCACCAGAGAAGCAGGGAGGTGCCCACGGCCATCCACCACCAAATGGCCAGCGGAGGTTGCATGCCGAGCGTGGCGGTGAGGCCAAGAAGGATGACATTGGCCTGGCAGAACGAAGCGGGCAGCGAAAACCTTTCATCCACATCGGCCAAAAAACGTCGCAGGGTTTGGTAGATGATGTAGAAGCGGAATCCATACCAGACCAAAATGAGATAAAAACCGCCTTCGAAAAGAGTCGTGGCGAAATCGGTTTCAGTCCAGCCGGCCACGAGGCGTTCATGGCTGGCGTAATCGCTAAAGGTATTGGAGCCGTTGCTCATAACGCCCAGGCCATTGCCAAAAAGCGGCTGGGAAAAGATGCTTCCCGTCCAGTTGAAGAGCGCATCGAAGATCCGCTGCTGAACGTTGCTGCTGATGCCGATCAATTGCCCCCGCTCGCGTTCGGAATAGGCGGCGAATTCGTCCGGTAGAAAATATTGCCCCGCCAGGACCACGATCACGAGGCCTACAATGATTCCCAGCAAACGAAACACGCTGCGGAGTTGCAATTTCACCAGCGAAAGGCCTCCCGCGATGGCGATGACCGCGGTGCAGCCATCCACCGCGCCGCGGGAGCCTGTGACATAGTTGCTGATGACAAAAAGAGGAATCAAGCCGATATAGACCGCCTTCCAGAAAAAATTCAGATCGCGCGTCTGATGCAGAGCGATAATCAGCATGAAAAATTCGGCGTTCAGAAAAGCGCCGTACTGCGCCACGAAGGAGAAGGTGGACGAGACACGCAGTTTTCCGGCGGCGGCGAAATTATCGAGCATATCGCCCTCAACGGAGAGGTTGAGCCAATGG
The DNA here is from genome assembly GCA_035508775.1 of Methylacidiphilales bacterium. Classification (GTDB taxonomy): domain Bacteria; phylum Verrucomicrobiota; class Verrucomicrobiia; order Methylacidiphilales; family UBA1321; genus JABDGH01. The sequence goes on from DATJMI010000174.1 coordinate 29,816, forward strand.
CCCGGTGGAAGCCGGAGCTGGATCATGGCCACGATAAAGGTCGGAATAATCAGGAGGCTGGTCCAGCGAAAAAAACGGACAATCTCGTCCATGCCCACGTCGTGATAGGCATAAAAGACGGCCAAGCCGACAAAGGGATACAGTAGGTATTCTTTCGCGCCAAAGAGCGCCAGAACCGGATCGTGCAGGGCGGTGACAAGAATCACGGGCACAAAAAGCGCGATCAGGCCAAGATAGGCGCCCCAGAGAAAATCGATGGAGCGCGGCAACGTCATCCGCATCACGTGAAAAGCCATGATCAGAACGATGACATCCTTGAGCAGAAAGATGGGGACGCTTGTCCCCGGGATTTGCATTTTGCGGACGACGCCTTCAAACGTGAGAACCAGGACGATAATGATGAGCAATACTCTTAGCGCGCGCGCCGAGGACATTTCGTACTCGGGGGAGGCCACATTCTTCGCCGGAGGCAGCGACATAAGATTACCCTACCATTTTTCCGTCCCGGAGACAGCCGAAGTCTTGCGACCGGACCGAACCATGCTTGCAAGGGCGCCGACCAGGTTTTTCCCGGTGGTTTCCCAGCCATTCAGTTCCGCCGCGCGCCTCCGGGCGGCGCCGGCCATTCGCCCGCGCAGGGCCGGATCATCAGCCAGCAGCCGTATCTTTTCCGCCAGGGCTTCGGGGGCACGAATCGGAACGAGAAAACCTTCCCGGCCATCCTGGAACAAGTCGGCCCCGCCACTGTTGACCGTGGTAATCACGGGCAAACCGAAGGAAAGAGCCTCGCCGATCACCAGGGCCAATCCTTCTTCGATGGTGGGAAGAACAAAAACGCTCGCGCCGAGGTAAGCCTGGGCCAATTGTTCTCCCTTGAGCACCCCGCAGAAACGGGTTCCCTCGGGCGATTGCAGTCCTTCCAGACCAGTTTGTTTTGTTCGCGGGCCGGCGATCCAAAGTTCCTTTTTCGGATGACGCAATCGCGCAAACGCATCGAAAAGATAACGAAGGCCCTTGCGCACGCCAATCTGCCCGACATAGAGAACGCGGAAAACATCACCGGCGCCGCCGGCGGGCGCCGCGCGGGTCTGGAGGGAAAGGCCATAGGGTACGACGAAAACGCGGTCCCGGGAAAAACCTTCGGCGACAAACGAATCCTTTACAAAATGCGAAGGGCACAAAATCGCGTCGGCGATTTCATATTCGCGGACACGCCGGGCTGTTTCCCGTCGGTGAAAGGGCCGGAACGGCAGACCGAGCCGCTCGTGTTCTTCGCGCAATATCCGTTCTTGGACGAGCACATGACAGTTCACCGCTTCGACCACGCGGATGACGCCGGACGATTGCAAGCGGCCGGCTGTATTCAATCCCGCGCCGTTATAAAAGAGAAACAGATCCGATTCGCGGGCGGGACGTTTCGCGAGATGATCGATCCAGATTTTGCTTTGATAGGCCAACTCTTCGCTGATCACCGTGGGCAGGCGCAATTTCATGCTGGCGAGGTAAAGATTTTGCAGATGATCGGCCCGAAGCAGTTTGTCGCCAACTTCGGGTAACAGCGCGCGCGGGCTGAACCGCGAAAAGCCGCAGACAAAGCTCTTCAAGCAACCGGCTTTGGCCAGCGCCGCCGCGTAAAAATAATGATGAGACCGGTTAGGCGCGGCGTAGGTGATGAGCATGGGATGCAAGTCGCGCGCGCTCGAAAACTTCCAGGTACCGGGCCGCCACGGTGGCCGTTTGGAATTGGCCCAGGTGCGGCCCGGCATTCTGCCGGAATTTTTCCAGGGTCGCGGGCTGGGTTAGCATGGTGTGGAGCGCCTCGGTCAAAGCCTTGGGGTTGTCCGTCGCAAAGAGAAGTCCGCATGACCCCACGGCCTCGGGCAAGCCGCCCATCCTGGCCGCGATCACCGCGCAACCGCAACCCAGGCCCTCCAGAACGACAATGCCGAACGGTTCGGCCCAACGGGACGGAACCACCAGTACCTGATGGGCGTTGAGCAGGCGCGCGATTTCCCGAGGTTCTTTCGATCCGGCAAATTCGATTTGGTTGGCGACGCCCAAGTTCGCGGCCATGAGGCGCAGAGCCGGTTCCTCGGGACCGGAACCGGCGATGGTCAACCGGGGAGAAAGGCCCAAGGCGCGGAGATCGGCCAGTGATTGAATAAGCAGATCGACTCCTTTATCCGAAACCAACCGGCCAACAAAGATCAATTCCCGGTCGCGAGTGATGCCCGGAATTTGGCGAAAGATATCGTCCGAATAGGGATTGCCTACAATGGTCGACGCGACCGGGATGCCATGGGCGACGGCGCGGCTGACGGTCACGTTCACTCCGTAGGGCAAAAGAAACCGCTTCAATTGGTCTCGCAATTTCCCGCGCGCGCCCAGACGGTCGATCCATGTACTATGGCTGATGATCCAGGGCCGCCGCACAAAAAGCAACGGCCAGGCCAGTTGGAGACTGATATTGTTCTGGAAGAAGACATCGCACCATCGTGTCAACTCCAGGAGTTGGGCGGGGCCTGGACTGCGTTGCACCGCAAAGGGCCACGATTTTCCGTCGTCTTCTCCGGTCAGCGTCACCAGGGCCACTTCGTGTCCCGACCGGACGAATTCAGGGGCGAGCAGAGCGGCGACCGTCTCGATCCCGCCTACGCTCGGCGAAAAGACATAGGAAGAAAAAAGTATTTTCACGGCTGACGCTGGGATAGGGAATGAAACTTCCTGCAAAGTTGCGCGGCCACGTCTCCCACGCGGGCGCGCGGGGGTTGTTTCTTCAGCCCGGCGAGAAGCTTGGCCTCCAGCGCATCATCGCACCGGTGCAACAACGGGTCGGGGTCGGGACAATTCCCGATGGGAAAACGGGGTTGAAAATCGTCGCGGGTGACAATCACCGGCAGGCCGTGATCGAGCATTGCGGCCACAGTGCCGCTTTTTCCGATCAGATGCCAGGGTGACGCGGCGATGCCGAAATCGGCGATTTGCAGGAGGTGGGAGAGCGTGTTCACCGGTTGTTCGCCGAATCGGATCAAGACAAAATCGGAACGGTATTCCCGCCTGAGTTTTTCCCAAATCGCGTCGCCGGCGGTTCCAATGCGCCCGGCTTGAAGAAGAGCCACCCGTTTGCCGCCGCGCCGGGCCGCCCGGCGTAAAATACCCGAAAAAGGCTCCGGTTTCCATTCGGGATGAATCGTTCCAAAAAACAGCGCCAGCCACCAGATGTTTCGGCTTAAGCCGTCCGCCGGCACGCCCGCTTCGGTCAGTTGGGACGGAAACTCAAGGGAAGAAGGAGAAGACGCCACCGGCACATTGCCGAAAAGCGGCAACAAGGCCGCATTGGTTCCAATGCTTTGGAGCATCGCGGCAAAAACCGGGTTGGATGTGGTAACCAAACGAGGCTGCAGAACCGTAATCATCCGCTTTAAGCCATGGCGTTGGATGACGCCCATCAGGCGCCGCCGTGTTTGGGCCAGACCTGTTCCTCCGGCCCATAATTCGTGAAACATGAGATGCGCCGGACAGCCCACAGCGAGCAGGCTCAAGGTCAGGAGGGCGCGGTTGACAAGGCCCCTTTTATCGAGACCATAGGGAACGATCTGAAAACTGATCCGATCGGGCGCGAAGTGGTCTCGAAAGTGGTGAGACCACCGCGTCCGCGACGTCCAAGACGAGGCCGCCGGTAGCCGCAGACATGGGATTTTTCCCCATTCGCTTTCGATGCCTATCTCGGACCGTTCCGCAACATAGGAATCATTCAGGGCGATGATACCGCAGATGTGTCCAAGCCGGGCCATTTCCCGGGCCAGCAGGCGTGTGTAATCGCCCACGCCGTCCCATCCCGGCTCAAGACTGCTGCAAACAAATAAGATTTTCATCGAAGCGTTCCCAAAACGGCATTATCGCCGGACCATCCGGCATACTCCGAGAACCGTATTCATTAAAAGACCCAGAAAATTCTTGGGACGGTTCATCAGGGAAAAGGCTCGTTTTTCCATGATCCAGGCCCGGTGAAAGCGTTTTTGTTCCAGAAAGAAAAGAGCCAGTTTTCCATAGGTCACGCCGAGACTATTGGAGAGACTTTGGCGCCACGGAGCGAGGTCCGGCTGCTTAAGGAACCGTGAGCGCAGATAGATATTATCCTTATAATTTTTTATGCCGCGCACGATCGTACCCGATTCCGTGTGCAACCGGTAGCGGGTAAGCCGCCGCGGAACATAATAGGCGGCCTGGCCATTCCGGGCCGCGAGGTAGGCCAGCCAGTGGTCATAGGAGCCGCCAATACGGGGCGGATAATCGGCCCGGTCCAGGATCGATTTTCGGAAAACGGCGCCCATCGACACCGGGATCGATTCGTGAATGACCGCCATTTTCAGAAAAGGCTGATGGCGTCCCGCCGCCAAATAATCTCGCCGGTAGATTCGTGTATTCCGCCGGGTTCGTTCCGGAAGGAAACGGCCCCGTTCGTCAATAAGATGATGATCGCAGAAAGCAACGGCTACCGACGGATCGGATTCGAGCGGAGGGAGAAGTTCGGCGAGAAAATCGGGTTCCCAGACATCATCGTCATGCAGGTTGGCGAGGCAGGTTCCTCTGGCCTCGAGAAAGGCGGCGTAATGATTCATTGCAATGCCCAAAGGGCGCGAGTTGGCACGGTAGCGAATGCGCGGATCGGCAAACGAGGCGGCGATCCGCGCGATCTCCGGAGAATTGCCGTCATCGGTGACGATGAGCTCAAAATCCCGGAAAGTTTGGTTCAACGCGCTCGCGAGCGCCTCGGCCAAAAAAGTCAACCGCCGGAAGGTGGGAACGACCACGGTGACGGGAAAGGTCTTCTTCATGAGTTCCGTCTAGCCGGTTTGTTCCGAGATTCTTTAGTTATTATAGCCACATAAGATACTGAATCTCATCAGATAGCACCCGGCCAATATCAAGATGATAAATCCCGCCCAGCCTGCCCATTTCATTTTTGCAAATATGACGATCAGAAATCCGATGATTTGAAGAATAATGCCGGAAATGAATATCGCCGCTCGTTCATAAAGTATGGGGTCAGCGTTCATTTCTCCGTGAGGCCATGGCGGAG
>DATJMI010000175.1:0-15324 GCA_035508775.1 Methylacidiphilales bacterium
GATACAGTGGGCCGAAGACGGCGTTCCCGCGCTGGTGATCACGAACACGCATCGCTCGGGTCGCTATCGCATTCGCAAGGAGATCGTCGCAGATCCCGATTCGGACCTTTTGCTGCAGCGAACCCGCTTCGAGGTGCTGGAAGGAAATCCCGATGACTACCATCTCTACTTTCTGCTCGCACCGCACCTGGGCGACGAAGGACGACGCAACTCCGCCAGTTTCGGCAGCTACAAGGGCACGTCTTTCCTCTTCGCCAAGTCCCGCCATGCCGCGCTGGCGATTTCATGTTCAACCGGCTGGAAGGGCCGTTCCGCGGGGTACGTTGGCGCCTCCGACGGATGGCAGGATCTTTCCCGGCATAAGCGCATGCTTTGGCATTACAACCTGGCCGCGGACGGCAACGTGGCCGTGACCGGCGAGGTTTTGCTTCGAGGCCAGAGCTTCGTGCTCGCCATCGGCTTCGGCGAGCGTGAAACCGATGCGGCTTACGTCGCTCACGCGGGACTCGACCGTGAATTTGACGAAGTGTGGACCCGGTACAAGGTTGAATGGGCGGAATGGCAGCGGACGCACCTGCTCCCCAAGGACGATGCCGGCGACTTGCGCCTGTTCCGCGCCAGCATGGCGGTCCTGCGCGTCCACGAAAGCGTTGAACAGCCAGGCTGCCGTGTCGCCAGCTTGTCGATCCCGTGGGGTGAAGCCCGCGAGCACCAGGAAGCCGCGGGTTATCATGCCGTTTGGGCCCGCGACTGCGCGCAGTCCGCCTTGGGCTTGCTCGCCTGCGGCGCACGCGAGGATGCGATCCGCACCCTGGACTATCTGCGCCGCACCCAGGAAGCCGATGGCCACTGGCCCCAGGTGATGTGGTGCGACGGCGCTGCTTACTGGAAAGCCATCCAGCTCGACTTGATCGCTGCACCGGTCCTGCTCTACGAGATTGTGCGGCAGGAAAATGCGTTCATCGGGGGCAAGGCCGCCTCGCGCTACTGGCCCATGCTGCGCAGAGCAGCCGAGTTCATTTGCCGCTACGGCCCCATTTCCGAGCAAGGGCGATGGGAGCGCAGTCCCGGTTTTTCCATCTACACGCTGGCGATGACGGTGGCGGCACTTGTAATCGCAGGGCAGGCCGCGCGGGAGAACCACGAGCGCGAACTTGCTTCGTACTTTCTCGAAACCGCCGACGCTTGGAACGCGCAAATCGAAAACTGGACGTATTTTTCCGGCAGCGAACTCGCGGCTCGCGCCGGCGTCGCAGGCTACTACTGCCGGGTCGTGCCCGGTGACGCTCAAGGACGGCCAGACTTCGGGGCTGACTGCGCCATCACCAACAGCCGCGGGCCCCAATCCATCCGCGCCAGCGAGATGGTCAGTCCCGACGTCTGGGCTCTCGTCCGTTACGGGCTGCGCCGTGCCGATGACCCACGCGTGCGCGACACCACCACGGCGATCGATGCCTCGCTCCTCGTCAAAACGCCGAAAGGCCCCGTTTGGCGCCGCTACAACCAGGACGGCTATGGCGAGACGGACCAAGGCGAACCGTTTTGCGACGAAGGCGTGGGCCGCGCATGGCCCTTGCTCACCGGAGAGCGCGCCCACTACGAATTGGCGCAAGGCCGCCGCGACGAAGCGCGAAGTCTCGCCCGCGCCATGGCGAGTTTTGCCGACGAATCCTTGCTCTTGTCCGAGCAGGTCTGGGACGCAGCCGACATTCCTGACAGGGGCCTCCGTTTTGGTCAAGCCACCGGCTCAGCGCGACCGCTGGCGTGGGCTCATGCGGAATATCTCCAATTGCTCCGCTCCCTCCACGATGGCGGCGTGTTTTCTCGCCCACAGGTCGTGTCCCAACGTTACGTCAAAGGGACCGCCTAGCCCGCGTCCGTTTCACACTTCGAGTTTCACTCCGATAAGTGCGATCTCCCGAGGAGGCACCTGAAAATATTGCGCGGCGGAGAGCGAGTTGCGGCGGAGCAAATCGTAGACAAAGTTAATACGACGTCGCCACCAGCTACCCCTTAATTCAAACGTCGCCTCTGGTAGGTAGCAAACTAATTTGTCCCAATCCAAGACCAGTCTCTCCCGGGGCAAGCTTTTGAGCACGCGAATGATGTCTGGCTGCTGCATGAAGCCAAAAGAAGCCGTAACGCGCCAAAGCCCCCGGCCTAGGTCTTCGATTTGTACGATCTCATTATCGCGGACGTATGGGGTCTCCTTTTCATCAACGGTAACAAGGAGGATCTGCTCATGCTGGGCCAAGCCGCGAAGCCAGTGGTTCTTGCCCACCAGAGGTACCATTTCTGGCCGTGTGGTCAGGAAGATGCCCGTCCCCTCCTGACGCTCTTCTTCATCGCGCATCTCCTTGGCGAAGTCTTCGATGGACATTGCCCAGGAGTTCAAAGACCGTCGGAATCGGGTTCCGCATTCCGTCCAAATCCAAAAGATTCCGAAAACCAGCGATGCAATGGCGAGTGGCAACCATGCCCCCGAAAGGATCTTTACGATGTTTCCAGCCAGAAAGGACGTATCAAGAAGAAGAAAAAAGGCCCCCAAGGCAAAGGCTTTTGCTCGTGACCACTTCCTAATTTCCCTTACCACGACGAGGTACGTCATTGATGTCACTATCATCGTTCCGATGACCGCCAGACCGTAGGCTGCGCCCAATTTCTCCGAGGACCTAAAGCCCAGAATGACGCCGGCGCATGCCAGCATGAGCGCGTAATTGATGGCCCCAATGTAAACCTGACCGCGTTGCTTCTTCGACGTATGACAAATCTTGAAGCGCGGAAAATAGCCCATATATATGGCTTGCTCTGTCAGCGTGAAGATCCCGGAGATTAATGCCTGCGAGGCAATGATCGTGGCCAGGGTCGCCAGGATGACCATAGGCCAGAGAAGTACATGCGGCACGAGGGAAAAAAAGGGATTCTGAATTTCCGTCGGATGCTGCAGCATCATCGCCCCTTCACCGAAGTAGTTCAGGAGGAGAGCCGGTAGCACGAAGCCGTACCAGGCCAATTTGATAGGAAATCGGCCGAAGTGGCTGAGATCCGCGAAGAGGGCTTCAGCCCCCGTCAAGCAGAGGACAACGCCGCCTAAAACCACCACACCGGTGCTGCCATGGTGCGTCAAAAACTGGAAAGCCACGGCTGGATTCAACGCCTGGAGGACACCGGGATACCTTGCGATTTGGGTCACCCCCAGGCCGGCAATGGAAACAAACCAAAGAGCCATGATCGGCCCGAAAAACATCCCCACGGTTTCCGTCCCACGGTGCTGCAGAAGGAATAAACCAACAAGAATTCCCAAGGCCACGGGGACGACAAAGTGTTGCGCTTCGGGAGTCGCAACTTTGACTCCCTCGACTGCAGAAAGCACCGAGATGGCAGGTGTAATCACTCCGTCTCCATAAAGAAGAGCCGAGCCCGCCAGGACCATAAGAATGAGTGCGCCAGGCGACCTTGTATCCGCATGCGGTCGCTTGGTATGAATCAGAGCCAGCATCGCGAGGGTCCCTCCCTGCCCATCATGGTCGGCGCGGAGGATAAACGTCGCGTACTTGACGCACACCACCAAGATGAGGGACCAAAAAATGAGACAAAGAATGCCTAGCACAGAACCGGCATCGACGACGGAGGCATGAAGGTTCTGGAAACATTGCCGCATGGCGTAAAGGGGACTTGTCCCAATGTCGCCAAAAACAACGCCAAGTGCGCCCAGAGAAAGCATGGCGAAATTGCTAGACTTGTCCTTCCGCCGTTCTGGGCTAGCGGCGCCGGAGTTCTTGGCTGGGGCTTGCTTGATAAAGGTGCGCCGTGACGTGGACGATTTTACTTCGCCATCTTTCACGACGAGGAATGACGCAGGCATCATGCCACGAGATTTTCGCTTGTTTACCCCTCTCGCCATGGATCGAGAATTCGCCCAGCGCTTGCGTATTGCCATGAGGGCTGCGCAAGCTCCCCGTATTCTGCAAACGCAAATGCAGTATGCCTCGGGTTGCGCGATCTTCCGAAGCACTTCTCGATGAGATTGAATTCTTCTTTACGTCCTATCGTAACTTCCAAAAGAAAGAATTCAGGGTGCGTCAAAGACGTGATGCCCGTTTCGCGCGACAGCTCGTGGAGCGAGAAATTACAAGATTTCAGCGCTCGCAGCTTCGAGAGTAATGTCAACTCTCCAACATCTCGGCCAAACGCAGAGCATTGATTGGGGCATAGCCCTTTTCGTCGTTATCGAAGTAAAATAGGGCATCCATCTTTGCGCGCTTCCACTTCCTGCCGTGGTCACGCCATCCACGGAGGCTCGCGTCCGGATAGCTGCCGCGATAAGCCCGGGACGTTGGCCCATGCAGGCGGACGTAAACCCAGTCGGTTGTGGTCTCGATGGGCGCTAGCTTTCCCTTCAAATCCCAGACACACAGGGCAGCCGCCGCATCGCGCAATATGTCGTAGACCTCCTCACAAAACCAAGTTGGATGACGAAACTCGAAGGCGTAACGATACGCAGATGGCATTTTCCGGAGAAAAGCGCGCAGTCTTTCCTCGTCCCTCGCGAACCAGGGCGGTAATTGGAACAAGACTGCCGTTGTCTGTTCGGCAATGGGCTCGATGGCGCGAAAAAGCTTTATCGAACTCTTCCGGGGTTCCAGCAACTTTTTGTTGTGAGTGATAAATCGACTCGCTTTGATGGAAAATCGAAAGCTGGCTGGAACGGCGTTGCTCCACGCTCGAACCGTCTCCTTCTTCGGAGTACCGTAGAAAGTAGTGTTTACCTCGACCGAGTTAAATCTAAGGGCGTAATAATGAAGTCGGTCGACCGATGGCAGGTTCTTGGGGAAGAATGCCTTTTGCCAATGCGGATAAGTCCACCCCGAGGTACCAATATAAATGGGCATGGGAATTGCCCTTTCGCGCCCTCTCCGGAGGAATTCCGGAGAGGGGAATGAAGGAGAGTCTAGCTTGATTGCGCCAAGCTCGAAACCGGTTCGCCCTTGCGATGCCCCAGAGGTACGCGCACGTTGAGAGCCTCCGCTGCAGCGGTGAGTTTTTTATTCGTCTCGTCTTCTTCGTCGAGAGTTTGTTGCAGAAGGGAAGCAGCATCAGAATGCCCCATCAACTCGGCGTATGTGCGAACCGTTCCGTAGCCCGCGATCTCGTAATGTTCCACACGCTGGCCGGCCGCGATGAGCGCTGCATCCTTCACTTCAGGAGTGGCGTCTTCATTGATCGTTTCCTTCCCTTCTTTGATCAAGCCTTCCATGGCCTGGCAGGTTTTGCCCGTAGGCTTTTCTCCGAGGGCCGAGAAAATTTGTTCCAGCCGTCGGACATGTCCTTTGGTCTCTTCCAGATGTGTCTCGAAACCCTGCTTCAGCGTCGCGTCATTCGCCGCCTCGGCCATTTCAGGCAGTGCCTTGGTTAATTGAGTTTCTGCGCTGTAAAGATCGCGCAATTGATCCAAGAAGAGTTCGTGAAGTGTGGTGACCTTGCCTTTTCCGAGATGAAATATGTTCATAATTGATTCTGAACGCACTCGACATGCCAGCGGACTTTTACGAGACCACGCCGCCGCGCTTAGAGGGAAAATGAAGGATCGCGCGACTGCCGACCCTCCCTCCCAGTTGCATATCGCCGAAAAACTTCTCAGTTGCTCGCGCAACACGCATGGCCCTTAAGTTCTATAAAAAATGCAAAACTAGTCTCATTTTCTGAGGCACCGTCTTGTTTCCTGCGCTCGTTTTCCTGATGACGTTGCAAATCGACTGGTCGGCTATTCTTTTGCGTCTTGGTCTTACTCTTCTCGCGGGCGCGCTTATCGGTCTCAATCGTGGCGAGGCGGATCGTCCCGCAGGTTTACGAACCGCCATGCTCGTTTGTCTTGCCGCGTCGATCAGCATGATTCAGATGAATCTGCTGCTCGGCGTCAGCGGCAAGACGCCTTCTTCCTTCGGCGTGATGGACATGATGCGACTGCCGTTGGGCATCCTTACCGGCGTCGGTTTCATCGGCGCGGGATGCATTCTAAAAAAAGGCGATCTCATCAGGGGCGTCACGACTGCTGCGACACTCTGGTATGTAACGACAGTGGGACTCTGCCTCGGAGGCGGACAGCTAGCCTAGGCGTAATTGGAGCCGTTCTTGGCTGGTTCATTCGCACCTTTTCCACAATCGCCATCCCAAACCTTTCGTCTGGACCGCCTCAGCCGAAACCCCGGCGGCGATCGACATCTCCAAGGATGGCCACACTGCTATCCTGACCCAGAATGGCAAGACCTTGCGGGTGGAATTGCTTTCACCGAACAATGCAACCTTTAACGTCGTCCCGGCCACACCACCCAAGCCGGCTGAAGATCAGAACAGGGGGATACTCCATCCTACTCGGCACGATTCCCGCCGCATCTTCGGTCACTGACGCGCGGCTCATCGTGTTGCTGACTCCCGTTGGCCCGAAATGGCCTGCCCATTTGCCGGCGCCGCAGTTAGGGAATTTGTCCCAGCCGAATCCGTAACCGCATCTTTTTCTAATTCCCCGGATAATAATGATCCACCGGCTGGACGACGACGCGGGAGGGGCCGTTCTTGGGCAGGCAGGCGGTGAAGAGGGCGATGACCTCGCCTTTTTCGTTGGTGTAGACTTGCGGCCTTTCCCGGCGCGCGAAGGTTTCCGTGGTATGATCGTCGTAGGTGACGGTCTTGGTGAAGACCGGATCGTGGCTCATGAGCTGATACTGGATTCCATCCTTGGAAAAATATTGCACACCCGCTTTCACGGTTCCGGTCGCCTTTCCCTTCCAGTCGGTCATGAGCACATTGTATTGGTTATTTGCCCACCAGATCGTCGGGTCTTCCAATTCATAGCCGCCGGGCAGGAGATTGGCCCCGCTGTCAACCATGGTGTAAGGCCCCTTGAAGTTGGGGGCCGTCGCCGCCACCCCGCGATTGACCTGGTCTTTGTCTTTGAGCCGCCCGAAGCAATAGATGCTCAAATCGGGCCGGACGAAGGGCGCGGGATTGCTGAATTTCATCACCGCCTGATCGGAACGAGTCCATGGGCCGGTGACCGAATCGGCGAATGCATATCCAGTCGAATTGGCCGTGGAGATATAGAAAATCACATATTGGGAACCGATCTGGACGACTTTGACGTTGTGCACGCGCGGCGCATCCCAATGACCGGCCCGTTTTTGCAACACCACTTCCTGAAACGTATAAGGCCCCAATAAATCCTTGGAGGTGGCGCGGACGCACTCGGAATAGTTCAGCCAGCCATTCAAGCCATATTTGGCCGGCCAGCGGGAAGCGAACATATTGTAGGTATCGCCGACTTTGACGACAGAAGAGCACCAAATGCAATAGCCATCCATCTGAAACCCGCCGTTTTTGGGCGCGGGCAACAGGCAACTTTTGAAGGTCCGCGCCTCGGTAACGGTGGGAACGCCGCCCGTATCCGGATTAGCCGAAAATCCGTTGAGAATGAGGATGAACTGAACCAGGAGAATGATCCCGGCAAAATGGAATTTCGTTTTCACGTTCCCGGCGCTCGCTGCATCGATAGGGCGTGATAACCGAAAAGCTGGAAATACCACGCGTATTGGTTTTGAACATAGCGGATGACATCCGGCCCGAGAGTCTCCAAATAATCATTCTGGAGCGGTTCCACCTTGGGCCGGATTTGATGCAGACCCGGAATGCCGTAGGCTTCGTCGTCTTCCTGGGTAATCTGCGCGATTTTTTCAAAATCATGCTTCCACTCCGGCACGCCGAGATAGGCGTAAACTTTTTGCATCACCTGCGTCGGTTGGGTGGTGAGATCTTCAAAGCGCACAAAGAGCATCTTCTTATTCCAGCCCCGCTGATGTACTTCAATCAGGCGATCCAAGGCCAAGCCGACCGGCGGCCCCTGCAAATGGATCATGGCCCGCTTGAAAGTGGTCGTGCCGGTCAAATTGGCATGATTCTCGATAGCGCGATGTTTGTCGGGATTTGAACGGAACTTCTTTTCCAGGGAAGCGAGAATTTGTCGCAAATCCCGCACCATGCAGATGATCTTGGGTTCCTCGCCGAAAATCAGGCTCAAAAGGTCAAAATGCACTCCCCAGCCGCGCGATTTATCGACGACATAGGGCTTCTCCGTCAGTGCCTTGAAATAGGCTTCCATCCCCGCCCGGCCAAAGGCGAGAAACGCCTTTTTCATCAGGAGAACATCCTGCGCTTTGAACTCGGCGCTGTTGGTGTAGTTCAGTCGCGCGCCAAAGACAAGTTCCAGTAATCCCGAGGTGGGCGTGACGTAAAAATCGGGATTCTGCGCGAGGATGTTTTGCAGGAGGGTGGAGCCTGCCCGGGGGAGCGAGCTTTGATAAAAGATTTTCGAGGGCATAGAAATAGATTCTCCCGCTTGGCGGGGTGCAAGAGTGTCCTTGAGGTTATCGTGGCCGCTTGCTTTGACAAGCTTGGGAAATGAAGGCGGCGCAGGGGACGCAATCGGGCAGGCCCCAAAGCGCCTGCCATGCGCGATGATGGTAAATCTTAGACTGGATTTTCAGAATTACATGTTTGAAATCCACCCCTTGCCTGTCGGCTGGAGCGGGAATAAAGTCTCTCTATCAACGCTCTTATTTATAAGCGGGCCGTTTGAATCGGCTCCTATTTTTCAGTTATGAATCGCAGAGGTTTTCTTATTCTCCTGGGCCAAGGCGCTCTCGCCTTCACTGGCGGTTCTTGGCTCTACCGCACTTTTGGCCTCGGTAGCGTAGCCGCCACCGCTGTTCCTTCCGAAAGCGGCGGTTATGTCAAAGTCTGTGTTTTCGGTCCCGACGGCAAGCTCACCCCTCCTCTTTTGATGGCCAAGGTCGCCAAAAGCGATGCCGCCTGGCGCAAGCAACTCACCGCCGAACAATACAATATCACCCGCGGCGCGGGCACGGAAGCCGCCTTCTGCGGCGTCTTCTACGATAATCACAAAAACGGCGTCTACCATTGCGTCTGCTGCAATCTTCCCCTTTTCGTCTCCAGCGCCAAATTCGATTCGGGCACCGGCTGGCCCAGTTTCTTCCAGCCCATCGCCCCGGAAAATATCGCGACCCAGCCCGACAATAGTCTCGGAATGCAGCGCACGGAAGTTCGCTGCGCCCGTTGCGACGCGCATCTCGGCCATGTCTTCGACGACGGCCCCGCGCCCACCGGACTTCGCTATTGCATGAACTCCGCCGCTTTCACCTTTGTTCTCCAGGGACGTGAAGTCCCCGAAAAAGTGAAGCCGCTGGCCGAGGCCGCCTTCGCCGCCGGCTGTTTTTGGGGTTCCCAGGAGACATTCGAGAAAATCCCGGGCGTCGTCGACACCACGGTCGGATTCATGGGCGGCACGACGAAAAACCCGACCTATGAGGACGTCTGCACCGATCTCACCGGCCACGCTGAAACGGTTCTCGTCGTTTACGACCCGGCCAAGGTCACCTACGGCCAACTCCTCGACGTCTTTTGGGCCAATCACGATCCAACCACGCCCAACCGCCAAGGCCCCGATGTCGGCACCCAATACCGTTCCGTGGTCTTCTACTACACGCCCGAACAAAAAATCGCCGCCGAGGCTTCCAAGTCGCGTCTCGAAGCCTCCCATTACTTCAACCGTCCGATTGTCACCCAAATTGTCCAGGCCACCGATTTCTGGCGCGCCGAGGAATACCATCAACATTATCTCGATAAGAACGGACTCGCGAATTGCCATTTTTAGCGGCGTTCCGGCCGGGCCGAGACTTGGCTTCTCAGTTGGTAGTGGCCGCGGCCTCTTTTGAAAATGATCGGTTTGAATCAACGGCCAGCTACAGCGCTTTTAGACTAAGGAAGAACCAAACTATCGAAAATACATAATAGCCGACTACGTGGAGCAAAAAAAAGGAAGGGGATTTATCCCGATAAATCCAAAAAGGGATAAATGCACAGGTACGAATTTTACCTCTTACCAACCCTTCAGTCGCTAAACCTGCAAAAAAAACTCCGACAATAATGGCAGGTAAGTATTTTAAAACAGCCGTATCCGGCTTATCCATGACCATCAATCTAACAGCGAGATTATTTCTTCCAAGCTCCAAGCATGGTTGGAAACGCCAGCCTGCATGGCCGGGATGACTCTCAGACTTTGGTGAATCCGGCAAAAGTTGTAGTACTCACAATGGA
Organism: Methylacidiphilales bacterium; assembly: GCA_035508775.1. Classification (GTDB taxonomy): domain Bacteria; phylum Verrucomicrobiota; class Verrucomicrobiia; order Methylacidiphilales; family UBA1321; genus JABDGH01. The sequence goes on from DATJMI010000175.1 coordinate 10,168, forward strand.
TGGCAATCAAATGCTCGTAAGTTCAATTTTCTTTGAGAAGACGTTGATCGGTCGGGTAAACCGGCGTATGGACATCCCAGTTGCCTTTGTTTCTCTCCGGGGATAAATCTGGAAGTGGTCCGAGAAACAGGCGTAAGCCCGCATGCGCATCCTCTTTATCAAGCCGAAGCACATCGGCGATTCGCTAATCCTGACTCCCACCATCGTCGCGGCCCGCAAAGCTCATCTCAAGGCGCAAATCTGGGTCCTGGTCCGGCGCGGCTGCGACCGCATTCTCGATGGCTGCCCCGAAATCGACCATGTTCTCACCCTCGCCCCGGTGGAAAAAAATGAGCGCTCCTTCCTCGATTTTTGGCTCGATGCCCTGGTTCTTCTGCGGCTGCGACTCGTCCGGTTCGACTATGTCTTCGAGCTGGGCGACGGCCATCGCGCCCGCCTTTTCGCCATCGCTTCCCGGACCAAACGGCGCTATTCGGTCAAACCCTCCTCTCCTCTCAAACCATTCGAGCTTCGCCGCTTCACCGGCATTTCAGACTTCGATTGGGAACAGTGCCACCGTATCCAAAAAGACTTCTACTCCGTCGCCAATTTCATCGACCTTCTTCTTCCCATTCCACCGATGCGCTTCGGCCGCGAGTTCACCCGTTCCTGGAAACCGGCCCACGACCTCAAAGACTTTGCCGTGGTTCAGATCGGCGGGCGCCAGGGCTTCAACTGCTGGAATCGCGATGGCTGGCGCGAAGTCTGCCGCGGTCTACTCGACCGCTTTGCCCACGTTGTCGTTTCCTGCGGTCCCATTCCGCATGAGATCGAACAAGCGCTGTGGCTCCAGAAAGAACTCGGCTCGCGTCTCCTTTGCACCCGAGGAAAAGCTTCCTGGCCTGAAATCGCCGGCCTCCTTTATCGCGCCAAGCTTTATGTCGGACTCAACACGGCAACCATGCATCTTGCCGCCGCGTGCCGTTGCCCGGTCGTCGCGCTTTTCGGCCCCTCCATCGAAGATCACTGGTATCCCTGGCAAGTCCCCTATCGCATTGTGACCGGTCACGGCTACGTTCCCCTGCCCGATGCCGAACGCCGCTACGAACAGATCAAACAGCGTTCCATGGATGACATCCAGCCCGGCGATGTCCTCGCCGCCTGTGACGAACTCACCGCCAGTGTCGCCACCTCCAGCCCGTGATTTTCGTTTTTGCCAAAATCAAAGAAAATGGAGTGTCCCAACGTCACCCTTTTAAATGCGCTATCATCAACGCAAAACCGCGCAATGGTTTTAACCATCGCGCGGTGTTTGCGAGTACCGAATCAGTATCTTACTCGCTGATCACTTCCCACTTCTGGTTGCTGGAACCTTGATTAGTGTATTGATCCATCTGGGTATTCGCCGAAGTGCTGCCACCCGGATCGTCGAGGGCCAGACCGCTGTTGAGATTAAGGAACGTGAAGCTGCCGTCGCTGTTTTGCGTGGGGATCCACTGGTCATCGCCCGTCGTGCCGAATGACCATTGATCGATCAACGCCTTGGTAGCCGTCGAAGCCCCGGCAACGGCGACATCCAGGCTGCTGTTTACATTGACGATCTGGTAATAGCCATTGCTCGTGGGCGTGAAGGTCCACTCGGCGTTCGCACTACCGCCGCCAAATGGATATTGCACCACTTCGGCTCCATTCGACGTGGAGGCTCCCTTCACATTCAAGGCCAGGCCGCTGGTCTCGTTTTGCAATTCATACGTGCCGGAGAAGGTGATCACCGGATTGAAGATGAAGTCAAACGTCGACAGATAGAAACCGGTGGAGGACGGATTTTCGCCCACCACGGTCAGCGTAATCGTGTGACTTCCGCTCGAACTAAACGTCAGGTTCGGGCTGAAGGTGGTGATCGGATAAGTCTCCGTCGCTGAATATTGATCCAGCGGATCGGGAGTCAGCGGAGCGCCGCCATCCACCGAGAGACTCAGCTCGCCGCGGTTGGTGTTCCCCTTCCATTGCATCTGCAATTCGTAAGTCCCGGCGGCGAGATTCGGAATTGTGTAAGTAATCGACTGATTGGTTCCCGTCGCTTCCAATTCCACCCAGGTGGGAGGATTGAAATTGGTATCGGTCTGCAGGCTGGTGCTGGCCCCGCTCGCCGTATAGGAGAGATTCTCTGCGATAAAGGTATTAGTGTTCGTGTTTGTGCTGGAGAGCAGGCCGTAAACATTGACCCGGTTCGAATACGAGCCGACAAACACCATGCCATTGGCCACCGTGGGATTGGCATCTTTGACAAAGGTTCCAGAGCTATCCCGGCTCGAATTCTGGTTGCTATCCCACAGTTCCGTGCCGCCGAGGTTATCCGCGTTCCAGGCTCGGACAATGCCCGGTTCCAAACTGCTGTCGGCATCCTTGGTCTCGATCGACGCCCAGACTATGCCGCTGCCCGCGGTGCCATTGTTGTCCGAAACCGAGAGAAACCCTCCCGGATTTCCAGCCGCGCTTGCGGAGCTTTCGGCAATATGCGACGTGTTAAACGTCGAACCGTTAAAGGAATATTCCTTCACGTGGTCGCTGACGGCCATGTCGTAAACCACCGGACCGTTGACCGGGCTGTCGTAATAGACCGGACCACCGTGGATTTCTCCGCTGGCGAAGGAGAACGTCTGGTGGACTTGGCCGTTGCCCGATTGTTCATGGCCCAGATTGCTCGTATTGAGAAGAAATACCGTTCCCTGCTTGCCCCCGCCGAAAACATAGCTGGTGCCGGGAATGAGCAGCGCTCCCCCGGAACCCAGGTCTTCGTCTCCGGAGTTCAGGCTGCTGTAGTTGTCCGGAGTAAACCAACTCAAAAGACTCAGGCTGCTGCTCAATTTGAGGAAACTTTCGCCGAAGTTTTTGCTCCCATCCCATGTGCCGTTGCCGGTGATAACGTAGACATTGCCGCTGGAATCGACCGCCGGCGCGCGGCCCTGTTGCCAAATGCCGGCTTGGTTCCCGCTGGAAGTGTCATTGAAAACTCCGGCCTGCGACAAGGTCGTCTCATTGTAAGCCATCATCCAGCCGTGGTAAGGTTGACTGTCCTGGTATGAGGTCCAGGTGACGATGATATTGTTACCCGCCTTGGCCAAACCCATGCGCTGGTTTTGCTGCTTCACGTTGAACCCGGAGGCGCTGATGTTCACCGGTCCGCCAAATTGCTCGGACCCGTCGGTTAGACTGAGCGCATGCAGCGTATAATAGTAGGTCGAATTGCTGGTATTTTTCGTTTTAGCCACCATGTAAATAGTATTGAGCGATTTGTCGATGTAGGGCGTAGACTCGACCCCCAAGTTCCCGATGATGTTGTTGCCGGACGGATAATCGCCGGGGGGCACCGGCGTAATATCCCCGCCGGTAAAGCTCACATGCCAATACTGCGCGTTGCTCGTGGCAGAGAAGGCGTAAGCTTGATCCGCCATCGTTTCAATAAAGACCGCGTCATTGGTGCCCCCGCCGATACTGATGCCGGAGGCATAAAGCGCTTGGGCGTAAGTGGAGCCATTGACCGGATAGGACCAAACTTTACCAAAGGTGTTTTGATTGACGTTGCTCGTGTTGAGAATCGTCTCATTGGGATTTTCACCCGTGCGACTGGGGTTGTTCATGTCTTCCAGCACGTCGACGGCGCGCGCCAACGTAACCAGGATAAATGCGCAGCAGAGAACAAAGCTTGCGCATAACAGCTTGCTCGCGTTGAACCATCTCGTGGACATGCGCCGGGAGCCCGTTTGAAGTGGGGTGTTCATAGGTTTTCTTATAGGGTAGGGTTGATAGCTGGGTAGGGTTGTAACTGCAAATACAGACAGCAAAAATTCCGAGTACAGCGACTACTGATTACGGCAAAACCTGATTACAAAAATTTCAGGTGAGAAGGACTAAAACGCAAAATTCTAAATATGGCAACTATTATTTTGTTACTTTTTCTCTTCAAAATAAAATTTCCGTCAATGGCCTATCCATTTTTCAATACATGACTTTCAGAGTCATAATCATACAGTTATAAATCCTCAAAATAATTCGGCTTAAGTTACTGGATAGCTGACATTATGTGCCCTTCAAAAAAGACTCTCTTCGATACCACAATCTGCTTTCTCACAATATGCTAAAAAAGTTATTATGATGATAAGATTAAAATTGAATCAAATCTGATGAAATTTTTAGAATAGTAATTATATGCAATATCCATACTACATACTAAATACATCAAAAGAGTCTTGTGGCCGGTTAGAATTGTCGCACATCATCCGGACCATGATCATTGTCGGTAAAAGAATTCGTGATCGAAGAAAAAGCTACACGGCGCGAGCTTCATGCTACTATTTTCCCATGTTTAATCTTATTTGTTTCTTATGAGCATTTCCATAACACTCGATACGGCTACTCTGCTTGCCAATCTCCAGTGGCGCTATGCAACAAAGGTTTTTGACCCGGCCAAGATCATTCCCGTCGGTACTTGGAAGGCGCTGGAAGAAATTCTCATTCTCACGCCTTCTTCCTATGGACTTCAACCCTGGAAATTTCTTGTCATCACCGATCCTGAACTCAAAGTCAGGCTTAAACCCCATTCCTGGAATCAATCCCAAGTCACCGACTGCTCTCACTATGTCGTCTTTGCTTCGCTCAGGAAAATGAGCGAAGCCCATATCGACGCCTTCTTCGCCCGAGCGGTTGAGATCCGCGGCGGCAGCCTCGACTCTCTCAAAGGTTATCGCAACATGATCGTGGGAGATCTCATCCATGGCGCCCGCAGCCGGATCGCCGGCGAATGGGCGGCACGCCAAGCCTACATTGCGCTCGGGAACTTCATGACCGCCGCCGCGCTTCTCCAGATCGACACCTGTCCGATGGAGGGTTTTGTTCCAGCCGAATATGATAAAATTTTGGGCCTCGAAGAGCGCGGCCTTACGGCTGCCGTGTGCTGCGCCGCCGGTTACCGGAGCGAGACCGATAAATACGCGCGGCTGCCCAAGGTACGCTTTAAAATCACCGACATGATCGAGCATCTCTAGAGCGTGTTTTCAAGCATTCCGGCATCTCCGTCCGTACTTGAAAAGCGCGACGAGCTTTCGCCCATCGCGCGTTATGCCAGTGATGACCTGTGATTCTTATTGACTGATAAATTGCCAGTTCTGATTGCTTCCG
>DATJMI010000176.1:0-12049 GCA_035508775.1 Methylacidiphilales bacterium
ATCTTCATCTTGCGGGAAGATTTGGCTTCTTTGAGTACGCAAATGTCGATGGTATTATTTGGAGGAATTTACAACTTGCGGAGAAGCTTAACGGGCATCCTGTTGTGCTTAAGGATAAGCACATTTATAAATGAACCGGGCATAATGCTCGGCTAGAAAAAGCGCAAAATCTCCAGAGTGAATCCGTGCGCGCGTGAATTCATATAAGAGCCTTGTAACAGGAGAGAATGATTTTTTCCAGAAAGGGCTACCCGATTTATCAGGCTTTCTCTACCTCGCAAGCAAAAAGCGTAGTGATGCACTTAAAGCTTTTTATAATAGGCGCAAACGATTTTTAGAAAATTAAAGTTTTTAAGAGCCCTATTTTCTAAAAGTTATTGGTTCCAGTTGACACAGAGAGAAGCAAACGCTTTAGGATAAAAGGAAGGGGAATGGTCTGCTTTTCGAAGAAAGATTCTTCTCAACTCAAGCTTGCTTTAAATTCCTCTCCTCTTTAAAGAGGGGTAAGGTGGTGAGGGAGATGTTGTTTAATTAGCTTATCAATGAAATCATCCAAAGTATTCGTTCTTGGACTTGATTGTGCCGAACCCAGTTTGGTTTTTGGTCCTTGGTTGGAACATTTGCCCAATTTTCAAGAGGTGATCAAGGGAGGAGCTTACGGAAAACTCCGGTCCTGTGATCCGCCGATCACAGTTCCGGCTTGGAGCGTGATGATGTCGTCGCGGACGCCGGGTTCGCTCGGCGTCTACGGATTCCGCAACCGCGCCGACTACAGTTACGATAAACTTTCTCTCGCCAATTCCAAAGCGATCAAGGTGAAGCGGCTTTGGAATTTGCTCGGTGAGGCCGGCAAAAAAGTGATTTTGATTGGTGTTCCCCAGACCTATCCTCCCCAACCGGTAAATGGCATCATGGTCGGAGATTTTCTGACTCCCGACATTAAGTCCGACTATACATATCCGGCAGGTATTCGCGACGAGATCCGGGAGACAGTGGGAGAGTACTTGCTCGACGTGCGTGATTTTCGCACCGACAACAAGGACAAAATACTGGCCGATATTTACGAAATGACCGAAAAACGCTTTGCTCTCGCGCGCCATTTCGTCACCGAAAAACCGTGGGATTATTTTATGATGGTCGAAATGGGCACGGACCGGATACACCATGCCTTTTGGAGTTACATGGATCCGCTCCACCGTTCCTACGAGAAAGGCCACCGTTTCGAGAATGCGATTTTTGATTATTATCGTTTTATCGACAGTCAACTGGGCAAATTGCTCAAAGTGCTCGACCGCGAAACCCATCTCTTCATTGTCTCGGATCACGGCGCGAAGCGGATGGACGGCGGCATCTGTGTGAATGACTGGCTGATTCAAGAGGGATATTTGCATCTCAAGGGGCCGAAGCCCGATCAGCCGACCCCGTTTTCCAAAGTTCAGGTTGATTGGGACAAGACTCTCGCCTGGGGAGACGGGGGCTATTACGCGCGGATTTTTTTGAACGTAAAGGGACGTGAGCCACGGGGTATCATTCCATCAAGCGATTACGAGAAAGTGCGCGGCGAGCTGGCCGAAAAAATCTGCCGAGTGCCGGATGATCAGGGCCGTTCGATTCCCACCCGGGCCTACAGCCCACAGGAATTATACCGCACGATCAATGGAGTGGCGCCTGATTTGCTGGTTTATTGGGGCGGGTTGTATTGGCGCTCGGTCGGATCGGTAGGCAATCCCTCGATTTATACGTTTCAAAATGACACTGGACCCGACGACGCCAACCATGCGGAACATGGTATCATGATTTACCGGCCACCTGCCGCTGGCGATGAGCGCATGACCGGATCCACGATTCCCGGGGACGCGCGCTTGCTTGACATCACGCCCACGATTCTTTCTCTTTTTGGGATGGCGCCGACCGCGGAAATGGAAGGACGGCCCCTGCTCCTGAACTAAATAGGTTGCCTATGCCACGGGCCTTGCCTACTTTTCGGCTAGCCTCCAGGGTTCCGACGCGGCAAAATAAAATCGCTGACACAAAAATTAGATCGCCTATTTTTTTACGATGTTCCGTCAAATTACTTTTTTTCTCTTCGGGCTTGCGTTTGTGCCACTTGCTTGTGCCCAACGGCCCGTCGCAAACGCTTCGATGGCCAACCCACCGGCGGTCAATACGCCAGGCGCCGGTAATCCGGCCCAGGGCGATCCAGTCATGAGCTTGTTGCGTCAGGCTTATCTGCTTTTGGCACAAAAACAGCCGAGCGCCGCTTTGGATAAGATGAATGCCGCCGTTCAGATAGCGCCTCAAAATCCGGCGGTTTATGCGTTGCGTGGCACGATTTATGTCGAACAGAAACTTTTGGATCCGGCTCAGAAGGATTTCGAGATGGCGCTGCAACTCGACAGCAGTAATACTCAAATCAAGTTTGATTTGGCTGAAATACAGTTCATGAGGAAGAAATATGATGTGGCCCGGGCCGACTTCGCTGCTTTGACTCAGGATCCCGACTTGGCGGATATTGCCTCTTATAAGGTCTTTCTGTGCGACCTTTTTGGCGGACATGAAGATGCCGCGACCAAAGAGCTTGATGCCTTCAATCAGGCGGGCCGCAACGCCTCTTACTATTTTGCAAATGTCGCCTGGTCTCTCTATCACCATAAGACGGACGACGCCACCAGTTGGCTTGAATCGGCGGCGAATATTTATCCGCCCGCGAAATGTCTGCTTTATGCCACCAGTTTGTACGATCTCGGTTATTTGCCTTTGACGATTGCGCCTCAGAAAAAATAGACGGTCCGGCTCGGCACCTGATTTTTTCAGGGATGACTTCCAGAGATGTCTATTTTAAAAACATCCGCGCTTCTACAATCGAATTTTCAATATTCGCCAGCAACAAATCCGTTCCGGTTTTTTGACGCAAAAGGCGTCCCAGGGAATAAATATTAAGTCCATGACGAGCCAAATTTGCTTTTAATGCTTCACGGGCTTTATCGTTTTGAAAAATCTCTAAAAGTTGATTATCTATGGAGGTCAAATCGCTCATATACTTACACTCGTAGTATAATGCGAAAAAGCGGCAAATCTCGTTACAGATTTGTAGGCGTTAACAAGAGGCTTGCTTTGGTTGATAGGCTGGGAAACCACAAAGTGGCGGAAAAGTTCGATTAAGATTTGCGCCGCCGAAATAATTCGGCCTTTCTCAATCATTTTTCCTGTTTTTTTTGGCATTCCCGGCCATTTTTTCACGCTCCAAATCGCGGTTTAGCCGATCCAGCGCGGCGAAATGTTTTTCGACTTGCACCCAAGGCAATTGATCGCCGTAGACTTTTTCCTGTTCGGCCAACAACCGCAGATTTTTCGCGTAACGTTTCAACAACCAACGCCAATGAAAGCCCGAGCCGGCCATGAAAAAAAACGCCGTGACAAAATGGAGCTCGCCCAGCACCGGATGATTGGTCTTCAGCAGCCCGGCGCCGGTGACCATCGGAATCATGGCGAAAACGAGATAACATAGCGGCAGGCGCCACGAGCGGATTCGCTCAAACGCCCGCACCTGTTCATAGGCGCGCAGCCCTTCCATTTCAGCCTGGGGAGTCAGTTTCACCGCCGTCACCAGGTGCTTCCCCGGCCGCACCCATCCAGCGAAAACTCCAATTGATTGTCTTCGCCCAACGCCCAGGCCTCTACTCCGCGCTCGCGTAATGTCGCGGCAAATTCCGCCGCGTAACCGTGCACGGTGAACACCCGTTTTGCCCGGGTCAGTTCAACCATCTGAAGCAGATCGTTGAAATCGGCGTGATCGCTCAGGGGAAAGGCCGCCTCACACTTGTAACGGTAAATGGCCGCGGTATCGAGGGCCCACCCCGAGACAATCGCCGTCCGCCGCCGGGGTATTTTTTCCAACCAACCCGATGAGCGCGTCTGTGGCGGACAAATGACGGCATATCCCCCTGTTTCGGTCATCGCAAACGCCCGGTACGGAGCCGGTGCGTGTCCCGCTTCTTGGCAGATGCGCGTCATTCGCTCGGTTTGAGGATGCAGCATGGTGGATAGGCCCGCTTGTGCCAGGCCGCAGAGCAGTTCCTGGCTCTTGCCCAACGAATAAGCAAACAGCACCGGCGTCGCGCCTTCGGCCAATGTTTCCCGGCAAAAGGCGACGATGCCCGCCCATACCTTTTCAGGAGAGGGGAAAACATAGCGCGGGAGGCCAAATGTCGTTTCCATGATCAGCGTGTCCGCGCGAGGTGGCAAACAGGGCTCAGCCGAAAGTCCCGGCTTTAATTTGAAATCTCCCGTGTAAAGAAGAGTTTCCCCCTCACTTGACACATGGAGCATTGCCGAGCCGAAGATATGACCCGCCGGATGAAGCCGCAGATAGGTTGCTTCATCCCAGGCATGGAGCGCATCGAACGGCAGCACGATTTCCTCCCGTTTCCCCGGCAACCGGGCTGCCATCAATCGCCGCGTCGCCTCCGACATCACGATTTTTTTATGCGCGGCCAAGTGATCGAAGTGCGCATGCGAAACAAAGGAGCAGGCGGCCGGTTTGGGTGCATCGCACCAGAGACCGATTTGCGGCAGATAAATGCCTCCGCCGCGTAACTCGACTTCCCAGGATATGGACATGGCTATTCGTCCTCGTCATCGCCCGCGCCACGCCGTGCCCGGCAAATGCCCCGCTTTGATTGCCGCGCAAACTCAATCAAATGCGCGATTTCCGGAAAGTGAAACTTACGCCCCAATTCCTCCAGCGCCTGGCTCACGTTTAAGTTTGCGTGATAAATCATGTCATAGGCTTCCTGTAAAGCCCGCCGCGTTTCGTGGGACACGCCCGCCCGCCGGAGGCCCACCCGGTTCAGTCCGCTGACCAGATTCGTCGCCACGGCCATAAAATAGGGCGGCACGTCTTTGCCCACGCGTGTCCCTCCCCGGGTGATTGCCAGTGTCCCGATACGCGTGAATTGATGCACCAGAGTTCCCCCGCCTAAAAACGCCTTGTCGCCCACCTCGACGTAGCCGCTCAGCAGCGTGTTGTTCGCTAGTACCGCCTGGTTGCCGATCTGGACATCGTGACCGAGGTGCACGCCGCCCATCAGGAAATTATCGTTGCCCACGCGGGTCGCGCCGCCTTCTTTCGTCGCGCGATGGATCGTCACGTATTCGCGGATACGATTGCCCGAACCGATCTCCACCCGCGAGTCTTTTCCTTTGAAACTGTAATCCTGCGGTTCCACGCCGATGATGGCGCCGTAACCGATCTGATTGCGTGGGCCGATCACCGACCGGCCCGTAATCACCGCGTGCGCCCGCACCTCGCAGCCCTCGCCCAAAACGCAGCCGGCTTCGATCACCGCGTAGGGGCCGATGCGCACGCCGTCTCCGAGATTGGTCGAAGGGTCGACCTGCGCTGTGGAGTGAATCTGCGCGCTCATAAATATCCTTCGTCCCGGAAGCTGTAAAAGCTCCTGTCATCCCCCGGACGGGGGGCGCCGAGAATGACGTGATCCAGCAACTCCACTTGCAATAACGAACCCGCTTCTTTCATCCGCCGCGTCACCTGAAAATCGGCATCCGACGGATTTGGATCGCCTGATGGATGATTATGCACCAGGACCACCGCGTCGGCCTGGCGTGCCAGCGCCGGACGATACGCCTCGCGTGGATGGAAAAGCGATTCATTCAGCGTCCCGCGCGTTATCTCTTCCACCGCCAGGACCTTCCGTTGGGTGTTGAGGCAAATCACTCGCACGCTTTCGTAGGAGAGCAGGCGCATCTCTTCGCCAAGCAATCGCGCCACGTCCTGGGCCGAGTTGATGGGCCGCGATTCCGCCTCGCTTCGCGCCAGACGCGCCGCCAGGGCGAACGCGGCTTTCAGCTCAATCGCCTTGGCTTGCCCCACTCCTTTGATTTTCATCAACTCGCCCACCGGGGCGCGGCTCAGGGCCTCCAGCGATCCGAAATAAGTGAGCAGAAATTCCGCTAACTCCAGCACGGACCGTCCGTTGGTCCCCGTTCGCAGCAAAATCGCCAGTAACTCCGCCGTCTTGAGCGCCTCCGCGCCCTGGTTGAGCAGCCGCTCCCGCGGACGTTCGGCGGGAAGCAATTCGCGCATGCGGGTCGAAGTCATCCGGCGATTGTAGCGACGGGCGGTGGCCGTCGCACGAATTATCTCTCGAGAGGCTGTCCGAAAATGAACCAGGGGGCACGAATTGGACTTTTGCTCTTTGACGAGGATGCGCGACGCATGGCGGGCACTGTGGATGGCTAAAAAGCTTCGCCGCAAAGAAAATCTACCGTGCGCAGCACCGCGAACCGGTCTCTCTTTTACTTGCCTCGGTCTGGCCGCTCGATCAAATTGACTTCGATGAATGGACATAAGGCTGAGCCGACGACCGGTTTGATTCGTTGGGGAATCCTGGGTTGTGGCGACGTAACGGAGGTAAAAAGCGGTCCCGCCTTTCGCAAAATAGCGGGCAGCGCCTTGATGGCCGTGATGCGGCGCGATGCCGGAAAAGCCCGCGATTACGCTCAACGGCACGGGGTGCCCCGGTGGTACGGGAAAGCCGGGGATTTATTAGACGATCCGGAAATCGACGCGGTCTACGTCGCGAGTCCGCCTTCATCTCATTTTGAGTTGGGGAGATTGGTTGCCAAAGCCGGGAAGCCTTGTTACGCCGAGAAACCGATGGGAGCCTCGTCTGCCGATGCTCAAGGTCTCATCGATACGTTTGCGCGGGTGGGCCTGCCGCTTTTACCGGCGTTTTACCGGAGAGGTCTCCCGAAATTCAGAAAGGTGAGGGATCTGCTGAACCAAAACGCTTTTGGAATGGTGGAAAGGGTTCAATATCATCTCGCTTCCGACGCGCATTTGACCTGCATGAATTGGAGGCTCGATCCAGTCATTTCGGGAGGTGGACTTTTTGTCGACTTGGGAAGCCATATTCTCGATCTGTTCGATTTTTGGTTTGGGCCGCTCGAATTGAAATCGTGCCTGGCCGAAAACAGGAGCGGACGGGGGCAGTTGGCCGATTACGTCCGGGCGAGTCTAGCCAGTCAGAGACAATCCGGGATCGAGATTGAATTTAACTTCGCCCATACCGGCGAGCCGCGGGATTGGTTCCATATCGTGGGAGAAAAAGGGTCGGTTGCTTTCGCCGCCTTCTCACCGGACCCGTTGCAATACGATTTTGCCGGCGTGCGATCCCTGTCGGATGAAAATTTTTGCACCGAGCACGTGCAACAAAATCTTTTGGAAAATGTGATGGAGTGTCTGCGCGGAAGGGCAGAGCCTTGGGCCACACCGGAAGCGGCTTTGCGCACATGGAAACTGATGGAAGGAATTTTGAAAAACAACCGGGCTGGCGGATGAAATAGCCGCGAAGTACCACTAATTAGGCGTGAATTACGGCCAATTCCCGGAAACTACCATCGCTAAAGCCGCGCAGGACGCAAGGACAGTATCGCGGAGGAGAGTCTAAGGTGTGCGCCAACGGGATCAATTCTCCCGTTGACGGAAAAAAACATCACACCGGAGACTTCCATGCCCACATCTTTGCTTCATCCGATGGCGAACTCCGCGGGGCGCCGGAACTTGCGGGCGCGCCTGCAGGCGTGGCTGGAGACGTGGATTCCCCGCCGGAGCCGGAAGCATTTTTATAATTTCCGCACCGAACCGGGCTTCCAGGCGAACTTGATGGATGTCAGCCGCATCCGCGATGTTTTGGCGGGCGCGGAAATGGGCAATGTGCGCGATTTGTTCAGCCTGTACCGCGACGTGCTTGCTTCGGACAGCCATATCCAGTGCGAGTTCGCCAAGCGGAAGCTGGCGGTGCTGGGCGACTCGATCTCCGTTCAGCCGGCGGATAAATCGCGCCCCGACGACGTGCGGGCGGCCGGGGCGATTCAGGATATGGTGAATTATTTTCAGGAGGATCTGGTGCGGGCGTGCAATCATCTGCTCGATTCGACTCTTTATCCGGTGGCGCTGGTGGAGAAGGTTTTCAAGCCGAGCACCCGCCCCGGTTTGCGTTACGAACTGGCGCGGTTGAATCCGGTGCCGCATCTCGATCTCGATTACACGACGGGATTTCTCATGCTCTGGGAGTTGGATCCGCGGCTTGGCTACGTGACGGGCCAGCGCGAGGCGCCGAATCCGAACCGGTATATGTTGCATCGCGGACACCTGCTGCAACTGGCCGACTTCTGGGGCGGACCGTTCCGCTGCCTGCTGTTCTGGTGGCTGCTTTCGGCGATGACGCGGGACTGGTGGTCGCGTTTTTTGGACCGTTACGGCGCGCCGTTCATGGTCGGGAAATTCAATCCCGCCGATGATGAAACGCGGGCCTCGCTGACGCAGGCGTTTCAGGCGGCGACGAAGATTTTCGGGTTGGTGGTGAGCGCGGAGACGCAGGTGGAGCTTCTTCAGGCGGCAAGCCAGCAGAACGGCGAGGCCTTTAAGGCTTTCAAGGATGTGTGCGACGATGAAAAATCGAAGGTGATTCTCGGACAGGTCGGCTCGGCGAGGCCGATGCACACGGGGCTGAATTCGGGCGTGAGCCGGCAGCATGAGAGCGTGCGGCAGGATATCCGGCAATACGACCAGATGTTGTTGGGGCTGACGCTGGGGAATCAGCTTTTCCGGCAATATCTCGACATTAATGGCATTCCGGGCGCGACGCCGCGGATTGTCTGGGGCGGGGTTTCGACCGAGGAGCAGCAGGCGCTGGGCACTCTGCTGTCCAGCCTGGCTGCGGCGGGGCTGGAGCCGACAGACGCGGGAATCACGACGCTCTCCGAACGGATCGCGTTTCCTCTCCGGAGGATCGCGCCGAAAGGGCCAGCTGGATGATGGCAGAAATTTCCATCTCGGACTATTTTTAAAAACTCCTCTTAACCCCGCCCTGGTTTGCGTTTGTGGATCATGATCTGGTTGCCGTCCGGATCGCGGATAAGCGCCATGTTGCAGACTGGCGTTTCGAAGGGTTCCATGACGAACGAAAGACCGTGTTGCCGGAGGCCCGCGATGGCCTCGTCGAAATCGTCGGCTTCGAGCGCGACGGTGGGGCCCTCCCGGGAAGGCTTCCAGTCCGCGCTTTGACCGATGCCCAGGGTGGTGGCGCCTATGTCGTACTCGACCCAGGCGAAGTTTTCCCGCTTGTTTTCATAGGTCGGCTTGAGACCGAGGACGCCTTCGTAGAAGGCCCTCGAACGGGCCATGTCGGTTGAAGGATAGGCGATATAGGCGACTTCGTTGACTTTGATCATAGAATTTGGATGACCGTCTCACCACTGCACCACCCAACATAAAAGCGGTGGCTGGCCCGTCAACCCCGCCTCCAGCAGCCGGTCGAAAACGCCGAACCTCTGCGGCCCTATGGGGATGTTCCCAAACAGTTTTCCGTCACCCCGGCCGTATTGCTTGAGGGTCTTGGCTACTTGCGTCAAGCTCGGTCTATGAACCGCTATTATTTTGGGGGAGAAATTTTCAGTTTAAAGCATCTTCTCGGCAACGTGGCCCTGGCTTAGGCCATTTCGATCCCATCCCAAGAAGCATCGGATTGCTCGTGGTTAAACCCAACCACATGTTGCAATAAAAGGATATTTCCACGCATCCCGATTTAGACGCCGGCTGGCTTGGGTCTTCTGGTATGGCTGGGCGGTAGACGGCAGCCCCGGACACCATCAATTTATTGGCGTCTGGATCGATGCCTACACCGGAAAAGTCATCGGCGGCGATGCAGCCATGAATTAAAGTACACGGGAAAGGGGATGTGCACCGTTTCACGTAGGGGGGATTTCAATCAAGCAAGATAGGTTCTAGGGATTCTTCCCTCGATGTGATAATTTCGGGTATGGAGCCAAACGGGAAAATAACGCCGGAAGCGATTCGCGACATGAAGGCGCGCAGGGAACGGATACCGGCGCTGACGGCTTACGACTATCCGACGGCGCGCTTGCTCGATGAGGCGGGGGTGCCGCTTATTTTGGTGGGCGATTCGGTTGGGATGGTGGTGCTCGGTTATCCCGACACGACGCAGGTGACGCTGGCCGAGATGCGGCATCATGCCGCGGCGGTGGCCCGGGCGAAGCCGCGCGCGTTGGTGGTGACGGATCTGCCTTACCATACTTACGAAACGGCGCAGGATGCGGTGGCGAACGCGCAGATTCTCGCGCAGGCCGGGGCGGAGGCGATCAAGCTGGAGGGCGGCGTTTCGGTGCTGCCGGAGATTCGGGCGTTGCGGGAGGCGGGTATCGCGGTTATGGGACACATTGGGATGTTGCCGCAGCATGTGCGAGAGGAGGGGGGATACAAGATTAAGGGGCGGTCGGAGGACGAAAAGGAACGGCTGCTGGCCGACGCTTTGGCGTTAGAGGAGGCGGGCGTTTTCGCGTTGGTGCTGGAATTGGTTGAGCCGGATCTCGCCGGTGAAATTACTTCGCGGGTGAAGGTGCCGACGATTGGTATCGGATCGGGCACGCGCTGTGACGGGCAGATTTTAGTGACGCACGATTTGACCGGCGCATTTCCGTGGTTCCGGCCAAAATTTGCGGTGGCCAAGGCGGACGTGGCGAGCGCGATTCGCGCGGCGGCGGCGCAATTTGTGAAGGACGTCAGGGGCGTGTCGGGATAAAGAAGAGCTAGCTAGTAGCTAGAGGCTAGCCAAAAATTCCCCGTGGCAGCGCCGGGAGGATTTTTGGCTCAAAGCGAGGAGGTGCTGCGCACGGCAGTTGTTTTGAGGCAAAGCTTTTTGGCCGTCCGCAGGACCGAGCGAGCGACACAGCCCCAGGGCAAAAGGACTCCGGCCCGCAGGGCGACGGCGAATTTGGGCCGAGCTCTTCGTTGCTCGCTTGTTACAGACCACTGAGGGTATGCTTGTCGCTCGCGCCTCGATTCGAGCCAAATTCGGCTCGTCACGCCGCTTACGCGGAATTTTCGGACCGCCTCTATGGTTTCTGCTGAGCCTCCTGCCGAATCATCGCCTCTGCCTTGGCTAAGTTGTCCTGCGCTTCGGTATAATGGGGATTTAAAAGTAAAGCTTCTTGGAACTGAGTGATGGCCTGGTCCGTTTGTCTTTTTTGCAGGAGGGCTTGGCCGAGGTTGTTGTGAGCGAAAACGAGGCTGGGATTGATTTGCAGGGATTTTTCACATTCGGCGATGGCTTGATCGATTTGTCTCTTTTGCAACAGGATGAAGCCGAGGTTATTGTGGGCCTCGGCGGAGTTGGGATCGAGCGCGAGGACCTGCTGGTATTGGTTCATCGCCTGATCGAGTTGTCCCGCCCGCAAGAAAATTCCGCCGAGATTGTTGTGGGCGCCGACGTTGGCAGGATCGGTCTCCAGCACCTTTTGGAATTGGGCCAAGGCTTCCTGGAACCGCCCTTTTTGCACGAGGGCGTTGCCAAGGCTGAAGCGGGCTCCGGGCAGATTGGGGTCGAGTTCCAGAGCTTTTTCATATTGGGAGATCGCCTCATCGAACTGGCCGGTTTGGGAAAGAAAACCGCCAAGGTCATTATGGGCATTGGCGTTGGCAGGATCGACGGCCAAGGCCTTTTGGAATTGGGCAAAGGCCTCGGGCATGCGCCCTTCTTGCATGAGGGTGTTGCCGAGGTTGCCGATGGCCTGGACAAGGCGGGGATCGATGGCCAGGGCTTTTTGGAACTGGATGATGGCGTCGTCCACTCGTCCGGTTTTCTGGTAGACCACGCCAAGGTCGATGAGGGCAGTGTCGTCGTTGGGGTTGATGGCGAGGGAGCTTTGGAACTGAGCCGCCGCTTCGTCCATTTTTCCCAGAGAAGTAAGGAATTTACCCAGGTTGTCGTGGGCCATCCAGCAATCGGAATTTTTGGCCAGGGTGTCTTGCCAAAGCGTCCCAAGGTTTTGGTAAATCCAGCTTTGCCGCCAACTTAACACCGCGAGGATGAGTAAAAGGCCGGAGTAAAGAGGGGCGTGGAGCCACGTTTTTTTTCGCGGGAGGAGTTCCGAGCACCGGGCCAACCCCGCTCCCGCCAACGCCAGCGGCCCCATGCTGGCCAGATATTGAAAATGATCCCCCACA
>DATJMI010000177.1:0-25820 GCA_035508775.1 Methylacidiphilales bacterium
CGTCGGCTAAATTTTGCGGACCGAGCACGATCTCCGGAGCGTGGAGCGTCCAGTTTGCCGAGGAATTCGGCTCCAGCAGAAAAATCGCCTTTATTTCCCAGCATATGTACCCTTTCGGCGCGGGCAACAAGGTAACCGATCCCGCCCAGGGAATAGAGCGCATCTTGTCCACGGTCTACTATGATAAAAACTACGCGAGTTTTGGCCCCCATCTGCTGGCCCTGCGCTTGCCCTACCGCCTCGAAGAAACCAACAATTTTTATAACGGCGGGGCCAAGGACGTAAGCAACACCTTTGCTGCCGCCCTTTGGGGACTCGATTATCTCTATTGGTGGGCCGGTAACCAAGCCCTGGGGGTTAATTTCCATAACGGGGACACTGTTGCCGCGGGAAACGCCTCCAAACCATGCCTCTATGCTTCGTTCACCACCGCGCCGAACGGCTACATCGCGCATCCCCTGGCCTATGCGATCAAAGCTTTCGACCTCGGCGCTCATGGACAATTTATTCCGTCCGGCGCCTCCGGCCCACAGGCTGGTGGTGGTGGCCAGAACGCTGCCGCAGGCGGCGCTTCGAAAGACCTTAACTTGTACCAAGTTGCGGTGCTCTCCCCGGACAAAAAGGTCTATATCACGCTCATCAATGACAGCCATGGCGCCGGCGCCAGCGCGTCCGATGTCGTGCTCGCTCCTTCATCACCATCCTACACCCATGCCGATTCAATTTCCCTGATTGCGCCCAAGGAAGACGTGACCGCAACCACCGGCGTAACGCTCGGCGGCGCCGCCATCAATGCCGATGGAAGCTGGCAGGGAACCTGGACGCCTCTGCCCAATTCATCCTCCAACAAATTTGCGGTGAAGGTTCCTCCGGCCAGTGCCGTCATTGTCAGGCTGATTCCGTAAACATCGCTTTTTGTCGCCTCAGAAAAGGCGTTGCTTATGATGGCTTGATGGCGTCCAGCTCGAAGAGGAAAGCAACTTTGGCGGAAGCGCCGCGTGTATCCGTTGAAGGATCTCCAAGCGGCACGGCTCAAAAAAATGAATCGTTGGCCCGGCTGCAGAGTCTTTTACTCATCGCCCTGGGAATCTGGATTTTCGCACCGGCCTTGCGTGGCGGCTGGCTTTGGGATGACGACAAATACATCACCCGCAATCCCCTCATCACAGACCCGGGAGCATTTTGGAGAGTTCTATCCTGGCCGGATGGCCTGGGGAATTATGATCCGCTGACTTCGGCCATCCGATGGCTGCAATGGCAGTGCTGGGGAGACCATACCTTCGGCTATCACCTCACCAATCTCGCACTGCACCTGGCGAGCGCCCTCCTGCTTTGGCGGCTCTTTGAGCGGCTGCGGATTCCGTGCGCCTGGATCGGCGCTTTGGTCTTCACCGTTCATCCGGTCATGGTTGAGTCGGTAGCCTGGATCGCCGAATTGAAAAACACTCTTTCGCTACCGCCGCTGCTGCTGGCCATGCTGGCGTTTCTCGATTACACCGAGAGAGGCCGGCGCTCCGGTTACTTCCGGGCCTTGGGTTGGTTCGTCGTCTCAATGCTGGCCAAGACGGCAGGGCTGATGCTGCCGGTGATTTTTCTCGGTTATGCATGGTGGAAGCGCGGAAAAGTGGGATGGAACGACCTCAAAGCCAGTGCGCCTTTTTTCCTTGTCGCGCTGGTGGCGGGATTGGTTTCGGTTTTTCCGCACGGCGATTCATCAAATCCCCCAGAGGTTGTCGCGACCGGCGGATGGCTGGCGCGTCTGGCCAGCCTGGGATGGGCCGGGCTGTTCCTTTTGGGCGAAGCGCTCTTCCCGGTAGATCTGATGCCGGCTTATCCGGGCAACGCCGTGGAGACGTCCGCATTGACAGACATGGCGCCCTGGCTTCTGCTGGCCGGTTGCTTTTGGCTCTGCTGGCGCAAGCGCGAAACCTGGGGGCGGGCGGCACTGGCCGGTTTCGGTTTTTTCCTGATCAACCTCGTACCGGTGTTCGGATTCATCGCCATCAATGACGCCACCATGACGTGGTCGATGGATCACCTGGTCTATCTGCCCATCATCGGGTTGGCTGCCCTGTTTGCGGCCGGAGCCGGGGCGATCATAAAGAGGCTCCCGCCGGAAGGGCGTCCCCTCGCCGAGGCGGCGGCGCTTCTCATCGTTGCCGGGATCGCTTTTGCCGCGCGCGGATACGCCACAAAATTTACGGATGAAGAAACACTTTGGCGCTATGCGGTGGAACGCAATCCCCATTTTATTCTGGCGCAGGAAAATCTGGGCAAGGCTCTTTTGGTGAATACTCAGCCCGAAGAGGCCCAAGCGCATTTCGAAGAGATGTTGCGGCTCCAACCGCAACGTGCCGCCTCGCACTACGACCTCGGCAAAGCCCTCGTGCAAATGGGACGGATCGAAGAGGGCATCGCCGAATATCGTCGTGCCTTGAGCCTCGATCCCACCAACGCCGAGGCGGAAAACAACCTCGGTGTCGCCCTGCTCCAAGCGAATCGGCTATCCGAAGCCGCGGCGCATTTCGCGCAGGCCATTCGCCTGAAACCCGGTTACGCCATCGCCTACGACAATCTCGGCACGGCGCAGGCGGCGATGGGACAATACCAGACCGCGACGGATAATTTTGCGCGGGCCCTGGAACTCACCCCCCGTTCCGCCGAAGCCCACGACAACATGGGATATGCCCTCCTCAAATTGGGACGCAAGGATGAGGCCGAAAAATATTTCCAGCGGGCGCTGCAAATCGATCCGGACGATGAGAAAGCCCGTGATGGGCTTGCGAAAGCGGGACCATAATGAACGCCCACCTGCGCCCGGCGCATTTTCCGCAAAATACTCGACAATTTTTCATATGAAGCTTTGTTTGATTTTATGTTTACCGGACTCGTCGAAGGCACAGGCCGCGTCGTCAACCGCCTCCCTAACGATGGCGGAACCCGTCTCATTGCCGACGCGGCCAGCGTGGCCGAAGGAACGCGCATCGGCGACAGCATTGCGGTCAACGGCTGCTGTCTCACCGTCGCGTCCATCGACGGCGTTAAGCTCGGCTTCGACCTGCTCGCCGAAACCGAAGCGCGGACAAATTTGGGCGGCATCCAGCCGGGCGCGATGCTCAACCTTGAACGGGCGCTCCCCGCCGCCGGGCGGTACGGCGGCCATTTCGTCACTGGCCATATCGACGCCACCGGCCTCGTCCGGAGCTGGCGGCAAGCCGGGCGCGATTTCGAGCTGCGCATCGGAATCGAACCGGCCCACGGAATCTATCTTGTGCCGAAGGGCTGCATCGCCGTGGACGGAATCAGCCTGACGGTTGTGGAAGTGACCCGGGACGAATTTTCAGTCTGGATCATCCCCCATACCCGCGAAATAACGGCCCTCAGTCAGCGGGCCGGGGGAAACTGCGTCAATCTGGAATTTGATTTGCTCGCCAAATACACGGAGAAAATTTTGGCGGCGCGAAACTCGCTGAAATAAAAAAGGCTAAAAACCTATTCGGAACGTAGGTGTGGGATAAACCATAAAATGAGCGGAAAAAGGCTTCGCACAAACTGGCTCGTCGTTTAGCTTGAGGGAAAGGCATGAGTAACCCAACCATCGAAGCGCTTTTGGTTTTGCAGGAAAGGGACACGAAGGTGGGCGCGTTGACGTCCGAGCTCGAGAAGCTTCCGGACCAGATCGCGGCGGTGGAGGCGGAACTAGCCGCGAAAACCGCGCGATTTGAGGAGCTGAAAAACAAGGCCCGACTGACCGAAATGGAGCGAAAAAAAATCGACCTCGAGGTCAAGTCGAAAGAAGCCGCCATTGCCCGTTACAAAGCGCAGCAGCAGCAGACCCGCAAAAACGAGGAATATTCCGCCCTGACCCATGAGATCGAGCATACCGAGAAAGAAATTTCCGATTTGGAAGACAAAGAGCTCGAATTGATGGAAGCCTACGACCGCGCGCAAGCCCTGGTGGCCGAGGGACAGAAAGAACTCGCCAAGGCGCAGGAAAAGGCAAAACAAAACAAAGCCGCTCTGGAAAAGCGCTCCGCGGCGGTGACGACGGAACTCGTCACGGCCAAGGAACAGCAGGCCGCCGCCGAATCCGCCGTGGAGGAGGACGTTCTGGCGCGCTACCGGCGAATCTTGAAGAGCAAAAAAGACGCGGCCATCGTGCCGATTCAAGGCGGCGCTTGCAGCCGCTGCCACATGAAGCTGACCTCGCAGACCGTTCTTTCCGCCCGCTCCGCGGAAACTTTGACCTCGTGCGATAATTGCGGGCGGTTGATTTATTGGACGGGGGAGTAGAGCCTCTCCCGTACCTTAGCCAGCCGGCTTTTTCGCGTTAATCCGTAGCTTCTCCCATTCAGCCAATCGGGCACGAATCTTGGCCTCATAGCCATGGTCGGTCGGTTCGTAAAAGCAGCCTGGTTCGATGCCATAGCTTTGCGGCGCAATCGCGCCGGGAAAATCGTGGCTGTACTGATAACCAACGCCATGCCCGAGCTTTTTGGCGCCGGGATAGTGAGCGTCGCGAAGATGACGCGGTACCGGAACGGCCTCCTCTTTTTGCACCGCCTCCATAGCGTTGCCAATACCCATGACGGCTGAGTTGCTTTTGGACGCGCAGGCCAGATAAAGCGTCGCCTCGGCCAGCGGAATCTTCCCCTCAGGCATTCCGATGAATTCGACGGCGTGATGCGCCGCCACGGCGACAACCAGTCCCTGCGGATCGGCCAGCCCGATATCCTCGCTGGCGAGAATGACCAAACGGCGAGCGATAAAGCGCGGATCCTCACCCGCTTCGATCATCTTGGCGAGCCAATAGAGCGCCGCGTCGGGGTCGCTGCCCCGGACCGATTTGATAAAAGCCGAGATGGTGTCGTAATGCTGATCCTCGTCGCGGTCGTAAAGAACCCGCTTCTTTTGGACGCATTCTTCAATCGCGGCGGCATCGATGTGAACGACGCCTTTTTCATCGGCGGGGGTGGTCAGCACGGCCAGTTCCAGTCCGTTCAGCGCGCGGCGCGCATCGCCCTCGGCAGTGGCGATGAGATGGGAGCGAGCTTCCGGCGCAAGATCGGTTTGAAGCTTGCCCAAACCCCGCTCGGCATCGGCCAGGGCGGCGGCGATCAGGGTGGAAAGCTCCGCGGCGCTGAGCGGTTCAAGCTGGAAGATTTGTGAGCGCGAGACCAGCGGACCGTTAATGTAGAACGACGGATTATGCGTCGTCGCGCCAATCAGGCGGACGTGACCGGCTTCGACATCAGGCAAAAGCACATCCTGCTGCGCCTTGTTAAAGCGATGAATTTCGTCGATAAAAAGAACCGTGCGGCGCCGGTTGGCCTTAAGCCGGGCGACGGCCGCCGCCAAAATACGCCGAAGATCGGCGACCGACGCCTCCACTCCATTGAGCCGCTCGAAATGGCATTCGGTGCGGCGCGCAATCACCTCGGCCAGGGAAGTTTTGCCCACGCCGGGCGGACCAAACAGAATAAGGGATGTAAGCCGGTCGGCCTCGATCAGGCGACGCAGCGGCTTGCCGGGAGCGAGAAGATGGCTTTGCCCGATATACTCCTCCAGAATGCGGGGACGAAAACGCGCGGCCAGCGGCGCGTTGGGAGAAACAACCGCCCCGGTATCGCCGGATGGTGCCGAACCGAAAAGATCGTCCATGCCTTATTGTAGCGATAGTCCAGGACCGCCGCCACCTTGGACTCACCGCACATCGAGAACGAAAATGAGCCGGCCGTGATGATAATCGGGACCGTTAATGAAAAGAGGGACATCGTCATAGGGCTCATATTTGCCATTGGCGACCATGAAACCACATTGATAGACCTCGTATTCAACAATCATCGGCCCGCCCGAATCAGAAGGCAGGGGAAGCAGCCGGATGAAAAAGTCCTTGCGGGGAATAACCCATTGCCCCCAGTCGTTACCGAGTTGGATTTCGCCGCATTTGATGAGTTGATAATGAGTGAAACCAAAAACGTCGTGCAACCGGCCGGCAAGCCTTTCCGGCGCGATTTGCGCGCTGGGTGTCGGGGATGAATTATTGCCGAGATAAAGTCCCACCCACAGCTTGCCTCCGGCGATGGCCGGCAGAAAGCCAAAACTGAAAAAGACCAAAATCAGGAATAACCTCTTGCTTCGCATAACCCACACATTAGTTCAATCCGGCGCTTGCCCTTTGGCCCTCCGCCAGACTGATTTCACAGGCTGTTTGGATCGCCAATGGCTTCAGCCGATTTTGAAGCCGGTATGGCCGAAGTGGGATCAAGGTAAGTGAGCCGGTCGCTGGCCGGTTCCATGCCATTGAGCCAGACCACTTGCGCACGGGCCGTCTTGGAGTAAAAAGCGGTGGCGTAGATACCGGGCGCCCGGCTGTCGGCGGAAACAAAACGGGGAACATAGGATTTAAGCGGAATCAGCAGACTACCGAAAACAGCCAATACAGCCAAGATGGCGATAGTTACAATCGCGCCACTCCATGCCGGAATAGAGAACCCATCCCAACGACGCCGGGGGGGTGCCACCAGCCGCATCTGGAGCGCCTTCCAGGCACGTTCCTCCTGCCCCGGACGGACCGGATAACTCTCTTCCAGAAGTTTTTTCAGTTCGTGATCGTGCATGAATTGATTGGAGGTAAGACCTCCCCTTTTTATGACGACGGCTTCACCGATATTATTCAGTTTTTCTTCTTCTCTTTTCTCTTTCCTATTATGGACTTTTTTTCTCCTTTTGGCCAGTTCTTACTCAGTCCTCCGTTTCAATTTGGCAAGTTTACGCCGGAGATGTTCGCAGGCATAATGGAGCCGCGAATTGACGGTTCCGGCCTTGCACCGCAAGAGTTGTGCCGTTTCCTCAAGACTCATCTCGTCGATCAAGCGAAGCTGAATAACGGCGCGGTGCTCGGGGCTCAATTCCGTCATGGCTTGAAGAATGGCATCCCGAAGTTCGGTATTTTCCAGGCCGGTACTGACGGTGGGAGCAATCTGGCCCTCGGGAACAGTCGGTTGATTCTCATCATCGGCCACCGGTGAGAGAAAAGAAAGCCACCGGTCGAGGCGCTGCTTTTTGCGGATGGTGTCAAGCGCCTGATTGATGGCGATCCGGTAAAGCCACGTGCCCAGCAGGGACTGGCCTTGAAAACGGTGGATGTCGCGGTAGGCCTTGATGAATGTTTCCTGAACTACGTCTTCAGCCAAAGAGGGATTATTGAGGATACGCTGGACACTGCTCCAAAGCCGGGAGTAGTGCTCGCGATGAAGTTCGCCCCAGGCGGTTTCTTCGCCGGAACGAAGACGTTGCAGAAAATCGGGCAAGATATCCACCACTGTCATTTTTAGGTCTTTGCGTCCAAAAACCCAGCGCAGAGTTTCAGCCATGACGAATGCGAAAAACTCGTCCGTTTGGAAAAAGAGATTCACGGCGAGGCCTTTTTGCGATGAAATAGCTGCCTCATTGTTCCGTTTCCGCCGTGACGCTTATCTACAACTATCTCTACAAGGAAATAATCATCCTGACCTGCGTCATTATCACGGTATTGACGTTTTTGCTGGTGGGTCTCGAGCTGTTCAAAATGATCGAGCAGATTCTCTATGCCGATATACCGTTTTGGCTGACGGCAAAATTTGTGCTGCTGCTGATTCCTTTCGTACTCACCCTTACGATTCCGGCTAGCTTGCTTGCCGCGGTGGTCATCGTGTTTGGACGAATGTCCTCGGACCGTGAGTTACTCGCGCTGAAAGCGTCGGGCGTCGGCCTCGCGCCCGTCGTTGCTCCGGTGGTCTTTTTGGCTATTGCTCTAAGCTTGGTCAACTATTGGTTGATCGCCTACGTCGTACCCCAATGCCGCAAGGATTTCAACAACATGAAACACGAGATTCTGACCAACAACCCGATGAATTTCTTCGTCCCCGAAACCGTCATCGACAAACTGCCGGGAACGCGCGTCTTTTTCATGAAGCGCAACGGAGACCAGGAACTCGATGATGTCTGGATCTGGAAGCTCGACGACCAGAATCACCTCACCTCGGAAGTGCGGGCGAAGCGGGCCAGCGTCGATATCGATTATGAACATCAGCAACTGGTTATCACCCTCTTCGACGAATGGCAGAGACAATTTCCCAGCGGCGACTTTTCGCAGATGCAACCGGGCGCCCAGGGAGGCCAATTTCCGCTCACCTACCCGCTCAGCAGCTTTTACGACAAAATGCAGCGGCATCTCGCCTGGATGACCTTGCCCGAAATCGAAGACGTCATCATCGCGATGGAAAGCGCCCCGACAACCGAACAGCCCTCGCCCTATCTTACCGAACTCCAGGCACGGATTTCGTTTTCGCTCTCGTGCTTCACCTTTATGCTGGTGGGTATTCCGCTGGCAATACAGACCCAGCGGCGGGAGACCTCGTTTGGCGTCGTGCTGACCATCGTCATCGTCGGTCTCTATTATCTTCTCGGGGCCATCGGGCGGGGTCTCAAAGGCAATGCGGGACTCTACCCCGAATTGATCATCTGGGCACCCAATTACATTTTCCAGGGAATCGGCGCCTGGCTCTTTTACCGGGCCAACCGCAAGTAGCCTTCAGCCAGCCGGAAAAATAGAGTTGCTTTGGTCAAGACTTTGTAGTACAAAGCATGTGTGACCGATCAGGAATACGCCAATCGCCAGCTCCACACCATCCGTTCCCTGATGGAACGGGCCACCATCTACCGCTCGCTCTCCGCCCCGACTGCCCTGGTCGGCGGCCTGCTCAGTTTCGGCGGCTTTGCCACCGCCTATTACGCGAAGCATCACCGCCATCTTCCCCTTTCCTCGAGCGAATTTCTTTCCGTCTGGCTGGTCATCCTTGCCCTGACCGCCTCTTCCAACCTCTTCTTTCTATGGCGCGGTTCCGTCCAAAGAGGCGAGCCGTTCTTCTCTTCGGGCATGAAATGTGCCCTCACCAGCTTGGCGCCGGCTTTTCTGACCGCTGGGGTGCTTTCCTTCCTCGTTCACCGGCCCATCCAGCTTGCGTTGCTTTGGATCACGCTCTACGGCATGGCCTTGCTGGCCACACAGCATTTCGCCCCTCGCTCGCTTGTCGTCTTGGGCGGATCGTTTTTTCTCTCCGGTTGCGCACTCATGGTGTCGTGGCGGCATCTCTTCATGCCGCCGGGCACGGGTGATCCGTCGGCGCTGGTTGTTTCGGGGCTGATGGCGGCGACCTTTGGCGGGTTTCATCTCGTCTATGCCGCCGCCGTCTGGGCCTTAGGAGAAGACCAAGTGGAGACGGCTTCAACCTCGCCGGTATCCGGGCATGTTTGATTTTGACCGCCTCGACAAACTCATTCATGAAAAAGGAAGGCTGGCCATCATGACGCTGCTGGCGGCGCGGGCCAACTGGCCCTTCCAGGACCTGAAAGCGCAGTTGAAAATGAGCGATGGAAACTTGATCACCCACCTGCGCGCCTTGCACCAAGCTGGTTATGTCGCCTACCGGAAGGAAATTCTTACCCGGCCGCAAACACGCTACGAACTGACAACCCGTGGCCGGTCCGCCTTCCAGAATTACCTGCAGGTCTTGGAGGAAATGGTTAGGAGCGCCAAAGTCTGATTTTTTTGGAAATAAACTTTGCAATACAAAGCTAAGGAGCTGGTAATTTATGACGATACATGTTGGCCTCTTCTCCGACCTCCCGCCGCAAGCGCGCACCGTGGTCTTGATCGGAAGCAGAAACAGCGATCATCTGCGTGAATTGATTCGGATCGCCGAATTCCGGAGACGAGCCGTCTACCGCGTCGAAAACGCGGCGGAATTACAACCACGTTGGTTCACGGGCGTCAACGATGTCGGTGTGGTCGCCGGCGCCTCCAACCTTGTGCCGGAAGTCGAAGCGGTCCTGGCGCGGCTGAATCTATTTGCCTCAGCGCAGGCAAAGGGTATGCTTGAAGGCATCGCGCAATGAACGGTTCGACAACAGCGGAATTGCCGACGGTTCCAGCTCCTTATGTGGAACATGCGCCAGATGCCAGCGCCCCGCCCGTCCGCCTTTTGCGCCTGCTCTGCGGAATGGCCGCGACAGCGGCGGTATTTGACCTCTGCTTTTGGGAAATAAGTGGCCCTGGATTTTCCGTGGCCGTGTTTTTTCTCGCGCTGGCCGGAATCATCCTTGCCAACCGGGAAATGACTTCGTGGAAGAGCTCCACGCGATTTATTTTGGCGTTAATGGCCGGAACGGCACTGGCCTCGCTCATCGAAGTCGGATTCAGCAATGTACTGGTGTGGCTGATCCTGACCGCGGCCCTGGCGGGAGACACCTATTACGATGGCGTCGAGTCGCCGTGGGGCCGCTGGCTATCGCAAATGGTGGCGTTGCTTCGCGCGCCTGGACGTGTTTTTTGGCTGGGACTGCGCCTGGCGGAAGCCGGCTGGAAAGACGGAACCGGCTGGGCTAGCCGGCTGGTGGGCATCTGTTTGCTGTCGCTTCCGGCACTGGTCTTGACTCTGATTTTCGGCGCCCTTTTAGCCTCGGGCAACACTGTTTTTGGAAATTGGACGGGCAACTTCTTCAATTCATTTTGGAACATGATCGTATCCTGCCTGAATCCTGGCCGGATTCTCATGTGGTGTTTTGTCGCGTTCCTGGCCTTGCCACTGTTGCGGCCGGCCAACATCTCGGCCTGGTGGTGGAATTGGGCGCTCCATCTGCCATCGGTGCCCGAAATCGTTCCGGCGCGGGCGGCGCTGCTCAGCAGCGGGCTGACCTTGCTCGTTTTGAATCTTCTTTTTTTCGGGGCGAACTTGGCCGATGCGATTTTTCTGTGGGCCGGGGCGCCGCTGCCACCCAAAATGTATACGGCCTTCGTACATCACGGGGTTAACACCCTCATCTTCACGGTCATCCTTTCCGCCGTGGTACTCACCTCCATCTTTCAGCAGGCGCCCGCCATCACCGGCCGGCGCATCTTGCCTCTCCTTGCTTACCTTTGGATCGCGCAAAATGTCTTCCTGCTCGGCAGCGTGGGGGAACGCTTGAGACGCTACATCATGACCTACATCATGACGGTTCCCCGGCTGGAGTTGATTATTTTTCTCATCCTGGTCGCGGTCGGCTTCACGCTGCTAACCATCAAAATCGCGCGGGAAAAGTCTCTCTCCTGGCTGGCCGGAGGCTGCCTCTTGGCGGTGTTCGCGACTTTCTATATCTCCCAATTCCTCAACCTGGCCGGATGGTCCGCCGATTACAACGTGGCGCGCTGGGAGCGCGGCGAGGCCCGGATGATCGACGTCAACCGCCTCTACGATCTTGGCATGCCCGCGTGGCCGGCCCTGCGGCGCGTGCGAGACATCAATCCAAGATACGCCGGCCTGGACTCAGTTCTCTCAAATGTCCGGAGAGACGCGGCCACTCTGGATGAAACCCATTTTGACCCACGGCACTGGCGCGAATTCAGCCTTCACGCCTGGTGGAATCACGGTGATTTGCACGCCCTCTTGAAATAAGCTCGCGCGCAACCGGCCAAAGTGCGTTAAGCTGCCGGCTTTATTTTATGGAAAGCCTTCTTGTGGGGGTGCTGATTGGGGCGGCGTTGGCGGGCGTGGGCACATGGCTCGCGTTGCGCGCGCAAACCGCGACCTTGTGGGAGCGGTTGGCAGCACGCGAAGCCCGCATCGCCGAACTCGAATCGCGCCTGGCGGCGGAATCGGCCCTGGTGGCGGGCGCGCAAGCCGAATTGGCGCGTCTGCGGCACGAAATCGTTGCCGTGGAAACACGCCTCGTGGAAGAGCGCAAGGCGGCGGAGGAAAAGCTGGCCGTGCTCAATGAAGCGCAAACCAGGCTGTCGGATGCGTTCAAAATCCTCTCATCCGAGGCGCTCAAAAGTAACAACGAAGCGTTCCTCGGCCTCGCCCGTACCACGCTGGAAAAATTCCAGGAAGGGGCGCGCCACGATCTCGAAAAAAGGCAAACCGCGATCGATCAAATGGTGAAGCCCGTGCACGACACCCTGCAAAAATTCGACCTCAAAATCGGCGAGATCGAAAAAGCGCGGCTTGAAGCCTATGGAGGCTTGAAGCAGGAAGTCAGCACGCTCAAGGAAGTCCAGGCGCGCCTGCGCGATGAAACCTCCAACCTCGCGCGGGCGCTCGGCACCCCCAGGGTGCGCGGGCGTTGGGGCGAACTGCAATTGCGCCGCGTGGTCGAAGTGGCGGGTATGCTGGAACATTGCGACTTCACCGAACAGGCGCAGATGATCACCGACGACGGCATCCTGCGCCCCGACCTCATCGTCCGCTTGCCAGGCGGCAAAACCCTCGTGATCGACGCCAAAACACCGATGGAATCGTACCTCCAGGCGCTCGACGCGCCGACCGAAGCGGAACGGCGAATCAAACTCGCCGAGCATGCGCGCACCATTCGCGAACACATGAAACTCCTCGGCGCAAAAGCCTACTGGAAACAATTTCAACCCGCGCCGGAATTCGTCGTTCTCTTCGTGCCGGGGGAAAGCTTTTTCAGCGCCGCGCTGGAGTTCGAGCCGGAACTGATCAGCCGGCAGATCGACGAAAATCACGTCATCCCGGCCAGCCCGACCACCCTCATCGCCCTGCTGCGCGCCGCCGCTTATGGCTGGCGCCAGGAAGCCCTCGCGGCCAACGCCCAGCAAATCAGCGACCTGGGCCGCGAACTCTTCGAGCGGCTGGCGACGATGAGCGACCATTTCAGCCGGGTCGGCGGCTCTCTCAAGGGCGCGGTGGAAAATTACAACCGCACCGTCGCGTCCCTCGAGGGCCGCGTCCTGGTCAGTGCGCGGAAGTTTCGCGATCTCCAAGCCGCCGATGCGGACAAGGAACTGGAGAGTCCCCTCCCGGTGGAAACTTTGCCGCGGCTCCTGGCGGAAAAAGAGGGAGATCCCCCGCCGGATTAAGGCGCCGCTTCAATTACGCTGAATCCGCGCGATAAGCACAAGCCAAGCCGCCGCGATAGATACCACCACCGAGCAATCCTCCCAATACCGGTGCGATGATATAGACCGTCAACCATCCCATACCATTGGCTGTGAAAGGCACGATTCCCCAACCGGCCACACTGGAAAAAAGGCGTGGCCCAAGATCGCGCGCCGGATTGAAACAGGCCATTGTAAGCGGCCCAAGAAGCGAGATGAGCAGCATGACAGTCAACCCAATCATGGCCGGTGTCAAAATTTGGGGCCGGTCTTTGTTGTTGCCATCGGTCATGCAGAAAATAACCAAAAGCAAAATCGCCGTTCCAATCACCTCAGCCATGAAGGCCCTCCATTGCGGCATGCGGCCTGGATCGGTTTCGGTAAGCGGCTTGCCGGAGGGATTTGGATAATACTCTCCGAAAACCATGGCGCTGGCTTCGCTGCCCACCGCACCGCGAATGATATGATTCTTGGCTTCAAACTCGGCAATAGCTCCGCCAAAGATGAGGTAGAGAACGGCTGCGGAAATAAAGGCCGCCACCATTTGCGTGAGGATATAACCAACCACGCGACCCTTGGGAAAGCCACCCCATGCGGCCAGACTGATCGTAACGGCAGGATTGAGATGCGCTCCGCTCAATGCCGCCGTAAGATAAATAGCTGTGGCAATGCCCAAACCCCACACGATGGCCACTTGAAAAATTCCGACTTGCGCGCCAGTCGTTACCGCCGCGCAAACACTGCCGCAGCCAAAAAAGACGAGCAGGAAGGTCCCAACGAACTCACCAACCACCCAGGCAGGCACCCATGGCTTCGCTTTCATCAGTCTTGGCCACTTTCTCCAAGACTGCCGACTGCATGCTGCAACTTGATCCTTTCCATCTTCTCCAGTGGCAACGAACAAAAGAGATCGAGGCGCCGGCGAATCTGCATAGCCATCTGCAAAATTTGATCGAATTTTTCCTCTTCCGTGCCTTCAAAATTGGCCGGATCGGGATAATTCCAGTGGGCAATGATGGGCTGCCCGGGCCAGACCGGACAGCTTTCCTTGGCATTGTCGCAGACGGTCATAACAAAATCGAATTTTACGTCCTTGAACTCTTCCCATGACTTACTGCGTGCATCCGACGCGTAAATCCGAAAATTTTCCCACAAGACCCGGATGACAATGGGGTTCACCGTTCCGGTTGGCTTGGCTCCGGCGCTATACGACTGAAAGCGGCGCGGATCAATCTGCCGGATGATGTATTCGGCCATGATGCTCCGGGCGGAATTGCCCGTGCAAAGAAACAAGATTTTGAACGGTTGAGTGCCCATAAAGAGAAGCAATTAGGTTTTCTTGGCTTTGAGAAAAAACCCGGCAAGATTGTCGAGGGTCGTTTCCATCACCCAGCATTCGGTGCTCTGGCCACATTTGCAGGTACGGATGAGTCCCGCGCGGATCAGCTCCTTGAGATGGTGGGAAACTGTGGGATTGCCGATGCCCAATCCTTTGCCGAGTTCGCTGACACAGAGGCGGGAACATTCTTCCGGGCTACATCCTTTCTGTTCGCAGCATTTGGCCAGGCGCAGGAAAATGGCCAGACGGCGGGGATGGGCCAATGCCTTGAAAGCGGAGGCATGCTTTTTAATTTTTATTATTCGATAACTATCGAAATATAGAAATCTGTCCAGCTCAAAAAATGGACCATCGTTTTCTCAAAACCCGCTCCTGCTTTGCGGATAGCCCTTAATTATTCGCCGCCACCGCCAGCTTGGCCGGGTCGGCCTCGAGCGGACGCCCGTAGGCGCAAAAACGTCCCTGGTGATGCACCAAGCCCAGCCATGTGCTGTAACCGCCGCACGGTCTGGTCGGATCGAAAACATAAATGTCCGGCCCGCCGTGGCGCCGGTTATGCAGACCACCATAACTCGTCTGCGAACCGGCCATAATCCACTGGCCCTTTTCATTCGAGCCGAGGAAAATCATCACATGGGTGATGGGCGGCTGGCGCTCCGGCCGGTAGGTGTTTTCCCAAAAAAGCAGGTCACCGGGCTTGAGATTGCGGCGCAGGTAATCGCAATCGGCGAAACCGTTCGCCGCCTGCGGCGCGTCCCAAGCCTTGTTTTGCAGATGGAGATAATAATATTGGTCGGAAGCCGTGCGCGGCAATTCGATGCCGGCGGTGACCCGGTACAGGTAGCGGGCGGTGTTAGAGCAATCCATCGCCCAGGTGTGCGCTTCGCCCGGCGGACGCCATTCGTCGTCATAATCGATCCCCGCGTCGGCGAGCTTCTCTGCCTCGAGCTTGAAACGTTCTCCCCAATCCGTGATGGAAAGCGAACTCTGCGGATTTTGCGCCTCGCCAAAAGTGGAGCCGACGGCCATCGGCAAGCCGGAATGTTTGCTCGATTCGCTCAGCGGCGGAGTTGACAGAGCCGGCACGGGCTCGGGCGCCGGGACCGGCGCGCTTGCTGCCGCCAGGGCCGGTTTTTCGGCAGCGGAGGCCGCGGCCATCTCCGATGGACTCACCAAGGTGGCGCACGGAGCCGGAGTTTTTTCTTCCGTCACCGGCTCGGTATCCACCGGGGCCGCGACTTTGGCCACGGGAACCGGGGAAGCTTCCGGCTCCTCCGGATCGACCGGGACCGGGACGGGACAAGAGGCGAAAGTCGAGGCGGGAACATCAAAATCCTGCACCGGCTGGGCGCGCGGCGCTCCCGTCACTTCGGTCTCCTCCTCTGACTGAGCCGGCTTCTTCTTGTGATGATGTGGCGCTGCCGTGGCGACCGTCTGCGAACCTGAAGCGGCGGCATCGGCCACGGTAGAAGATTGGACCGGAGTTTTCATTTGATTTGCAAACGTATCCGCCATTTCCGGCTGAGTCTCCCCGATTGTCTTCGCCTTATCCAGGCTGGCCGATTTCGCTGGAGCCGGAGTTGCCGGCTTTGCCGGTCCGGTATCGTCAGTGGCAGGGGAAATTTTCAGGACCTGACCCGGTTTGAGCAAATTGCTCTTAAGCTTATTCAGCAACTTCAGTTTCTTGATCGACGTGTCGAATTTATGAGCAATCGACCAGAGCGAATCACCAGCAACAACGGTATAAGTCTCCGGCCGTTCCGCCGGCGCGCTTGACGTATCTGCCGAGGCGGACGCGGGAGCCTGCGTTGCAGCGGGCGCGGGGCTGTTGGTCAAGGGCGGCGCATCGCTTTGCGCTTTTGCAACGAATGCGGCGCTGGCAACCAGCGGAAATAAGAGGGCAAAAAATTTCGGCGAGAGCGTCAATCGGTTCATCAAATTTAGAAGGCTAGACTTCTTTTTACCTTTTTACAGTAAAAACTTTCCTCCCCGCAACCGTAAAATCTTCATGAAGACTAGCCTGCGGATGCCCCTCCAGGTCAAGCTTTCGATTATTTCGGTAGTGGGTCAGTTTGCAAATCCGGGAGTGATTATTAAGCTGCCCGAACTGGAAACTTTGACATAACCTCTTCAAATTCATGAATAGATGCTCCCAACTGCGACTGGTCAATCCGTAACACAAATTTGAGACGGTTACCAATCCCCACTTCATCTGCAACTTCCCCACCAATCTCAATAACCGGCTCGGAAGTGAGAATCGCCGCTTCGGCCTTTCCGTGAAAACCACCAGCATGAACTCCGATTTTTACGGCCAATCAATTATCGTCGTAATCTTCACCCGTTGGCGGGCGCTCGTACCGGAGTACATCCACCTCGATGCGCTCTTGTCTCGATTGCCCAAATGAAAATATCATGGCGGATTTTGGATGCCATTTTACCAGCATAATCACTTCCTCCAAGCTCCAAACGTGGAGATGCAATTCAATTGACGCTTGAAGAGCATATGAGCTTAAGCCATTCGAAGAATTGGCGCTAATCTGCCGCAAAAAAATTTCCGGTAGCCGACGCGCAAAAGCTCAGTACCGTTAAATCATGAAGCGACTCGCCGGCCTGGAAACCGAATACGGTTGCCTCGCCCCCGAATCCTTCGGGCTTCCCGCCGTGCCCACCCGGGTGCGCGACTACCTCTTCAAAAAGAAAAAAATCGGCCTGATCGACCTGCACGACCGCGACTACGACGAGCCCGCCGGCAACGGCGGCTTCCTCTTCAACGGCGGACGGCTTTACCTCGACATGGGCCACGTCGAATACTGCACCCCCGAGTGCCTCTCGCTCGCCGACGTCGTCG
The DNA here is from genome assembly GCA_035508775.1 of Methylacidiphilales bacterium. Taxonomy (GTDB): domain Bacteria; phylum Verrucomicrobiota; class Verrucomicrobiia; order Methylacidiphilales; family UBA1321; genus JABDGH01. Next base: position 17,107 of record DATJMI010000177.1, read on the forward strand.
CCTACGACCAAGTCGGTGAAGTTCTCCTCCAACAGGCCCTCCACGAACTCCATCTCGCGACCGAAGTCTCCTTTATCAAAAACAACATCGACCACTACACCAGCGCCACCTTTGGCTGTCATGAGAATTACCTGCTCCATCGCGACGCGCCATTGACCCGCCGCAACGTCGATACCCTGCTCACCTTCCTGGCCACGCGCATCCTCCTCGTCGGGGCGGGCCGCGTCGGCATGACCCTCGCGCCGCGCCGTTACGGCAAAAACGACGGCGGCGACTTCATCCCCTACCAGATTTCCCAGCGCGCCGATTTCATCCAAACCGACATCTACGAGTGGGTCCAATTCAACCGCGCCCTGATCAACGCCCGCGATGAACCGCTGGCCGATTACCGCCGCTTTCGCCGTCTTCACCTCCTGCTGGGCGACTCCAATTTGCTTCCGTTCAGCAACGCCCTCAAAATCGGCGCCACCGCCCTCATGCTCGATTTGCTCGAAGCCGACGCATTGCCCGAAATCACCCTGCATGAACCGGTCTGCGCCATGCGCAAACTCTCCCATCAACCCAACGGCCCCTGGAAAGTCGAGCTGGCCGACCGCACCGAATGCTCCGCGCTCGACATCCTCGAACAATTCCTTACCACCGCCACCTCCGGCAAAATCGAGCTCGATGCCGACGGCAAATGGACCGTCGACGCCTGGGCCGGCACGCTCGACAAACTTCGCCACGATCCCCAGGCCCTCATCGGCCAAATCGATTGGATCACCAAACAATATCTTCTCGAATCCTTCATCGCATCGGAAAAAATCACCTGGCGCGATACCTGGCTCGAAAGCCTTGACCTCGAGTACCACCAGCTTGACCCCGCCCGCTCGCTTCTGGCCGGCCTGCCCGGCACTTCGCTCTTTCAGCAAGGCCTGCCCGGACTCGCCCGGCGCGACTTCTTCTTTCAGCCCCCCCCCAACACCCGCGCCAATCTCCGCAGCGAAGCCATGCGCACCATCCTCCATAAAAAACTCTCCTACGTCATCGACTGGGACCTCATCTACATCGGCGAAGGCAAACAAATCCACCTCGACGATCCTTTCCAGCACGATGCCCGAACCCTGCACCATTTCCGTGGTGGGGAGCATCGTTAAATCTGTTCTAGAATAGTTCGAGTTATCCTGTACCTGGGCCCACATCTCGTTCCCAAGTGCACTTGGGAATGCCCCTTGTTCCTCGCGAAATTTTATTTCGTGCCGACTTCCGCCGCTGAACGATGACAGACCAGCAGCGAATCTGCGGTGACCGCCCCACATACCTTAAAGGCTGTCCGAAAAATAGCCGTGTATCGTGCTGAAAGGATTTTTGCCTTCTACCGGTATGGGAAAAGCCGCATCCTGATCGCCCAGAGGCATGGCGAAACGGTTCACGAGAAAGAGCACGGCGAATGAGGAGGTTTCCGTGCCGCGTCCGGCGGCAAGAAAAATAGCATCGGCTTTGCCATTGCCCGAGTGGCTAAAAGGCGATTGGATGTGGGGGCTGCTTCTGGTTTTGGCTGTTTTTGTAACTTATACGCCGGTGTGGTGGGCCGGATTTATTTGGGACGACGATGAGCAACTCATGGCCAATCCGTGCATCGTTGGGCCGCTCGGATTGAAGGGAATCTGGACGACCGGCTACGGAGGATATTATCCGCTGGTTCTGACCACGTTCTGGGTGGAGCACGCGCTCTGGGGTCTGGCGCCGCTGCCGTATCACCTGGTAAACGTCTTGCTGCATGGCGCGTGCGCGATTTTGCTTTGGCGGGTGCTGCGGGAGTTGGCCATGCCGGGAGCATGGCTGGGGGCGGCACTGTGGGCTTTGCATCCGGTGCAGGTGGAAACGGTCGCGTGGATCACGGAATTGAAAAACACGCAATCGTGTTTGTTTTACCTGCTGGCGATTTGGTTTTTTCTGGGCTGGCAGGAGCGGGAAATCAGCGGCGAAAAAGGAATGGAGCGGGATTACCTGCAGGCGTTGCTTTTTGCCCTGCTGGCGGTTTTGAGCAAACCTTCCACGGTGGTCTTGCCGGCGGTACTCGGATTGGTCTGGTGGTGGAGAGGAGGCCGGTGGGAGTGGCGGCAGGTTTGGCGGCTGGCCCCGTTTTTTCTGATTGGGCTGGCGGCGAGCGCCTGGGCGGTGGTGGAACAGAAATTCAATTCGGGCGCCACCGGGCCGCAATGGGAACAGACCTGGCCGGAACGGTTCGTCATCGCGGGCCAGGCGGTCTGGTTTTATCTGGGGAAATTGCTTTGGCCCCATCCGCTGATTTTTATTTATCCGCGCTGGCAGACCGGCGCCGCGCAAGTTGCCGCCTGGCTGCCGCTGGGCACGGTGGCGCTGGCATTCCTGGTTTTGTGGATCTATCGCCAGCGGGGCGCGCGTCCGGTTTTATTCGCCTTTGCCTACTTTGTGCTGGCGCTGTTTCCGGTGCTGGGATTTTTCAACGTCTATTTTTTTCGCTATTCGTTTGTGGGGGATCATTTTCAATATCTGGCCAGCATGGGGCCGCTGGCGTTGGCGGGAGCGGGGTTGGCCCGGTGCTCGGAACTCCTCCCGCGAAAAAAAACGTGGCTCCACGCCCCTCTTTATTCCGGCCTTTTACTCATCCTCGCGGTGTTGAGTTGGCGGCAAAGCTGGATTTACCAAAACCTTGGGACGCTTTGGCAAGACACCCTGGCCAAAAATTCCGATTGCTGGATGGCCCACACCAATCTCGGCAAGATTCTTTTCCAGCAGGGGAAGGTGGATGAGGCTATTGACCGGTACCAAAAAGCGCTCGCCATCGATCCTAATTTGGACCTGGCTCACAACGATCTCGGGGCGGCTCTCCTGCAAAAAGGGCAACTGGATGCGGCGGCGGAGCAATACCGGGAGGCGCTGAAAAGCAATCCCGATTTCGCCGAGGCGCGCTACAATCTCGGTCACGTTCTCGCGCAACAGGGGCGGACGGACGAGGCCATCGCCCAATTCCAGGAGGCGTTGCGGATCAATCCCTACTATCCCGAAACGCGGGTCGATCTCGGCAACATCCTTTTACAAAAGGGGCAAACCGACGCGGCGATGGAGCAGTACCAAAAGGCGCTGGAAAGCGATTCCGATAACGTGGAAGCGCGCACCAATCTCGGCGTGGCGCTGGTGCGGAAAGGAGACGTGGACGACGCGGTGATGCAATATCAAAAAGCGGCGCAAATCGATCCGAGTTTTGTCCCGGCCCATTACAATCTCGGCCTGGCTCTTTCGCAGGAGGGGAAGCTGGAGCAGGCGATCACGCAATTCCAGGAAACGGTTGAGATTAACCCCGATCACGCCGAAGCGCACAACAATCTCGCCATCGCTCTCGCCCAGGAAGGGAAATTGGATGATGCCATCGCCCAATTTCAGGAAGTGGTGCGGCTCAAACCCGGCGATAAAGGCGCCCTCTCTAATCTGGCCAAAGCGCAGGCTATGGCCCGGCAAAAGGCGGGGGAGAAGTAAAGGGTTTCCCGAAAAAACTCGATTGGAGCCAAATGCGGCTCAGGTCATCGGAACTGGATAACGTTACGATCTTCGATTATTTTCCGATTTAGATAACCAATTGAATAGCACAAACATCATGCCAACTTGCCTCAGTTTTGAAGATATCATCGAGCTTGGGAAGCCCAAATTGGCGTCGCTTAAATAGGTCGGAGATTCCTACTCTTCTTCCGAAGTGCCTGGCGCATGCGAAGCCTTTATGAAGCAGGTAACGGCCCTGGAGGCATTCTCGATCCAAACCTATAGTGTCGCCGCGGAGATTGCGCGTCGGGCCAACGATATTCAGGAAGCTGACAGTGTTTGGCGGGAAATGGGAGATTTTTGCAATGAGGCTATCCAGGCTCTTTCACAGCTTAAGAGCAAATATCCGTACTGCGGAACGCCACAGCTTTACGATCGCGGGCTGGACTACAAAATCGCCTGTGATAAACGCCATCGCGGCATTCTTGAGGAGATGGAATGTCAGAGGACAACCCTACCGGCGGGATTATTTTCAACGCAGAATTAGAAGAGCTGGCCAACCTTTTTGATAGATGGAAGTTTGCACTGGATCCCACTTCTGAAGACTGCAAACGGCGGAGATTGAGTTCCAAAACCGGGTTCAAGAGTTGTTTGAACTCAAAGTATATCCGCAATTTCCGGAGTTGAGGTTCATACAGTTTTTCTGCGGGGTTAAGGCTCAGTCTCGCGCCTTTCTTAGGAACAAGCGGGATTGAGGTTGGAATCACGAGCCTCAAAGAATTACTTTCAGGAGAGCCTCGATATCGGATAGATCCTTGAAGACGCAGGTGGGGTTGAGGGCGGCGAGTTGCTCGACGCTGAAGGCGCCGGTGGCGACGGCGATGGTTTTCGCTCCGATGGCCTTGCCGCAGGCGACGTCGTGGGGCGTGTCGCCGATGATGAAGACGCGCCCGGCGGGGAAGTCGATGCCGAGTTTTTCCTTCGCGCGTCGCAGGGCGAAGGGGCCGAGCTCATCGCGGATGTGGCTGTCGTCGGCGAAGGCGCCGAACTCGAAATATTTCCAGAGATCGAGATGGGAGAGCTTAAGCCGGGCGCCTTCCATTAAGTTGCCGGTGAGGAGCGCCTGATGGATTTCGGGATGGGTGTGGACGGTGTCGAGCGCGACGTGAATGCCGGGATGAACGTAGGGCTTCACCATTTTGAGGGTGGTGGGGAGCAGCGCGAGATAGGCGGCGCGGAGGCGCGCTTCCTCCGCCGCCAGATCGGCCAGGTGGAGGCAGGCGATGAGATCGCGGCAGATGGAGGTGTCGGTGCGTCCCTTCAAATCGACGGGGAGATGCTCGCCAAAATCGTGTTGATAGAGATCGCGGATGGCGAGAAGCAGGGCGCGTTCGCCGGCGCGGTCCATATAAACCAGCGTGCCGTCGATGTCCCAGAGCAAAAGAGAATCGGCCATAAAGAAAAGCGGCGGGCCGCGATTTTTCGCGGCAGGGGATTACATCGCCATGACGGAGAATCCGGAGTCGACGTAAATGGTCTGGCCGGTGATGGAGGCCGCGCCGTCGGAAGCGAGGAAGAGGCCGGTGGCGCCAAGTTCCTTGATCTCGATATTGCGGCGCAAGGGGGCGCGAACTTCGTAATATTTGAGCATTTCGGTGAAGCCGCCGACGCCGCGCGCGGCAAGGGTGTTGACCGGGCCGGCGCTGATGGCGTTGACACGGATTTTTTTCGCGCCGAGATCGTAGGCGAGATAGCGGACGGAGGCTTCGAGGGAAGCCTTGGCCACGCCCATGACGTTGTAGTGGGGCACGACGCGGGCCGCGCCGAGGTAGGTCATGGCAACGATGCTACCGCCCTCTTTTTCCATGAACGGGAGCGCGGCGCGGGCCAGACCGACGAGGGAGTAGGCACTGATGTCGTGCGCGACGGCGAAAGCCTGGCGCGTGGTGTTGATGAATTCGCCGGTGAGAGCTTCGCGCGGGGCGAAGGCGACGCTGTGGAGCAGGAGGTCAATGCGACCGGTACGCTGGCGGACTTCGCCGAAGAAGCGTTCGATTTCGGCATCGGAACCGACGTCGCAGGGAAAGGCGGGGGTGTCGTCGCCGAAAGCGCCGGCAAGTTCCTCGACGTTTTCTTTGAGGCGTTCGCCCTGGTAATTAAAGATGAGTTTCGCGCCGGCCTCGTGCCAGGCCTGGGCGATGGCCCAGGCGATGCTGCGTTTGTTGGCGACTCCGAAAATGACGCCGGTCTTGCCGGCCAGGGGAAGATGGCTGCTCATAAAGGACCATGATGCAAAAGGGCATGGAATGAGGAAAGATGAAAGATGGGCGTGACCCACGCCCATTTTTCGGACAATCTCCAGGCTCCAACGCATGATTTTTTCCGCATGAATCTCACGCGCATGCAATGGACGGCTCTTTTTGTCGCCGTCGCGGTGGCCGCGGGATCCACTCTTTGCCTGCAACTGGTGCAAACCCGCATCCTGTCGGTGCTTTACTACAACCACCTGGTCTACATTACAGTTACGCTGGCGCTGCTCGGCTTTGGAATTTCGGGGGTGTTTGTGGCGATCGCGGCGCCACGGATCAAGAGGGTGGAGGAGTTGATTTCGGGCGGTTTGGCGGGATTGGCGTTGTCCATTCCAATCGCGCTGGGGATTGCCAGTTACATGCCCACGCTGATCGGCCAGCCGGCCATTTTCACCAAATTGATCGCGAGTTACCTGCTGCTCATAATTCCATTTATTTTTGCCGGCTTAACTCTGGCGTCCATTTTCATGGCCGGAGGAAAAATCATGCACCGGCTTTATTTTACCGATCTCGTGGCCAGCGCCGGAGGCATCCTGGTCTTTGTTCTGCTGCTGACCACGCAGGGCGCCGAGGGTCTCGTTTGGATCTGCTCGTGGAGCGCCATGCTCGCGTTTGGGGCGGTGTCTCTTGCTTTTCGCCTTGGTTTGGTGCGAACGGCGGTTCCGGTTCTGCTTCTCGGCACGCTCTTTTTTTTCACGCACGGCTGGCTGATCGGCGACAAACCCGATTTTGCCAAAGTCGGCTGCAATGTGCCGGGCTGGAACAATCTGAAAGTCGAAACGTCCCGGTGGACTACCATCGCGAAAATCGACGTGCTGGATCATCCCTCGTTCTATTGGCGGCTCGCTCCGCAATTTCCCCTGATGGAAAGGAAAATGATCACCCAGGACCGGGACGCCGTGATGTTTATCGCCTCGCCGCAATTGGTGAAAACCCGGTGGGATTCGGCGCGCAGCGCCCAGCCTTTCATCAATTGCGAAGCCATTTCTTTTATCGCGCATCCCCACCCGGCCGATTCCCTGATTATCGGCGTGGGCGGAGGCAACGATATCGTCAACGCGGCGGGCTTTAACGCCCGGCACATCGTGGGAGTGGAAATCAATCCGGAAACCATCCGTTTGATGACGCATGAATACGCCGATTACGCCGTTTGGCCCCGTTTGCCGAACGTCAACCTGCTTTGCATGGACGGGCGCAATTACGTGGCCGGAACAACGCGGCGATTTGACACCATCAACATTTCGGGCATCGACACGTTCGCCGCCCTGAGCACAGGCGCCTACGTTCTTTCCGAAAATTACCTTTATACCGTGGAAGCGCTGAAGGATTACCTCAAAACTCTTAAGCCGAACGGCGTTCTCAATATCTACCGGTGGAATTTCCAAATTCCGCGCGAAAGTCTTCGTTTGTGCAATTTATTTCTGGAGGCGAGCCGCGAGCGCGGCAATCCCCATCCCGAGAAGTGTATCATGCTGGTGGGGATGAAAACCGCGGAAGAAGACCAATACCGCTGGGCTTCCATGCTGGTCAAAAATGAACCTTTTACCGGGGAGGAAGTTCATCGTGTTCTCGATCAGATTGAACGGCAGCCGTCGTTGGCTCTCATCTATCTTCCCAAGATCTTCGCGCCGGACGAGCAGGCCGGACTCGAGTCCCATTTTTTTCAACATGATCAGGCTTTCTATAAGCCCAATCGCGAAGCCTTCGCGGCTTTGATTGACGCGCCCTCGCCAGAGGGCCGGGAACATTTTGAGAACGTGTATCCCTACAATATCACCCCCGTCTACGATAACCGCCCATTTTTTTTCGAATATCATAAAATGTCCGAAATTTTTTCTTCGAATGAGCCGAATAATTTTGGTGTTCGCGGAGTCATTGTTCATTACACGCTCTATTATCTTCTTATTGTCACTTCCCTCGTCAGTTACGCCGGGATGATCGTCCCGCTGCATTTCTATGCCAAAGACGCGCTCCAGGCGCCCCGAGCTCCGAGCCTGATGGTTTTTTTCGCCTCTCTGGGATTCGGCTTCATGTTTGTCGAACTGGGGGTGATCCAGTCCCTGGCCGTTTATCTGGGACATCCGATGTATTCGTTGGGGCTGGTGCTGGCGGGCTTGCTGCTGACCAGCGGCGTGGGAAGCTACCTCACGGGCCGGGAGGCCTCCTTGGCGCGGCTGGTGAAGAGAGGGATGATCGGTTCATTTATCGTCATCGGTCTCTGGATTATTTTGATGCCCCTGGTAATTTCCGCGACCTTGGGATGTTCTCCGTTTATCCGGGGACTGCTGGCGCTGCTGAGTTTGGTTCCGCTGGGAATCTTTATGGGTATTCCCTTTGCCACGGGAATTCGTCATTTGAGTGAAGGCCCCGTCCGGTTTATCCCTTGGGCCTGGGGGATCAATGGCCTGACCAGCGTGATGGCCTCGATCCTCGCCATTTTGCTGGCGATGCGCATCGGTTTCCAAGCGGTACTGATCCTGGGCGCGGTCAGTTATCTCATTGGATATCTGGCCGCGAAAAGATTTATCCCGTCTGCGTAAACATCCTCATCCCCGGAAGCCTAGAGGCTATCCGAAAAGTAGGCATGGTGCTGTATTGATCGAGCCGGACGTTCGCCGAGGTGCTGGCGCCTGGATCGTCGGGATTTTCCTGGGGTTAATGGCCTATCTGATCGCGAGGGTTCTGATGGATGCCATCTGGTCTTTGCTTCCTCTTACTGCCAACGGACATTGGAACTGGATGAGGCATCAGTAAGATGGAAAAGAAAAAGCGATGCAGCGATACCCTATCATTCAAAACCGGTATTCAGCCGACGATTGCTCAGATCGTGTCTTCAAAATGGGGCAATCTTTAAGAGAGAGCCGGCGTGCGGCTCTTTTTTTCAATAACTCGCCTTTGCCGAATAAT
>DATJMI010000178.1:0-14999 GCA_035508775.1 Methylacidiphilales bacterium
GAGAGGAAGATTGACATTGCATATTCACATGATAGATTTTATCTCTCATGAGAAGCGCGACCGTGGCTGACTTGCGCAATAACTTCCGCCGGGTATCCGCTTACATCGCCAATGGGGAATCGGTTGCCATCACGAAGCGTGGCCGCGTGGTGGCCCGTTTAGTGCCTCCCACGGCGCCGGTGAAAAAACTGGTAAAGCCTGACTTTATGGCCCAACTCAAGGAAGTCTGGGGAAACCGTGTTTTTTCCACGGCTGAAGTGAAAGCCATGCGTGAAGCTGAGCTTGAAGGCGAAGAAGGATGATCGCCTATCCCGATACTTCGTTTCTTTGCGCGTTGTATCGGTTGCAGGCCAATTCGCCCAAAGCAGCGGCACACTTTAAAAGAATGCGTGAACCGCTGGGCGTTTCTTCGCTCCTGCTTTTCGAATTTCGTCAATCACTCCGCTATCCGGCCTTTTTGCATGAAAAGGATTTACGGAAGGGATTTGACCGGACAACCGGACAGGCCGTTTTAGCCAAAGTGCAAGCGAATATCGCGGACGGAGCGGTGGTGATTATCCCGGTGGATTGGACGGATACTCATCAGATTGCCGAGAGGCTTTCCGCTCAACATACCCATGCTGGAGGACACCGGGGCTTTGACATTCTCCACGTCGCAACGGCCTTGCATCTGGGTGTGAGAGAATTTCTGACTTTCGATGCCAATCAGAAAAAATTGGCCAAAGCGGAAGGGTTGAAGCTTCCTTTGTGAAATCAAGACTTTTGGGATCACGGTAAAATCCTCCGCGCCCGCCGCTTGAGGCCGCGCCAAATTCTCGTGCGCAGGTAGTGCAGGCCGCTCCAGTGGGCAAAAGCGACCCAGATATGGCGGCGCATGCGCTGCACGTTGGTGTCTTCGGAAAAATAGAGCTCTTCCGAGGCGGCGTAGCCATCGGCGTCCCAGCCGGCGAAATGGATATGGATCAAGGGGCGCCCGGTTTGCGAAAGCTGCACCAGTTCAAGCGCGTTATAGTATGCGCCGGCCCAGGGACTTGGCCAATGATCCGGCGCGCGGCACATATTCCGGATGCGCAGCCCGCCAACCAACACGGCGAGGTGAATAAATGCGCCATCGACTTCGTGCGCCACGCCGGGATTGGCATGCAGCCACGCCACCGTTGACGCAAACGCCGCCGTGATCTCCGGTTTTTTGCGCGTGGCATAGAAGCCGGTGGTGAGAAGGGAGTCGAGCGCGCCGGAGCCGAATTTTTCCAGCACCACTCCCGGTTTTTTGTAAGCGTAAACGCCGCCGGTGGTATATTCCTCATCGGCGTGGAGAAAATCGTGCTCGCCGAGCCGGTCGAGAAAAAGCGACCAGTCGGCCAGCGCGACGATATCGTTATCGGAATAGATGAATTCGTCGAACGGCCCCCACCAGGCCAGCAGCCGCCGGAAAAGACCGGCCCGGCTTTCCGGCCAAAGTTCCGCGATTTGCCCGAGCAGCGCCCGGCCTTTTTCGGGAAAATCTTTGACGTGAAGAAACGCTGTTTCCGCCCGGAGACGGGGATGAACGGGCAGATCATCGTCGTAAGGGATCAGGGCTACCGGCAACTTGCATCCCGCTTTGCGGAGAGTGAAGATAAGATGAGCCGCTTCGCGTTCGGAGCGGCGGTTGGTCACCAGATAAATACCGCGCGTCATGGCTGGAGATCCCATTTTTTTAGAGGCTATCCGAAAATTAGACGCAGGTCACACCGAAAGGATTTTTGCCCCAGGCAAAAAGACCTTGGCCCGGAGGGCACGGCGAATTTGGGCCGAACTTTTCGTTGCTCGCTCCTTACAGACACATGCGGGTATGCTCATCGCTCGCGCTTCGATTCAGCCCAAATTCGACTCGTCATATGACCTGCGTCTAATTTTCGGATAGCCTCTAGACATGAGCCGGCATGCGCCCGCCAAATGGACGGTAAAGAAACTGCCGAGATAAATGCCAAAAAGCCAGGGATACTGGCGGAGTTGGTCTTTTAGAACCGAGTGAATTTCCCGGGCGTTGGAGCTGTCCTTTTCGAGCTGATGATAGAAAGCGATGTCCTGATCGGTTGGCTGATAATAAGTTAATTTCCCGTTGTCACGGCGATAGGCGAGAGTCACTCCGAAAAACTTATAGGCTGCCTGGGCCATCCTTTCACGGGTCGGTTCGGAGCCACCCGTTCGCGCGCTGGCGGAAAGGCTGGGAAGAACATTGGGCGCATCATTGGATAGGTAATAAATTTTTGAAAAGACCGCATAGCCGAGAAAGTAGAAGCTCAGCATCGAGCAAAAAGTGAGAAGGCCGATAAGATAGAGAACCAAAAATTTCCACCGCTGGTCGTTACCGCCCAGCAAACCGCACAAGGAGAGAAACATGCCGGTTGAAAAGGCCAGGGCGGTCGCCGCTCCACAACCCCACTCGAAAAGCGATGACTCGCCGAGAACGGAAAGAAAGGCCACATTCTTGGCCGCCATCGAAATGAATAAAGCGAACGTTCCCGCCAGCATGATCCGAAAGGGAAGTTTTGGGGTCATAATTCGGGCGGAAACCCGGCCGGAAGGGGAAACAGGGAGTCCGGGTCTCTTTTAGGACCAGATTGATTGTCTGTCCATCATGGCGCATAATGACCCGCTTATGACTTCATACCGTATCGCCGTTGTGGGCGCCACCGGAGCAGTGGGACAGGAGGTTCTCCGGACGCTGGAGCGCCGGGATTTTCCGCTCAAGAGCCTGAAGCTGCTCGCTTCCGCTCGTTCGGTGGGCAAGAAGGTCCAGTTTCAGGGGCAGCCGGTGCCAGTTGAGGAATTGCGGGCCGAAGCATTCGAGGGCATCGACTATGCCATCTTCAGCGCGGGGGCGAGCCGCTCGCGCCAATTTGCCGAAGCCTGCGCCAAAGCGGGCGCGGTCATGATCGACAATTCCTCCGCGTTTCGCATGCGGCCCGATGTGCCGTTGGTCGTGCCCGAAATCAATGCCGGCGATTTGAAACAGCATCAAGGCATCATCGCGGTGCCGAATTGCTCGGCCATCATTTTGGGCGTGCCGCTTTGGCCTTTGCACCAGGCGGCGCAAATCGAACGGATCATCGTCTCCACCTACCAGAGCGCGAGCGGCGCCGGCGCCCAGGCGATGGCTGAACTCGAGGAGCAGACGCGCGCCTATGCCGCGGGCCAGCCGCTGAAACGGGAAGTTTTCCCGCACCAGATCGCCTTCAACGTTTTTTCCCACAACACCGCCGTGGCCGCGAACGGTTACAATGAGGAGGAGAACAAGGTGATCGAGGAGACGCGGAAAATTTTCCATGAGCCGCAACTTCCGATCGTCGCCACCTGCATTCGCGTGCCGGTGCTGCGCGCCCACAGCGAATCGGTGGTCATTGAGACGAAGCGTTCGCTTTCGCCCGAAGAGGCGCGCGAAATTCTCGCCCGGACGCCGGGAGTCAAAGTGGTCGATGACCGGGAAAAGAATCATTTCCCGATGCCGCTGGAGGCGAGCGGCCAGTTCGACGTGCTGGTTGGCCGCATCCGGCGCGACCTGTCGCATTCGCGCGGACTGGCGCTTTTCATCAGCGGCGACCAGTTGCTCAAGGGCGCGGCCTGGAACGCCGTGCAGATTCTCGAGCAATTGACGGGGCAGGGCCGGCCGTGAATGATTCATCGCCGCTTATCCAGGCCCGCGGTCCATGAAGCACATTTTTCTTCTTTCGCTGGCGCTCTTTTTCGGCTGCTTCCTGATTTATCCATTGACCGGGCTGTTCGCGGGCGCGTTCTTCGTTACCGGCGCGGATCACCACACGGTTTTCACTCTCCAGTTTTTTCAGCTTCTCCTGGAAAACCGCCTCTATCGCCTTTCCATCGTTAACAGTTTCGAAATCGCCCTGCTCACGGCGCTTTTCACCGCGCTGGTGTCCATTCCGCTGGCCGTCCTTTTTACGCGTTGCCGTTTCCCGGGCCGCGAAATTTTTCGTTCCGCGCTGCTTGCTCCGCTGATTCTGCCTCCGTTTGTCGGCGCGCTTGGCCTGAAGCACATCTTTGCCCGCTACGGCGCCTGCAATCTTCTTCTCGCCAAACTGGGTTGCATTTCGCTTGCTCATCCCATCGATTGGTTTGGAACCAGCGGCTTCGCCGGCATTGTTATTCTTCAGGTGCTTCACCTGTTTCCGATTTTCTTTCTCAGCGTCAGCGCGGCGCTGGCCAATATCGACCCCTCGTTGACCGATGCCGCGGCCAATCTGGGCGCATCCGCCTGGAGGCTCCTGCTGACGGTCACTTTGCCGCTGACCCGGCCCGGACTCTTCGCCGGCGGCTGCATCGTCTTTATTAGCGCTTTCACCGATCTCGGCACGCCGCTCATCTTCAATTACACGGCCACCGTTCCGACTCAGATATTCAATGCTTCCGTCGACCCCAACGGCGAACAGATTGGTTACGCCCTTGTCGTCGCTACGTTGGCACTCGTCCTTTTCTTTTTTCTTTTGGTGCGCCGTTTCGGTGAAACTTCCGTCAGCCTGATGTCGGCTCGCGCGTCTTATGCCGCCACGGAAATCGACCTGCCGCCCTTTGCGGCCTGGGGCGCTACCGTTGCCGTGGGCGCGCTTCTGTTGCTCGCCTTGTTGCCCCACCTTGGCGTTATCATCAGCTCCTTCGCGGAACGCTGGTTCTTCACCATTCTTCCCTCCAAGTATTCGCTTTGCTTTTACGCCGACGTCTTCACCACCGGCATCAATGGCCGCTTTGTCACCAACTCTCTTCTTTACTCGAGTCTCAGCGCCTTTCTCGATCTTGTTCTCGGCCTCGTCATTGCCCATCTTTTGGCGCGGGAAAAATTCCCCGGCAAACCTGTGCTCGACGCCCTGGCCATGTTGCCCCTGGCGCTTCCCGGCCTTGTCCTTGCCTTTGGCCTGCTGACCGGCTTTAATTTTCGCGGTTGGGGCGAGTGGATCAACCCGCGTGCCGATCCCACCTTTCTCCTCGTCATCAGTTACGCGTTGCGGCGTCTGCCCTACATTGTCCGCGCCGCCTACGCCGGATATCAACAGACCAGCATCACGCTGGAGGAGGCCGCCGCCAATCTTGGCGCGGGCCGCTGGCGCACCTTCACCAGTGTCACGTTTCCGCTCATCGCCCCCAGCCTGATCGCCGGGACCATTCTGACGTTTTGTTTTGCCATGCTGGAGGTCAGTGATAGCCTCGTTCTCGTCGCCGAAGCGCGCTTTGCGCCCATCACGCGCGGAATTTATGAAATCATGGGACGGCCCAGTCCCGATTCCGCTGGTTTGGCCTGCGCCCTCGGCGTTTTTGCCATGGCGCTTCTTGGCGGCGGCATGCTTTGGGGCAGCCGCCTGATGGGCCGGCGGCTAGGAGGTTTTTTTTCGGATATGAGAGTATTGTCGCTGACGGTTTTGTTTTTCACCGGCCCGGTTATCACGGCTTTGGCCCAGACCAGCCAATCGGCGCCAGCCACCCCGGCGCCGGTTACCGTGGGAGACCCTTTCAGTGATCCACTGATTCAACAAGTGCAAAAACGGCATCAAAAAGCGGTTAATGGCGACAAAGAAGAAACCAAATCCCTTACCGCCGATCTTGAAACATGGACCAAAGAACAGCCCAACAATCATCTTCTTCAGGCTTATCTTGGCAGCGTCTATACCCTCGACAGTCGCGACGCCTGGATTGGACCGGGCAAGCTCACCTATCTCGAAAACGGCGGCAAGGAGCTGGACGCCGCCGTCGCGGCCGATCCCCACAACCCGGCGGTCCGTTTTGTGCGCGCGATCGATTACTTCGAACTTCCCGCCATTTTCGGCAAACGCCAGATCGCCCGGAACGATTTTCAGATTCTAGTCAGGCAGATCGAGGGTCTGTTGCCCAACGCCTATAATCTCAATGCCGATACCCGGCAGGCCATCTACTATTATGCGGGTCTCAGCTACAAGCAGCTCTCTCAACCCAAGGATGCGAGGGGTGCCTGGGAGCGTGGGCTCAAGCTCGGTCCTACTTCCGCTCTCGGCATCAAAATGCAGGCCGAACTTTCCCGGCTCGATTGATTTTCCATGAACTACCAGGGTAAACGCTGGCGTACGATTTGGCGTAATCCTGACGATACGGTCGGTGTGATCGACCAACGCCTGTTGCCGCACCAGTTCCAGACCCTTGCGCTCCGTACCATGGAAGAATGCGCCGAGGCGATCCGCAATATGACAGTGCGCGGCGCGCCTCTTATTGGCGCCACCGCCGCTTATGGAATGTGTCTCGCCATCCGGGACGATCCCACCCATCCGGCCATTCACGCCGCGGTGAAGCGGCTGCTGGCCACGCGGCCCACAGCAGTGAATCTCCAGTGGGCGCTCAACGAGGTGCGTCACGCCGTGTGGCAGTTGCCACTCGAGAAGCGGCTGGATCGCGCTTGGCACAGGGCCGCGGAACTTTGCGACGATGATGTGGAGATCAACGAGGCCATCGGACATCACGGCCTGAAAATTTTTCGCGAGGTCCTGGCAAAAAAGCCATATGGATCACGGCTCAACGTTCTGACCCACTGCAATGCCGGATGGTTAGCCTGTGTCGATTGGGGCACGGCACTGGCGCCCATTTTTATGGCCCACGGTCAAGCCGATATAGATATTCATGTCTGGGTTGATGAAACCCGGCCCCGCAACCAGGGCGCGTCGCTGACGGCGTGGGAACTCAAACAGCATGGCGTCCCGCATACGGTCATTGTCGACAACGCGGGCGGCCATCTCATGCAACACGGCTT
Organism: Methylacidiphilales bacterium; assembly: GCA_035508775.1. Classification (GTDB taxonomy): domain Bacteria; phylum Verrucomicrobiota; class Verrucomicrobiia; order Methylacidiphilales; family UBA1321; genus JABDGH01. The sequence continues at coordinate 6,767 of DATJMI010000178.1, forward strand.
GGTCGATCTCTGCATTGTTGGAACCGACCGCACGACCGCTCGGGGCGACGTCTGCAATAAGATCGGCACCTACCTCAAGGCTCTCGCCGCCCGCGACAACGGCATTCCCTTTTATGTGGCCCTTCCCAGTTCGAGCATTGATTGGGCTCTTCAGGATGGCTTGGTTGAAATCCCCATCGAGGAACGGAACGGTTCCGAAGTGACTCATCTGCGCGGAAGGACCGCCGGCGGCGCCATCGCCGAAATCCAAATTACTCCCGATGGTTCGCCCGCTTCCAATTATGGTTTCGATGTTACGCCCGCTCGCCTGATCACCGCTTTCATCACCGAAAGAGGCGTCTGTAGCGCCAGCGAGCCGGGTCTCAAGGAATTGTTCAAGAAATAGGATAGGAACAGGGTTGGTGATTAGGCTTCACACCGTTGTTGCTTTGGCCAAGCCGGCATGACTATAGTCGCCCCTCAAGCAGTTTTTTCTGCTCATGCAAACGATAGCCCGGCATCTCGAAAAACGCGCTGCGTTTTGGACGTTGGGTCTTTCCTTCATCGTTCTGTCTCTGGACTACTTTACCGGCCCCTACATTTTTTTTCCCATCGCCTTCGTTTTCCCCGTTGCTCTGATGGCTTGGTACCGTCCGTGCCGCTGGGCCATTCTTCTTGGCGCGTTTCTTTGCGCGATTCGAGAAGGCATAGCGGTGCAGTGGCTCGATGAAACGCCATACGATATTTCCATCGTGCTGATCAACACCCTCATTTACATGAGTGTTCTTTTTATCGTCGCGATTCTCATTTCGCGGGTGGCCCAGCAGCAGCGCGCGCTTCAGGTCAAAGTCCGGATGCTGGAAGGCATTCTGCCCGTCTGCAGCTTCTGCAAAAAGATACGCGACGCCAACGACTCCTGGGAAAGTCTGGAAACCTACATTGGCCGCCGTTCCGAGGCTCAGTTCAGCCATACGGTATGCCCCGATTGCGGTCGGCGGCATTACGGCAATTTCTACGAACCGAAAGAGTCCAAGCCGGCAGTTCCCAATCCCACTGAAAAAGTCTGAGCTTTTCTTGCTGTCGCTGCCGGGGTTCAATCGGGGGTCTGGAGCTTCAATTCAGTTGTAATGGCATCCCGCCTCTCTTATCTCGCTGTGCTGGTGACGTGGATCGCCGTCTTGTGGTTCGGGCTCGATTTTGCGGGCCGTGAGCGAAAGCCTCCGGTTGCGGCGCCGATCACCCAAATCGACTGGCTCCAATTTTTCACACTCAATATTCTTCCCAGTCTGCCTGTTGCCGATGAATTCGGCACGCCACTGCGGCCGCCCGATGGCGAGGGTGTGGTGATCTCGATGCCTTTCATGGAAAAGGGGCATCTTGGGGAGGACTGGACTACCGCCAAAGGAGACGCCGCTTTGGGCGAGCCCGTCTACAGTGTGGCCGACGGATGGGTTTCCGTCGCGCAAAATTTCGAGAGCGCGTGGAGCAATGTTGTTTTTATCTGCTACCGGTTGCCGGAAGGCCGTTACCCGCCGTTTGTCGAAGTTATGTATGCCCAACTCGCGACCATGGATGTCACCGCCGGCCAGTTTGTCAAACGGGGCCAACGGATTGGCACGGTGGGCAACGTCAATGGCCTTTACCTGGCTCATCTTCATTGGGAGGTGAGGCAGACGGTTGGTCTTGGTTTGGGCGCGGGTTTCAATTCACGCAGCGACGGCTGGCTCAATCCCAGCGATTTCCTTGTTGCTCACCGTGGCGGGCGGCCCCTTTTGGCCAAGCCATTGACGCCGCAGGAATTGATGGAGGAGGAGCAACCCGGCGGCGACCGTACCGGGTGGGGAACGGATTACTAGCGTCCCGAGTCATTGATTCTTCAAAATATAAAGGATTTTCTTAATCACCTGTTTCAGAGACAAATTATGCCTAATAATATTACGTTTTAATTCTGACTCAGGACACTAGAGGCTGTCCGAAAAGTAGGCATGGGCCGCCCCTTCAGGGTATTTGGGTCATCGATTTGTTTCCCTCGGCAAAGTCCCGGTAAAGCGGATCGTTGGCCAATAATTCCCGGTACATATTGCGTTGGGTCAGAATCGATTCAACGTAGTTGTGGGTGGAGGGATAGGAGATCCTATCCATGAAGGCGACATGGTCCTGCGGGTTATTCGGATCGACCCATCTTGCCGCGTTTCTTGGTCCGGCGTTGTACTCGGCTAGTGCGAATGTCACCGGGTCATCGGTCTGGCTCCAGCGTTGAATGGCCCGGTTGAGATACCAGGTACCCGCCCGGATGTTGGTGGCCGGATCATAAAGGTAATCGGGCTGAAAATTGGGAATTTTGTTCGCTTTCGCCCACATCTTTCCGACTTCCGGTGTGACCTGCATGAGGCCCCGCTCATCGGCCAACCCGTGGGTTTGCGGGTTGAATTTGCTTTCTTGCCAGATCAGCGCCCGAATCAGGAATGGATCAAGGCCCGATTTCCGCGCCTCCCGGACGATCAGCGGATCACACGGTCTTTCTTTCGCCGGGCGGTTCTGCCAATAGAAGGAAAACAGTTCGCCAGCCAGCGCGGCCAGTAAAATGATCACAACGAAGCTATATATCCGCAAACGCACAGAGTAAGTTCAACTTTTACGAGTTAAAGCGCAAGATATTTGGCTGATAATTACGTCACTTTAACAAATGCGACCCCGGATCTTTTCCCAAAATCAACGAGGTGGAGGTACCAGGCGCGGATCGATCATGGGCGAGCGGACCATGTTTAGGATGTGCGCGGTGTGTTCCCAGTATCCGAACATGAATTCACGGCCACCAAAAAGCCACAACACTGCCGCCAGCCCGAGGAAGGGGCCGTATGGGATGCGGGTTCCCCAGGCGCCGCGCTGCCAGAGGATCAGCGCCAAACCCAGGACCGCGCCGATAAACGAGGAAAGCGGCAGGATAAACGTAATCGACGTTCCGCCCAGGAACGCGCACATGGCGGCGAGGAACTTCACGTCGCCCATCCCCATCGCTTCCTTTTTGAAAAGCTTCGTTCCCGCCCAAGCGATCGCCAGCAGGGTCATCGCCCCGGCCATGGCACTGGCGAGGCTCCAGGAAAATCCCTGCAGCGGCGTCTTTTGGTCCATCAGGGCGGGGTGAATGGCGCAAGCCACAAAGCCGGCGACGCATCCACCCAGGGTGAAACGGTCGGGAATGATATAGTGATCCAGATCGATCAGACAGGCTGTGGCCAAACCGCTGATCATGATCGCATAAATGACGGCTTCCACGGGGTCGGTTTGGCCATATTTCAGCCAGAGCGCGAGAAAAAGAAAGGCCATGCCGCATTCGACCAGCCAGTAGCGCAGATCGATGCGCGTGCCGCAACAGGCGGCCCTTCCCCGCAGCATAGGCCAGCTTATAATCGGGATGTTATAGTACCACGGGATTGGCGCTCCGCAGGCCGCGCAATGGGAACGCGGGGTAACGATCGAACGGTTTAGCGGGATGCGGTAGACGCACACGTTCAGAAATGAGCCCACCGAGGCGCCCACCAGAAACGCGGCGATGCTTTCAATGACGTAAAGCGAAGACGAATCCATGAGATAAGAATACGAGCATGCCATTCCCCCCCTACACACGCGAAGCGGAAAATGCGCTTTCCAGTGCGTCGCGCATGATTTTCAGCGGCGCTTCCCGGCCGGTCCAAAGTGAAAAAGCCGCCGCGCCCTGATGCAGGAGCATGCCCAGACCATCGCTCCATTTCGCGCCCGCCGCTTCGGTTTCCTGCCGCAATTTGGCGCAGCCCGCGCCATAGATGGTGTCGAAGACCAGCGTTTCCGGAGGCAGAAGCCGTGCCTGCAGCACCGGCGGCGAGCTCGGATCGAGTCCCGCCGATGTTGCGTTCACGACCACGTCGGTTTCCTTGAGCGCCCCGGCCAATTCCTCGTCCTGCCAGCCGGAGGGGCGCAGGTTCCGCGCCGTTCGCGCCAGCGGTCCGGAAGAGAATTGTTCCTGGAGATGGCTGACCAGTTCGAGCGCGCGGCCGGCTTTGCGATTGGCAATGATGAGAAGCGGACATTTCTCGAGCAAAGCCTGGGTGGCGATAGCACGGCTCGCGCCGCCGGCCCCGAGTAGCAAAATCCGCAACTCGCCCGGCCCGCGCCCAAAGGCTTCGCGTAAGGCGCGGCTCCAGCCCACTCCATCGGTATTGTGGCCAATGAGCGTGCCCTTGTCATTGACCACCGTGTTGACCGCGCGGAACTGTTCCGCCGATTCGGCGCGCCTGTTGCAGAGTTCATACATCCTGACTTTGTTGGGAATGGTGCAGTTCCATCCGCCAAAAGGGACCTGGCGCAAGCGTTCCACGGCGCGTTCCAGTCCTTCTTCATCCACGGCGATCCGGTAGTAACGCGCCTCGATACCTAGGTGATCGAATGCCGCCTGCTGCATGGCGGGCGAAAGCGAATGATTGATGGGACTGCCTAGCACCGCGTAAGGCGCCGGGAGCGGCGGCAAGGAAAGAATCGAATCGGGTTTCACCAGGCTTTAGCACTTTTGATAAGAGTACTAGTTTTCTATGCGCCTATCTCTTTTCTGTCGAGGGTGTTGATGACGAGACAACTTTGCGGACGTTCACTTATTAATACGGCGAAATGTCACGAAAAAGTCTGAAACGCTTTTCCTTCTTTGCAGATGGTGTATAAATGAAGCGGGCATGAACGATTCATCCTCCCCGGCAGGCGATCTTTTTCAGCACCGTCCGAAGGATGAGTGCGGGGTTTTTGCCGTATACGGCCATCCCCAAGCGGCCGAGATTACTTTCTTCGGTCTCTACGCCCTGCAACATCGCGGCCAGGAAAGCGCGGGCATAGTCGTGGCCAGCGACAAGGAACGCAAATTTAAGAGTCACCATGGGATGGGTTTGGTTTCCCAGGTTTTCAATGAAAAGGAATTGGCCAAGCTGCCGGGAAACCGCTCCATCGGGCATGTCCGGTATTCGACGACCGGTTCCAGCACACTTGAAAACGCCCAGCCTATCGTGGCTGATTGCTCCCGTGGCCAAATCGCCGTCGGCCACAACGGCAACTTGGTGAATGCCAATCTCTTGCGCGATGAGCTTGAAGCGAAGGGAGCCATTTTCAAAACGACGGTGGACAGCGAAGTCATTCTCCATCTCATGGCTCAGCCGACCAACAACCTTGGCGACAGCATTCTCATTCAGGCGCTTTGCAAGGTACGAGGCGCATTCTCCCTGGTGCTGATGAGCGAGCGCGAGGTCATCGGCGTGCGTGATTCGCTCGGTTTTCGTCCGCTTTGTATTGGCAAGGTCGATAACGCCTGGCTTCTTTCGAGCGAGAGCTGCGCTTTCGACATCATTCCCGGCGCAAAATTTGTCCGGGACGTCGAGCCGGGGGAGATTGTCGTCATCGACGAAAATGGCCTCCGTTCTTACAAGCCATTCGTGGCGAAGGATCATCTCGGTTTCTGCATTTTCGAGTATGTCTATTTCGCCCGGCCCGACAGCACCATTGAGGGAGTTAACGTTAGTGCGGTTCGCACCAATATGGGGCGCGAACTCGCCCGGCTCCATCCAGTCGAGGCCGATTTGGTCATTCCCGTGCCCGATTCCGGCAACTATGCCGCTTTGGGTTTCAGCGAGGAATCGGGAATCCCCTACGACCATGCATTTGTCCGCAATCACTATGTTGGGCGCACCTTTTTGAATCCATCGCAACTGGCGCGCGAATTTGGCGTCCGGGTCAAGCTCAACATCATCAAGGAACGGGTGGCCGGCAAGCGGGTCGTCGTTGTCGACGATTCCATTGTGCGCGGGACCACCGCCCGCACCCGGGTGATGAACCTGCGCAATGCCGGCGCGAAGGAGGTTCACATCCGGATCAGTTGTCCGCCGCACCGCTTCCCCTGTCACTACGGCATCGATTTTCCCGATCCCGCGGACCTGATTGCCAATCAGCTTTCGCACCAGGAAATCACCAAATATCTTCAGGCCGATTCGCTCGGTTATCTCGATACCGCGGGCATGGTCCGCGCCACGGGCCGGGGCGAAAATAAGTTTTGCATGGCCTGCTTCAACCAGAAATATCCCGTTCCGGTCAATGCCGTTCTGGACAAGCTGATCTTTGAGCGGCGCCGCGAGCGAGCCGATTCGCTGATCGTCGCCGAGGATACGGCGCCGCGGCTGTTTAATGGGAAGAGGTGAGAAAGTCGATTTTGCCGGGCTTGTTGCGCAATAACAGATCGCCAGCTTCTTTCCCAAATTTCTGAGATTCTACCGGTCCGGATGTGCTTTTTGATAGGCTTTGAATAACAGGTAGTCGATGTCTTCTGTTACACCACACCTGGAACCACTACGACGGAAAGCTTTTTTAGGCTAGGTTGGTACGTGGCGGACGCCCCTGGGGGGAAGAGTATTCCCATGGTCTTGAGTTGAGGCATTACATTACATGATATTTGTGAAGTTTGATCCGGATTTAAATTGAAAAAGCCATCTGGAATGAGGAATGTTTCACTGAACATTCCGTCACCGGAGAAGTTCTCGATTGAAACTGTGGAGTCTCCAGCGGTAAAGAAAATTGGGCATTCCATATGTTTGAGGACTTGCCAGAATGTGCCCTTTTGCAGGTGCAATGTGACTTTATAATAATAGTCACCGGGGTTCATCTCGGGTACAAAATTAATGCCTTGACGGTCAGGGTCCGACTTTCTGCTTTCCCGAGTAAGTAACTGAGCGATATCCGAAATGGTTACGTTGGTTAACGTGGCGTCGTTGCAAATTAACGTATCCAGTTTTGCCATGATCTTATAGTGACCCGCCAAGTTTTGTTCAGAGGCGAGTGCTGGGATGCATACAAAAGCGAACAAAGAGAAGAATCTGACCACAGCGCCTGCAAGCGTCCGACTCATGAACTCATGATGTGGCGAGAGTGTAGCAAGACAAGTAAAACTATTCTTGGATTGGATGACCTCGGCCATATCCCAAGGTTCTCTCAGGCGGGAATCGTCTCCGCCACCGGTTTGGGAATTGGGCAGCCCCGGCATGAAGTCGCGGGCGATTCCAAATCGTCCAAAAATTGGATGGCGACTTGCCGCGCCTGTCCGGCGAAATCGAGCCAGCCACAACGGAGCGCGCGGAGGCAGTTGCCATGGTCCAACCAAGCCACGCGCAGGGCCGTCAGGAGCAACGTTTGAAACTGCAAGGCCCAAAGACTTCGTTCCAGGGGCAGATAAGTTTTCCACCGGAGCCGCAGCCGGTCCAAATGAAACGTAATGTGTCCCGCCTCGTCGCGGAGCATCAGCCCCAGGGCGGCTTGCAACGCGGGATCATCCACGTTCTTTTTCAGCAAATCGTAATAGGCCGTGCCGACGATTTCGGCGGTCAGCAGCATTTGAATTTCAAACCGGAAACCCCCGGCGCGCCGGGCGAATTTGAAAAGCCGGTGAGTCCAATGCCGCCGCACGAGCGATCCGCCGAGGCGCTCGACCATGCGGGCCAGGAGGCGGGCATGTTCCTGTTCCTCCGCCACGAAAAGGGCCAGCGCCGCCAAATCGTCCGCGTCGGTTTCTCCGGCGGCGCCTCGCAACAGAAAGGAGCCTCCGCCGGTCTCGCCCAATTGAAAATGAGACAGGGAAACAGCCAGGATTTGCCGCAGTCCGAATGGCAATTGACATGGAGCTGACCATGGAGGTTCTGTCCGGTGCAGCCGGTTGGATTCGTAATAGTGGCGCCAGGAGGATGTATTCATACTTTTTATGACAAAGTTAATAGATGGAGGTTTATTTAATTGAGGATTAAGTTGGAATAAGCTGGCTCGAAAATCTAACTTTGTCAAGCAAAGTTAGTTCGGATAGTAAACCGAGCCATTACCGGAGCTTGCAAGAAGTGGTTGCGCTGTTACCTTAAAAAACATGCTTCAAAAGCTGCGTAACGCAAAAGGAATAGCTGTTCTCCTGGGCATCTGTTTTATTTTGTGGGGCGTGCTGAAGTTCTTTATGTGGGAATCTTCTAAATCCGGAAGCTTCTGGATGGTCGTTGGAAATTTTTGCTGGATCTTCGTGGGTATAGGTTGGATTCTCATTGGCATTTTTAAGAAGTGGGACTGAATCCAAATGAACCCACTTCCCCAAGGTCCGCTTGACGAGCCCATGCTTTCATGTCGGGCGGCAGTGGCGCGGTAAATGTCCGCTCCGTGCCGTCCCAGGGGAAGTTCAATTCGCGCGCGTGCAAAGCGTGCCGACGCAAGCCGA
>DATJMI010000179.1:0-7411 GCA_035508775.1 Methylacidiphilales bacterium
AACCCTGCGCGCGTGATGGAGCGAATGGCCGGGTTCATGCCGGGCGAGTCTCCACCCGAAGTGAGCACTGCAATGCGTTTCATAAAAATTTGCTTCCGCCTTTCTCCTTGAGAGGCGGTCTAAAATCCAGACAAATCTCGCCACGGCCTTTGGTTGTAGTATTCTGAGTGGCCTATGAGTCTAACCGCCCAAATAGATGCCGATCTGAAAAAAGCCATGATGGCGCGCGAAGCGGAAAAACTTTCCGTTCTGCGCATGCTCAAATCCGCCGTGAAATACGCCGCCATCGAAAAGGGCGGCGCCGATGCCATCGCCTCCGACGCCGAGGTGCTGGCGGTGGTGCGCAAGGAAGTCAAGAAAAGGGAAGACTCAATCGCCAGCTTCACTCAGGCCAACCGGCCCGACCTCGCCGGCAAGGAACAGCAGGAACTCGAATTTCTTCGCACCTTCCTGCCCGCGCAGTTATCCGCCGAAAAAGCCGAGGCGCTGGTAAAAGAAGCCATCGCCGAAACAGGCGCCACCAGCAAAGCCCAGATGGGCGCGGTGATGAAAGCCGCCCAAGCCAAAGCCGCCGGGCAGGTCGATGGCAAGACGCTAAGCCAAATCGTGCAGAGGTTGCTGACCTAGAGGTTATCCCTTTAACAAACCCACGAGTCGTGAATGATCTCATCAGCCCCACGCCGTGGAACGAATTCTTCGATCTGTGGTTTTATTATATCACACTCTTCGGTTTGATACTTCACTTGGTGAGCTTTATTTTGGGTTGCGTTGTGATGGCTGTCATTACAGCCAAAAAGCCGGTAGCTCGATTAGAGAGTTGGATGGTCCGATGGATTGGATTCACCATCATTTTATGGATTGTAAGTGGAGGATTTAATGCTCTATGGGGTTGTCTCATTTGGGGAAATCTTTACTGGGACTCCGACGTGGACTCTCCCGAGGGTGATTTTAGTCCCTTTTTCCCCACGATCCTCTCGGATCACGGCAAATTTTTAGTTGGCACACCTTTTCTTCTCCAAATGGTGTGGTTGCTTTTTGCCGCAATGTCATGGGGAGTAAGCTTTATGCTCTATCGATTTATGCAGACAATCCTTCGAGGTATATCCGGTAAGAAAATTCAAGTTGAAGGCGGGCGGTGAACCAGTTTGCCGAGCAGGCTGCCTGACGTGTGCCGGGTATCAAGGCGGCATTCTTCGAGTGTCGGCAAGGTGCGCAGGGCGTTCACCGCGCTTTGGGTGCGAGCCGCCGGATCTTTTTCCAAAAACCGCATCACCCATTGTTCGAGTTTGGGCGAGATATCCTTGCGCAGATCCTTCATGGGAAACGGGGCGCGTTTCAGGTGGGCGTCAATCAACTCCGAGACATTGGCGCCGTCGTAAGCCGGATGCCCGGTCAACGCCTCGTAAAAAATGCACCCGAGCGAATAGAGGTCGGTGCGCTGGCCGATGGGCTGCCGCTGAAACTGCTCCGGCGCCATGTAATGGATCGATCCCATCAGCGAATTGAAGTGGTCGATCGACTGGGGCTGCGGAATGTCGAGATACTTGGCCAGACCGAAATCGAGAATTTTAACGTGGAACCGGGATGAGAACGGCGATCGGGTGATCATGAAATTGCCCGGCTTGAGATCGCGATGAATCAGCCCAAGGGCATGCGCGGCAATGACCGCGTCGAGAGTCTGCTGGGTGAAGCGGAGAAAATCCTCGAATTGAAGGGGGCCGCGCATGAGCACCTCCTCGAGTGTTTCACCCTCGATGAGTTCCATGACGACGTAAGCGCCAGCCGTATCGATGCCGTAATCAAAAATCGTGACAATGTTGGGATGCTGCAAACAGGCTGTTGTCATCGCCTCCCGCCAGGCTTGTTCCAGCAATTTGCGGTCGGTCTGCTCATGCTGCATCCGTACCCGCTTCACCGCCACCGCGCGGTTGAGATGGTGGTCCCAGGCGAGGTAAACATCGCCTAGACCACCCTGACCGATTAATTTCCGAACTTCAAACCGGCCCGCTAGCCATTGATCCTGCGCTGAATTTTCTCGAGCGCCCGTTTCCAAATCGCTCATCCGGATTAGGTTAGGGAAAATCGGGCGCAAAGGAAAGCGCAGAAGCGAAAAATACGATAGGAAAAAACCAACCGTCAGCGAAAATCAATTCGAGCCGTTGCCGTTTGCGGGTACCGGTGTCACCGGCGCCGATGGAGCCGGCGTGGCTTCGTAAGGATCAAAGCGGAGTACCGTCTCTCCCGGCCGGGCCATGCGCAGCCGGTCGCGAGCGATATGCTCGACATAGGCCGGATCGTTTTTCATGTGCTCAGTCTCAAGCAGCAGCTCCTGCTGTTGGTCCTGGGCATCGGCGATTTCACGCTGGAGCCCCGCTATTTCTCCGTGCAACCGGTGCATGGCTTGCAAAACCGGCACAAAAAAAAGCATGAGTCCCGAGAGAAGAACAACCACCGTCACCCCCTGCGTGATGTTGACCAGCGTGGCCCAGATATTCCCGCCGCTTTGCCGTTTGAGCGGAACACTGGAAGGATCAAGAAAACGAGAAACGGGCATGATGGCGTTACCGTCCGGCTATTTGAGCGTACCTCCAAAAACGGCATTGTCACCTAGTTCTTCCTCGATGCGGAGTAATTGGTTGTATTTGGCGAGACGGTCCGTGCGGGAGAAAGAACCCGTCTTGATCTGGCCGACATTCAGCGCCACGGCGATGTCGGCGATGGTCGTGTCTTCGGTTTCGCCCGAACGGTGGCTGAGAATGGAAGTATAACCGTGGCGCTTGGCCAGCTCGACCGCGTCGAAAGTTTCCGTCAGCGAACCGATCTGGTTGACCTTGACCAAAATCGAATTTGCCACGCCAAGGTCGATTCCCTTTTGGAGAAACTTGACGTTGGTGACAAAAAGATCGTCGCCGACCAACTGCGTGGTTTTGCCCATCGCATCGGTCAGTTTCTTCCAGCCATCCCAGTCGTTTTCCGCCATGCCATCCTCGATCGAGATGATCGGATACCGTTTGGCCAGATCTTGATAGATCGCCACGAGTTCCTCGCCGGTTTTTTCGCTGCCATCCGATTTCTTGAAAACATATTTTTTCTTTTCTTTGTCAAAAAACTCGCTGCTGGCGGGATCGAGAGCGAAGAAAATATCCTTGCCGAGGACGTACCCGGCCTGCTTGACGGCCAAAGCCAGGACTTCGAGCGCATGTTCGTTCGATTTAAAGGCTGGGGCGAAGCCTCCTTCATCGCCACCGCCGGTGCCGAGCCGCTGGTCATGCAGCACTTTCTTCAGCGCGTGGTAAACCTCCGCGCCATAGCGGATAGCTTCGCTGAAAGTGGGTGCGCCTTTCGGTACAATCATGTATTCTTGAAAATCGATCGGCGCGTCGGAGTGAGCGCCACCGTTCAAAACATTGGCCAGCGGCACGGGCAGCGTCTTGGCGTTCGGCCCGCCCAAATACCGGTAGAGGGGAAGTCCCACCGCCTTGGCCGCGGCCTGCGCATTGGCCAGCGACACGCCGAGAATGGCGTTGGCGCCAAGATTTTTCTTCGTTGGCGTGCCGTCGATTTTGAGCATCCGCCCGTCAAGCTTCAGTTGGTCGGTGCTGTCGAGTCCGATAATCTCCGGCGCGATTTTTTTGTTCACGTTCTCGACCGCTTTCAGGACGCCCTTGCCACCAAACCTGGTTTTGTCGCCGTCGCGCAATTCCAGCGCCTCATTCTCACCGGTGCTGGCCCCGGAGGGGACCATGGCGCGCCCGCGCGCGCCGTTCTGGAGGTAAACCTCCGCTTCAAGAGTGGGATTGCCCCGCGAATCGAGAACCTGCCGGGCGACAACTTTGGTAATCGTGGTGCTGCTCATGCTCATAAACATCTAGGTGGGTGAAGAGAGATCGATCTGATGAGATTCAATTTTTTCAATGATAACGGGGCGGCGGCCGCCCTCGTCGGTGGAAAGTTCGATGCGCTCGCCGACCGCGTGGTTAAGCAACGCCTGTGCCACCGCGGTCTGATAGGAAATAATTCCCTGGCTCAAGTCGCTGTCCCAGGCGCCCAGAATGATATAGATCAGCGTCTCGCCGCTCGCCTCATCCTTCAGCGTCACCTTGGTGCCAAGCGTAACCTTCGCGGTGTCGGGATTGGCGAAATCGGAACCCTGGGCGCGGGACAGCATCTGTTCCAACTCCGCTTTGCGGCGAGCCAGAATCGTCTGCATCTCCTTGGCCGATTTGAATTCATGATTCTCGCGCAAGTCGCCGTAACCGCGCGCAATGGCGATATCCTTGCTGTTTTGCGGAATCTGGCGCAAAACCAAATCCTCCAGTTCGGCCTTGCGCCGCTGCAGGCTGAGCCAGGAAACGATGAGGCCCGCCTCCGGTGAGGGGGTGGCTTTGTTGTCGCCGACGACCATGGCCTGCACTTCGGGGTAAAGTTTGATAATGGAAGCAAGCAACGACCGCTTATCGAGTTCTTCAAACACCGGACTGAGCAGGATCGCCCGGGTGATATCGCGTACATCTGCCACCGGCGCGTCCTTCAGAATGGCCGCCACCAGCGTCTTGTCCGACAGGATAAGTTCGTAAAGTTTGGTCCCCTTTTTAATCTCGGAAAACTGATCCCTTTCCAGAACGGAAAGAATGGCCATGAAAAGTTGCGGTTCAATCAGCGGGCTGTAGGCAGCGGGCCGGTTCTTGCAGAGCCAAAAAAGAAAATCGCAGGTAATGTTCCGCTCGCGGATGTAACGGTTGACGGCCCCATGGACCTCGGCCTCCCGCCCGGCCGCTTGGAAAGCTTCCGTGACTACCTCCGCCACGCGCCCATTGGCTCGGGGCAGCAGGCCTAGAAAAAGAGCGGGCCAGGCGTCGGGCAGGCTGACGCGCAAGGCTTCCAGCAACTTCGGCTGGCGCGATCCGGGCAGCGCATCCAGCAAGACGCTAAGCGCCAGGGCGTTCTGTGGCGCCAGCGTGGCCACCGCCCAGGAACCGCCTTCGGGCGGACGCCCCGCATGGCTAAAAAATTCATCGCGAGCCAGAGCAAGTTCGACCTGCACCGCCAACTGCGACTTCGGAACCTTGACCAGCGTGCCGCTGAGAATCTCAGCCACTTCATTGAGAGCCTTCTCGCTTTTGATTTCAGGCCAATATTTGGTCACCCCGGCCAGAGCGTTGATCACCGCCTTGGGACCGTTGGCCAGGCGCAGATGTTCCAGAGCCGAATCGCCCAGCATGGTGGGCGCGTCGAGCTTGCGCAGCGCCTCGGTCTTCTTTCCGGGCACATGGTAATGGCCATCCTTTTTCAGGGCGCGCTTGGTGCCATCCCACCATTTCTTGTATTCGGCCGCGGGAATGACGTCGGGGCTAAGCATAGCCTGAATGCCGTCGGCGGTCGCCTGTTGCCCCAGGCTGCGCATGCAATCGTCGATCACCGCTATTGGATTCTCCTTCGCCTTCTTGCGCAATGCTTCAAGCGCGGCCGCCTTTTGCACCTGGATGTGATCGGAAGCCAGCGGCGTGAGCGACTCCGCCGCATAGGCGAATTGCATCACATGGCCGCGCTTGGTTTTAAAGTCGATCGTCACGCTATCACTGGCGCTGTCCCACTTTTTGATCTGGCCGAAACCCCAACTGCGGTGAAGGCAATAAGTTCCGGGGACCAGAGTTTTGAGTTTTTCCGTTAAAGCGGGAGAGAGATTTTCAGGCAGGGTCGTGGTTAATAACTCCAAATCCATAAGATACCCTCATGGTGCTAAAGACGGCCATGAAATGCAACGGATTTCCTGTCCCGCACCGGACAACCGCCCCCTCGCCGTTGCGCAAAGCCCAAAACTCAGGCAAAGTGTCGGGGTATGGCTTGGACGGTACTTCTCCTTTATCTCTATGGTCTCCTCTTGATCGCCGGAGGCGTCATGGGTTACGTGAAAGCCAAAAGCGTCCCGTCCGTCATCGCCGGTGTCGTCTGCGGACTTATCGCACTTTTCCTTGGCGCGAATTATACTTGGCATTTTGCGCCCTATGCTGCGCTCGCGCTCGCCCTGGTGCTGATTTTCCTCATGGGTCGCCGTTACGCCCGCACCCGCAAGGCCATGCCCTCTTTGCTCATCGTGGGACTAAGCGTTATTGTCGCCCTTGCGCAACTCTACGTCCTGGTTTTTCTTGGTACAGGTCACGATCCTCTCTGACATGAAATGAATATCTTGCGTCCGGACAGCCTCTCCTTCCCGGATCATCGAGTTGCCAACCGCGAAGGCTTGCTCGCTTTGGGTGGCGATCTTTCCGTCCCCCGCCTCCTCCTCGCTTACCGTTCCGGAATTTTCCCCTGGACCGACGAACCGCTGACTTGGTGGTCGCCCGATCCACGCGCCATTTTCGATATCAACTCCTTCCGCCCGCCCCAGCGCCTCGAATCAAAATTGCGCCGCAATCCCTTCGAACTCACCTTTGACCGCGACTTCGCCTCCGTCATTCGCGCCTGCGCCGAACCGGCCCCCGGTCGTGAATCGACCTGGATTAGCCGCCGTTTCATCGAAGCCTACGCCGAATTGCATCGCCAGGGCCATGCCCACAGCGTCGAAGTTTGGCGCAACAACCAGCTCGTTGGCGGCGTTTACGGCGTCGCCATCAACGGCTTCTTCGCCGGGGAATCGATGTTTCATCGCGAAACCGACGCCTCCAAAATCGCCCTGTGCCGCCTGATGGATCATTTGCGGGCCCGAAAATTCGATTTGTTCGACACCCAGGTGCTCTCGCCCCTTACCGCGCGGCTCGGCGCCATCGAAATCCGCCGGCACGATTATTTAAACCAGCTCGGGCGGGCCTTGCGCAACCCCACCCATTTCTAAAATAGGTGTCCTGCGCACAGTAAATTCTCTTCGCGCAAAGCTTTTCTGCCCTCCGCAGCACCTACGCCGCCTGTTGGCCATCTATCACAATCTCAGGCAACTCCAGCGGGTCCTTCAGCAATTTGAGAAAACGCTTCATCGCCGGTGAAAGCACACGTCCCGATTTGTAAATAATGCCCAGCGGCCGGTAATAGGGATGTCCCTTGAATTCGACCGCGGCCAGCGTCCCGTTACGCACCTCCTGCTCCACCGTCGCCCGCGGAACAATCGACACCCCCGCGCCAATCTCCACCGCCCGCTTCACCGTCTCGATATTGTCGAATTCCATCACCGGATTCACTTCGAGTCCCGCCTCCCGAAAAATCTTATCCACCGCCTTGCGCGTCGGGATGTCGGGCTCAAACCCGATGAATTTTTCCCTTTTCAACACCTCAACCACAATCTCGCTCGCCTTGGCCAATTCGTGATCCGGAACGGTGATCAGCACCAGCCGGTCGCGGCGGAATGGTTCGATCTTCAGCGTCTTTTTCTGCACCGGAAAAGCCACCAGCCCGCGATCGCTCGTTCCTTCGTTCACCT